>JAFQUP010000177.1 GCA_017408405.1 Thermoguttaceae bacterium
AAAATACTCTTTTCCTGTTGGAGGATTAGGACAGTATTCGAAATAACGCTCAAAATCGTCATCCGTATCCGGAAAAGGGGGAGTCTGAGGCGGTGCTTGAGGAATCGGAATAACTTTTTTGCTTTCCTTGAATGTTTTTGTCCTGTGAAGGAAAAAGAGCATGACGAAAAAGAGAGGAACAGCAAAAATAATCATGAAACCCATGAATTCTTCAGGACGAACTCTAAGAAAAGCCGCTAATACTGTCAAGCTAATGAATAGCAACATAAAAGAGATCCCAAAAAGGATTAGATATCGGATTTTGAATTTTTTAAGTTCGTTATTTTTAATTTGAAAAACAAGCATTTCTTCCTGAAATTGAGCGAGTAAACGCGGATAAATAGTCGAGTATTCCCGGTTTCGGCGTTCAAATTCCTCTTTCTGCATTTTTTGAATAAAAAGTTCTGCCCGACGCAATTCTTTCAAATCCTGATTGGGCTGCCCAATTTTGGACTTGGTGAACGAAGAAGGGGAAGCGGAATCAGTGAATGAAGCCGGCGAGGAGACTTTTGCCTGGTTTTCCGGTGTTTTCTGGATAAATTCCATCCCGCCGCAATGCGAACATTTCTGAATTTCAGTATCGTAAAGGGAGTAGCATTTTCGGCAGATCCAAAACATTCTGTCTTCCTCCAAACGGATCGTTTAAAACTGGGGGAGCTTCCAAAACTTGAATTTTCAAAAACGGACAATTGATTTTGAGGGGGCATTCGGAAGTTTCGCATATTTCCGAACGCGTGAAATCTTTTGGGGCTTTCAAAAATTCAAACTTTCTTTTTTCAGTGGAAAGCGGTTTTGGAAGGTTCTCTTAATCATTCATTAAATAAATTTTTTGTATTATGTTCCAAAAAAATTTAAAGTCAATCTGGAATCCGCGATTAAAAGATTTTTTCGGGGAAAAACTCTTTTTTTTAATAAGACGAATGAGGAAAAATCGTGTCAGAAATTTATTGAAAAAAACATAAAGATTTTAATTTCTTTTTTTCAAAAAAGAGTACACTACCCCTTTTCTTTTTGCGGCAGTACGCTATACTTGAGTTAAAATGACGGTTTTTTTTCCATTCAACTTCAATCATGGAGTCTTTCATGAAAAAGTCCAGACTTTCCAGGCGTCAGTTTCTTCAAAACTCGGCCCAACTCTCGGTCGTTTCATCGGGAATCTTGATTTTTCCTTCTTTTATTCCGGCTTCGGTACTTGGAATGGATGGAACCGTCCCGGCCAGTGAAAAAATTATTCTTGGAGGCATTGGAATCAATCATCGCGGCGGTTACGATTTGGGTTTCTTTTTAAATCAGCCGGATGTCCGTTTCGCGGCTATTGCCGATACGGCGCGGACTCGACGAATCAAAGTGAAAGCGCAGGCCGAAGAGGCGCAGGGGACGAATGACGTTGCGATGTTTCGGGATTTTCGTGAACTTCTTGAGCGTCAGGATATTGATGCTGTCTTGATCGCCACCGGTGATCGCTGGCACGCGCACGCTTCGATTTACGCGGCTCGGGCAGGAAAAGACATCTATAGTGAGAAACCATGCGCGATTTCCATTGATCTTTGCCGAAAACTTTCAGAAACGATGAAACTTTACGGTACGGTTTTTCAGGGCGGAACTCAGCGGCGAAGCGTGCGAAATTTCCGTTACGCGTGCGAATTGGCTCGAGGCGGAAAGCTCGGAAAGATTCATACGGTTCATGCTTCGATTTATTATTTGCTCCATGAAACCAAATGGCTTCCAGAGCAGCCGCTTCCAGATCGTGACGAATTTGACTGGGACCTTTGGCTTGGCCCTGCTCCGTGGCGTCCCTTCAATGAAGCGTATGCCGGCATTGGAAAAAGCCATTGGTCAGCCTGGCGCGGGCAGTATGATTTTGACTCAGGCTGCCGACATCTTGATTGGGGGGCGCATACCGTAGATCTCTGCCAGTGGGCGTTAGGAATGGACGGAACTACGCCTGTCAGATTTTGGGCGGAAGGTGATCGAATGTTCGCGATTTATGAAAATGGCGTTAAGCTCGTCATGCGCCCAGACGGATGGCTTGGATTGGGAACTTGCCCGGTTCGTTTTGAAGGATCTGAAGGGTGGGTTGAAACTGGTGACAGTGGAAAAATGCTGCTATCCAATGACTCACTCCAGGGCGTTTACGGAGACATTGAGGGAACGAACCCGCGGGATCACGTGCGAAACTTTCTCGACTGCGTGAAAAGTCGTCAGCAACCGGTTTGCTGCGCGGACGTGATTCGCTCCTCGCACATTGCGTGCCACGTCTCCGCGCTCAGTTGGCTGCTTGGGCGCGAGTTGAATTTCGACCCGAAAACGGAATCATTCATTAACGATGACGAAGCAAATCGCCTTCGGGTTCGGGCTAGCCGTGAGCCGTGGATTCTCTGATTCCACAAAATTCTGCCTGAGCGGATTTCAGAATTCTGTGTTTTCTGGCGATCGTAGTTCCTGAACATGAAGATTTTTGAAGTACGCGGCATAAGGGATTTTAACGGACAGGAATGGATTGAACAGAAATTTTACCCGAAAAAGACGTTAAAGGATGAAAATCGCGAATTATTGAGGAATTTTATGAAAAACGTTAGTCTCGTGAAACATACGAAATTTTCAAAATACGCCATTCTTCTGAATCTTGGCCTTATTTTGCCAACAATTGCCGCGGAAACGTCTGTTTTGGAATCCGCTTCGGAAACGGGGGCGGCCGTTCAGACCGCGAATGTTCCGATTCAGATGACTCAAGAGGAACTTCACGCTCAATCAATGAGTGCGTTTGAGGCCGTGAGAACCGGAGATTTGAGTAAACTTCCGCAACTGGAAATGATGCTGGCGGATCCGCGTTTAAATACTGTGGCGCGTACCGCGCTTGAAAATCTCCCGAATCGTGCCGGACTGAATTCCTTGCGGAAAGGTTTGGATGCCATGGATGAGTCCTGTGTCGCGGGAACGATTGGATCGCTGGGCACAATGCGCGATATGGAATCGCTTGAGAGGATTCTCGATTTTGCCGCGTGTGATTGCCATTCTGAACTCATTCGCGGTTCAGCCTGTCTGGCACTTGGGAAATTGGGTGTTCCCGATGCTGTCGAGATGCTTCAAAGCCTGATTCGAGATACGGATTTAGCGATTGCCCGAGCAGCGGCAGACGGTATTTTTACTGCCGCGAAAGAGACCTCGGATTCCGCGAAAGCCGCTGAATGGTTCCGTTCCGTCCGTCTTGCTGAAATTGACGTTCCCACGACACGAATTGCCGCACAGAATGAGGTTCTTGTGACTGGCGATGAAAGTCTTTTTCAAAATCTGCTCAAATCCTCAGATGACGCGGATTTTCGCGGTGCCCAGATTATTCTCGCGCGAACGGATTCTTCAAAACTTTTGAGACTGGCCGTCCAGTCACTTCCCAATCTTGCTCCTGAAAGACAGATCAAAGTACTCGCGACACTTGGAATTAGTGGTAAAGCGGAATTGACGGAACCGCTTCTGGAACTTCTTGAACATTCGTCGGTTTCGCGCCCTGCTCTGCTTCAGGCTCTTGGCAGCCTGAAAGATTCAAGAGCGTTTTCCGCTCTTTTGGCCGCTTTTTCCTCCGATGATGAGACTATTCGCCAAGCCGCGATTTCCGCTGCTTCCAATCTCAGCGCGGACGATATTTCCGAAAAACTGAGAGATCGCCTGATTTCCCCTAATACTCCGAAAACGGAGCGTCTCGCGATTCTGGAAGTCGTGCGTAAAAAAAAGCTGACTTCTCTCTGGAATGAGGTGAAGCACGTGATGACAGAAGATTCGGATCCGGAAGTCATTGCTCTTTCAATGAACGTTTACGCGCGGCTGGTGGATTCAACGCCTGGAACAATCGCGGAATTCGCGACTGTTTTTGCCTCTCAGGGACGGTATCCCAAAGCGGTTTTTGAATCCGCGATGGAAATTATTTGCAAAAAATCAGATAAAAAATCAGAAACGATTGATGTTTTGGAAAAAGTTTACGCGGAGAAACCGGCTGAACTGGTTCGGTGGATCGGGACAGTCGGCGGTAAAAAAGCGGCGGAAGTCTTGGGAGGATATGCTGAAAAGTACGCGAATGATTCTTCAGAAACGGGTCTTGCGGTTCTTGATGAGGTCACCCGCTCGCTCGGAGAATGGGTTTCTCCGGACGCGGCGCCAACTCTGGCTCGGCTGATTGTTATCCTGCCGGAAAGTAAATTCAGGACGCGGGCAATTCGCGGATACCTGCGGATTCTTCGCCAGATGGGAATGACACCGCTGGAAAAACGTCAGATGATTTCCAACGCGTATGTTTTCACGGAAGGAAGACCAGAAGATCGTGCGCGTTTTGAGGAAATTGTTCCGCACTTCAATCAGCAATTTCCGGAAAGGAAACTGTTCAACGGAAAAGATTTTGACGGCTGGGAAATGATTGCGGACGTTTTTAAGATTGAAGATGGTGCCATTGTCGCGGGAAATTTTGAGACGGGAGTGGACAGAAATCAGTTTCTCACGACAAAAGAAACTTTTGGTGATTTTTATTTGAGAGTTGAGTGCAAAATTATTGATGCCCCGAACAATGAGAAAAAGGACGGAAACGCGGGAATTCAGTTTAGATCCGTTCGTATTCCGAATAATCATGAAATGATTGGATACCAGGCGGACATGACATCGAACGGCGGTTACTGGGGACATCTCTACGATGAGTCACGGCGTAACAGAATGCTTCAGGTCCCTGACCGCGAATTGCTTCAGAAGATTTGGAAGCCGAATAACTGGAATCGATACGAAATCATTTGTCACGGCAAAAATGTCCGACTTTTCCTTAATGGGGTTGAAACGGTCAATTTTACGGAGGAAAATGCCGAAATACCGCTTGAGGGATTAATTGGACTTCAGATTCATTCCGGCGGTCCTGCCTGTTCGTACTATCGAAATATTTTCATTAGTACTGCCGCGACGAGTGATTCGCGCTGGTGACAGGAGGTTAAAGAGAGAATTTTTCATCAGGAATTGATTTTCCAGAATTAGTCTGGACTAACTATGAAAGAGTATTTATGAAAAATCGGCGAACATTTTTGAAAACGTCGTTTGCTTTGGCTGGACTTGGCTCGGTCGGTGAGTTTGACATAAATCTTTTAGCTCAGGATCGTGAGGTAAGGAATCCGAATGAGGATCGAATCGCTCTGAATACCGCGACGATTATTCATTACGGTTTGCCTCTTTTTGAACAGATTCGTCTTGCTCATGAAGCGGGATACCAAAATATTGAGATTTGGTTTCGAGATCTGGATCAGGCATTGGAAGAAGGAAAGACGCTGTCTGAAATTCGGAAACGGCTTGATGATTTCGGAATGAGAGTTGTTGGCGGGATTAATTTTTTTCAGTGGGGAGTTCCGGAAGAAGATAAAAGAAAAAAAGCACTGGACGCGATGAAACGTGGGATGGAGCAGATGAAGGCGCTTGGGTGTTCGCGTTTCGCGGCCGCGCCGTCTGGAATTTTTCATCGGAATGATGTTTCACTTTCGGAGATTGCGTGTCGGTATCGGGAAATTCTTG
This sequence comes from Thermoguttaceae bacterium, assembly GCA_017408405.1. Lineage (GTDB taxonomy): Bacteria > Planctomycetota > Planctomycetia > Pirellulales > Thermoguttaceae > RGIG3701. Next base: position 5,572 of record JAFQUP010000177.1, read on the forward strand.
AACTTGGAGAGCAGTTTGAGGTTTATCCGCAGCTTGAGATTTGGGGAGCAGGGCCGACATTGAGCAAACTGTCGGACGCGGTTTGGGTCGTGACGGAGGCCGCGCACCCGGAAGCGTCACTGCTGCTTGATGTTTATCATCTGTTTCGCGGCGGTAATGATTTTATTTCTCTCCGTCAGCTGAATGGGAAAATCATGACGAATTTCCATTGGAATGACTGGCCGGGGGGGATTCCCAGGCTGGAATTGAAAGACGGGGATCGGGTTTTTCCCGGGGATGGGGCCGCGCCACTTGATCTGGTCCGCGGCACGCTGCGGGAGATTGGGTTTGCCGGGACGTTCTCGTTGGAGATCTTTAATAAAGGGTACTGTGAAAAATATTCGCCGAACGAACTTTTGAAACTTTCGTATGAAAAGATGAAAAAGGCCGTTTGAGCGTGAAAAGGGGTATCTCATGCAGACGCAGGGCATCAAGTACGCAGGATCAAAGAAACTGCTGCTTTCGCGGATTCTTTCCGTGATTGAGCCGCTTGGGGTCCGGCGGGTATGGGATGCTTTTTCCGGAACGACTCGCGTCTCTCAGGCTTTGGCGCAGAGCGGATTTCAGACCGTTTCAAGCGATTTATCCGTATGGTCGGAGGTTTTTGGCCAGTGCTGGCTGCTGAATATTCGCCGTCCGGAGGAGTACGCGGAACTGATTGCGCATTTGAACGCGGTACCGCCTCGTGACGGATGGTTCACGGAGCATTACGGCGGAGCAGAGGAGTCGGAGAGCGGGCTGCCTATTTTTGATTTTTTGGACAAGAAACCATTTCAGAGAAAGAATACGCGGAAACTTGACGGGATTCGTGAAGAAATCGACCGATTGAAGCTGGATCCTGTTTCGCGGGCGGTGGCGTTAACGTCTCTGATGCTCGCGCTGGACCGGGTCGACAGTACGCTTGGGCATTTTTCTTCCTACCTTCGGAAATGGTCTCCGCGCTCTTTCAATGAACTTGAATTACGTATTCCTAATCTTTGGGTCAATACGGAAAAACACGAGGTTATCCGCCGTGATGTTTTTGCCCTGACTCCTGAAATTCGCGCGGATCTCGCGTATTTTGATCCTCCCTATGGTTCAAATAATGAGAAAATGCCTCCTTCCCGCGTACGATATGCCGCTTACTATCATTTCTGGACGACGCTTGTTCTTAATGATCGTCCTCGGCTTTTCGGAAAGGCGTTGCGTCGGGAGGATTCGTCAGACGTAAAGTCCGCTTCCGTGTTTGAGGAATTTCGGCGGAATTCGGAGACGGGGCGTTTCTTCGCGCTTGAGGCGATTGAGAGGCTGTTGCGGGAGGCGCAGGTCCCATGGATTCTTCTGTCGTATAGTTCGGGAGGCCGCGCGACGATGGAGGAACTGCGGGACGTGATTTATTCTGTGGGAGAGCTTCGTCAGCTTCTGAGGATTGATTATCGGAAGAACGTTATGGCTGGAATGAAGTGGACGAATGAATGGCTGCGCGATGATGACGGGAAAAATCAGGAGTTTCTGTTTTTAATTGAAAAAAGATAAAAGGTTTTTTGAGTTTCTCTTTGAAAAACTCTTTCTCCATGAAAAAAGCACTCCCGTTTTCACGAGAGTGCTTTTCAGGTTATTTGAAAGAACACTTAATGATCTTTTCTACCGGTATCTTCTTAACAGTCGGCGATTCTGAGGTATCCGGTATCGTTACCTCAGAACCAATCCGCTGCGACTGTTTTACGCGAAAAAACGTTCTTCTTCGATTCCGAAGAGGTAGTCAAGAGCCTTGAGTTCCGCGGTTTCGCCTTCCGGAAGGACTTCCAGCTGAGCCGTTTCCTGAGCGTTGCGCACCGCGTTGTCGGTGAGGGTGTTTGCGTCCTTCACGACCGGAATCGGATCGGCTTCATCCGCTTCGATTGGAGCGTTGAAGTATTCTTCTTCCTCTTCCATCATTACGTCGAAAACTTTTCCATCCGGAAGGTCTTCAAGACTGATGTTCGTGGTTGGGGTCGGTTCGGTGGTCGAATTCTTCGTCACCTGTCCCAGATTGAACGGACCGTTTTCAACCGCGTCTTCGGGGTAGATGATTGAATCGCCATTTTCCCATGATTTCTTGTAGTTGTTGTCGATCATCCACTGACGGTCGATGAGGTCAACATCGCCATCGTGATCAAAGTCCGCCCAGCTTTCCGACTTGCTCACTTCCTCGTCAAATTTGGCGTCGTCATCGTCAAACTGGCCAATTCGGATTTTTCCGTCATCGTTCAGGTCGCCCGGAACCGCGTAGACATCGGTATCAATGGCGTCACCCTTGAAGTTAAAGGCTTCTTCGTTGACCTGAGTTTCCCAGTCAACGCCGTTTCCGTTATTGACCACGAGCTTCAGGCGGACGAGCATATCCGCGCCAGCGGCAGCCGCGTAATCTTCCACCGTGACGGTCCAGGTTCCATCCTGATTGTTGACGAGGGTAATTCCTTCCGCGGTTTCGGTTGATTCCAGCGTGTACATATCGTCGAAAGCGGCCTGGAATTCGATGTTGCGGCCTTCAGCGAGGCTCAGAGCGTCCTCAACCCAGATTTCGAGATAGACGTTGGTCCATTCATCAACCCATTTTTCCGTTGCCGGAATGGTGGTGAGGGCGTCGTCACTCGGCTGTTTCAGGACGACGGCCTGAAGTGCCAGCTGGTGAGGCGTGGTGACTTCGGCGGTGTCGGATGATTCGCCTTCATAGTCTTCATCTTTGATGACCGTGATTTCGAATTTGTGGAGCGCGTTCCATTCAAATTCATTTTCTTCAAGGGTAACGTACGTTTCGCCTTCGTTCACGGTGAGGGTTTCCCATTCACCATCCTCGATTTGATATTTGAGTTCATATCCGGCCGCGCCATCAACTTCGTTCCAGCTGACGATGATTGTGTCATCGGCACCGTTGAATTTTGCGGTCAGTTCGACCTGGCCAAGTGCCAGCTTTTCAGTCTCGAAATCGCAGGAATCTTCTTCGGAATCCTTGATGTTGTCGCCGTTTCCGAGCGCCTTGACCGTCGCGGTATACTGGCGGTTCGGGTCAACGTCAACGACTTTTTCGGTTTCGGTGAGCGTCCATCTGCCAATTTCCTTGCCTTCGGCATCTTTGAGGACCAGCTCGTATGCTTCCGCGTTTTCGACTGCCGTCCAAGTGATGGTCGCGCTCTTCTGCGTGTCCGCGACTTCCGCTTCGATTTCCGGAGTTGCGAGATAAAGCAGGGAGGTGACGCGGTCGCCGTACTGGTTCCATTCGGAATCGACGGAGATCTTGGTGACTTCACTGACCGTCACTTCGCCCGGAGCGGAACCTTCCGCCATGACGCGGAACATGTAGGTCGTGTTCGGCTCGACGTTCGCGGTGAACGTGAGCGCGGTGTTATCGACCGCTGCTTCGGTCCAGGTCTGGCCGCCGTCGGCACTGAATTCCACGACGTAGCCGGTCGCGAATTCAATGGGGGTGAAGGAACCGGTGATCGTCGTGTCGGTGATCGCGTCACGGTCGATCATGAGGGACGGTGCGTCGAGCTGGAGCCATGTGGTCGCGTTCGCGTTAATGACTGCCGAGCTGACCGTGTTCACGCCGTCGCCGATGGCCTGAATGGTCACGTCGTAGAGCGTGTCGTCATCGAGGCCGGTGATCGTGGTGGTCGTGGTTTCCGGATCGTCGATCGTGATCCACTGCTCGTTGCCGTTCCCTGTTTTGTAGCTGATTTTGTAGGACTGCGCACCGGCGACAGCATCCCACGTGAGTTTGATCTCGCTGGTGCTGATCCCTTCGGCGGTCAGGCCGTTTTCGGAGAATACGAGCGTTCCCTTCGTGCTGCCGACGTAGACCGTGCTCCATTCGGAAGTCTCGGAAACACCGTCCTGGCCCAGCGCGCGGATCTTGAACCAGATCTCGCGGACTTTTTCAATGTCTTCGATATTCAGACCGCCATTTTCGCCTTCGGTGATCGTGACGAAAAGGCCGTTTTCTTCGATGGCTGCGAAATCGTCAGCATCCGGACCGGTGAGACTGTAGAGGACTTGGTAATCCGTGCTGTTCTGGACCGCTTCCCACGTCATGGTGACGTGATTTTCGGAGTTGTTGTGCTGCGTCATGACCGGCGCGGTGAGTTTGATCCAGGTTCCGGCGTCAGCGTAACCGACTTCGGAATCCATGTATTCGCCAGTTCCGAGCGCGGTAACTTCAATGGTGTAGTTGGTATCCGGGGTAAGTCCGTCGAAGTTGGCGGAGGTTTCCTCGACTTTTTTTTCCGCGACAACGTTTCCTTCGGAATCCTTCACGACGACCGAGTAAGCGGAAGCGTTATCGACAGCTCCCCAGTTGACCGTAATTTCGGTGGAGCTGAGGCCGTCTCCGGTCGGTTTGGGAGCTTCCAGTTTGTCCTTCGTGCTGAAAGTGAAGAGGTCAGACCATTCGGAGTCGTCGGCCATCTGGTCGGAGTTGTTGTAGACTTTCTGGCCAAGGACACGAATCTGGAATTCGTACTTCGTGCTTTCTTTCAGGTTATCAGCCAAAGCGGAGTCAACGTTGGCACCGAGCGGGAGCTTGATGGTTTTCCATTCGTTTTCATTCGTTTCGCCTTCCGCGGCGGCGAGGCGGTAACGGACTTCGTAGGTTTTAATCTGCGAGTCTTTGTTGGCCGTGTCATTCCATTCCACGGTAATGGTGGAGTCGGTACGTCCGCCATCGGTAAGTTCCGGCGCGATGAGTTTGGCGCCGGTGGATTTTTCGGCGTAGGTGAACTCCGAGTCGACGAAGTTTCCGGTACCGTTGGCCTTAATGCGGAAGAGATAGGTTTTATTGTAGTCGAGCGTCACGCCTTCCAGAGCGTTGGAGACGCGGAACACGGCGTAGTTCACGTTAAGTGTGTACTCGTTGGGCAGGGCGGTCCATTCATATTCCGCGCCGTTCTGGAAGTCTTCGAGAGTTCCTTCGCAGAATTCGAGCGTGTAGGGGACATCCGCCACATCTTTCGAGGCGCCGGGAATGAGGTACCAGCTGAGGTCAATGGCCAGCGGGCTTTCCAGCGAGGGGACGAGAGTCGGGGCCGGAAGCGGGGTCTTGGTGAAGCAGGAGGCAATTTCAGACCAGTCGGAATCGATCCAGCTGAGATTGTCGCCGAGTGCCATGACCTGGAAAGCGACGTAAGTACCGGGATCAAGGCCGTCGATGATGTGCTGGAGGTCATCCAGTGAATCGCCGGTGACTTCGGTCCAGTCACTTTCGGAGAAGGTCGGCGGGACCTGTTTCGCGGTGTAGTAGCGGAGGACGTAACCCGTAGCGTTTTCGGATTCGTTCCAGGTGAGGATGGCGGTGTCGGTGCCTTCGGGAGTCGCGACGGGGCCGTCAATGGTCAGTTTCTGGGCGTTGGATTCGACCGCGCCGAGGTCCACGATGTTATTATTGAAACGATTGTTTCCGAGGACGTCGACCGTCAGACCAGCGGAGAAATCATTGTCGCCGGTATCGACGATTTCGGAGTCGAGCCACATGCGGAAGTCGTAGGAACCGTCATCGTTCTTCGCGAAGGTGTTGGTATCGGCATCGAAGAACGGGAAGATCGCTTCAAGGTCTTCGAGAGCCGCGAAATCAAGGTTCGGAGCGAGGTAATCATCAACTTCGGCACTTTCAATGAACCCGCGGACGAACTCGGCATCGGCACTGGAGTAAATGCTGTTCGCCATGTAGAAATCGGCGCGGTAGCCGTAGAGTTTTTCCAGCATGGTGACGTTGGTCAGCTCGACGTCCTTGATGTAGGTCGCGATCCCGTAAACGCCTTCTTCCATGTTTTCTTCAATGTCGGCGAAGCGGGTGTCCCACGCGGTGGAGACGGCATTCGCGAACATGATGATATTCGCGCCGGTCATGAGTCCTTCATTGCGCACACCGTAGAGGAAGGCGGAGATATCGCCGCGGTTCGTTTCGGCATTCAGCGTGTTTTCGGCAGCAAGCAGACCGTCCACGGTCAGCGTGGAATAGACGTTGTTTGTGATGAGATCCAGCTCGGCGAAATTATCGAGACGGTCCGTCGTGAAAGTCACGTTCGTGCCGGTGATCTCAACGCCCTTGACTTCCATATCGCCCCAGTTGTCGATGACGATGAAGGAATTCACGGAGTCTTCCGCCTTCTGATCCATAGCGTATCCGCGGTATCCGTCCATTCCGTACCATTCGTCTTCCGTCAGGTCGATGTCGGCGAAAATGTCGGTGAAGCTGACGTTTTCGAGGATCATTTCACCCCAGTTTTCCACCACGAAACCGGCGTCGGAATAGTCGCCCGTGAACGTCGTGTCCGCGATGATCAGACTTCCATCCCAGTTTTCGACCGAAACGCCGTCAAACACGAATCCGGAGATCGTGCC
>JAFQUP010000178.1 GCA_017408405.1 Thermoguttaceae bacterium
CATTTCCAGTACGGAACGCAGCAGCGGTCCATGGCAAACTGCCAGATCGGCTGTGAGCTGGTCCGTTCGGGAAAAATCGGCAAGGTGAAGGAGATCGTGGTCCTGTCTCCCAACGGCGGAACTGGCGGAGATCCAACACCGTGTCCCATTCCGGAAGATCTTGGCGAAGACGGCTACGAACGTTGGCTCGGTCCGGCTCCGAAAGTTCCGTACTGTGCGGACCGCTGCCGACCGTCGGGCACGTACTGGATCTACGACCAGTCGATCGGATACCTTGGCGGCTGGGGCGCGCACCCGCTCGACATCATGGTTTGGGGAAGCGATGCAGACCTCTCCGGCCTCGTGACTGTGGAAGGGACCGGCAAGATCGGCGGCCCGCTCTACAATACCGTTTATGATTGGGACATGAACATCATGCTTGGCGACGTCAAAGTGAAATTCGCCGCCGCAAACCGTGATTCGACCAAATTTATCGGTGAAGATGGTGCCTGGGTCGAAGTTTACCGTGCCGGTCTGAGAACCAGTTCTCCCGATCTGGCTGCCGATCAGGACCGGGCGTATTCGCATGTGGTCGCCACGAACAGACACGCGCAGGACCTCATCGATGCTGTCCGTTTCAACAGGACGCCGGTCTCCAACCTCAAGGATGCCGTCCGAAGCGACACGATCTCGCACCTGAGCGACATTGCCGTCCGCACAAAGAGCAAAGTCGTCTGGGATCCGGTGAAACGCGAGCTGGTCGACCCGACTCCGGAGCAGATTGCGCTGGTTTCCCGTCCGATGCGTGATCCGTGGACGCTGTAGTTCCGGAAAATGCGCAGTCCGTTTTATCCAAAAGCTGGAGCGCGGTCATTTTCGGCCGCCTCCAGGCTTTATTTGCCAAACTGTTTGCGTGTGAATTCCATGAGAAATTTCCTTTTAATTCTGTTCACGATGTTCAGTTCTGCCGTTTGTGCGGCGGACTATCAGTGCGTCAAAACGGACAATGGTGCCAAACTCGTCAAAGACGGCACCGTCATCTGGGAACAGGTCATCAAAACTCCGGAAGGGAAACCGTACATTCATCCGGTCACGCTGCCGAACGGACACGTTATTTCGGATCTTCGCCCCAAAGACCATCCGTGGCATACCGGGCTTTGGTTCAGCTGGAAGTTCATCAACGGCGTGAATTACTGGGAACCGTCCAACGGAAAGACGGAAGTCGTCTCCTGGGACGCGGACATTGACGGTCTGTCGGCTGCGGTGACGATGAAGCTGCGGTATTTTGACGACCGGGAGGCGGACGTTACCCGTCTTTGGGAAGACCGTGTCGTCGTCTTTTCCGCTCCCGATGAAAAAGGGAACTACACGATCTCATTCCGGCATCATTTCACCGCTGGAAACGAGGATCTGACGTTTGACCGCACTCCGTTGAGCATTCGATGGGGCGGATACGCGGGACTCTCGCTGAGGATGAACCAGTCGGTCCGCGATTTTAGACTTACTTGCGAAAACGGCGGCGAGACGAAGAAAACCATTCGTGCCAAACCTGCTTCGTGGTGTGACTTCCGCGATGAGAAATCCGGCCAGGGCGTTCGGTTCGTCGTCGTGAAGGGGACGGAACAGTCCCGATTCTACATTCTGGATGGAGGACATTACTGCATCATCCCCAGTCCGATCCACGAAGGGCCGATCACCTGCAAGGCCGGTGAGTCTTTCGATTTGGAATACTTCCTTAAGGTTGGATCCATTTCTTTCTGAAAAAAACGAAATTCGGAAGTCTTTTGCTCTGAACTTCGTAAATGAACCGACGGGCTCATTACGAGATCTGTGATCACGGCGCGAAATTCTGTTCGCGCCAACTTTCTTATGTTTTCTGCTGTTTTCTGCCTGAATATGTTTTTCTACTTTCTACGATAATTACCAGGTCCAAGAGGCCGTGCGGGGAAGTGCTGTCGGCACAGGCGGCAATGATTCGGAAGGCCGTTTGTACGAGATCCGCTTTAAGGTCAGTCCTTGCGGAAATTACCCTGACACATCCAGCGGCTGAGGGAGAGCATCTTTGGTGGGAATGAAGGGCCGCGGATGGTCGATA
>JAFQUP010000179.1 GCA_017408405.1 Thermoguttaceae bacterium
TCACGTCTTTACCGGAAAGATCTCCGGGACCGGCGAACTCGGCATCTCCGGCGACAATGGAACGACCGTCTTCAAGAATTCTGCCAACGATTTCTCCGGAGGACTGGTCATCGGCACACAGAAAAACCGCGGAAACGGCCCCTTCCAGAGCAAAGTCCAGGCCGGCGCGGAAAATTCCCTCGGAACCGGTCCGGTCACGGTCATCGGAGCGACTGAACAGGGAGCCTCCACCCTCGATCTGAAAGGCTTCAGCCAAAAGATCGGCGGTCTGATCTCCACCGAAAAAGACACTTTCGCCGTCGTGAAAAACTCCGGCGCAGCTGCGGACCTTACCCTGAACGTCGCGGAAGGCAAGGACCTCAACTACGCCAGCGAACTTTCCGGCGCACTGAACGTCACGAAAGACGGCAAAGGGACGCAGACGCTCACCGGCGAAAAGATCCTCTACTCCGGCACCACGACCGTGAATGACGGGACGCTCAGGATCGATGCCGTCCCCGGCTCCCTCACCGAAACCGAATCGCCCATCCCCGCGCACCAGTTCATCCTCAACGGCGGAACGCTCTACCAGGTCTCCGCACTGAACGACGCGGCGAAAAACGCCAACTACTCCTTCAACGGCGGCACCCTTTCCGTCACGGGAGTGAGTACCGACCACCTGAACAAAATCTCGATCGAAGCTGACGGCGGGACCATCGACTGGCGCGGAAAAGGGACCGACCAGCTCTACCTCACTCTCGCGAACGGAACCACCGCGGCAAAGGATACCGTCTTCATGCTCAACGGCATCAACGTTACCGGCGGGAACTGCAATTCGTTCCACATCGTGACGAATAATTTCACCGGAAAGATCGGCGTTTCCGGCGGAAAACTCATCGCCAAGACAGACGGTTTCAGCAAATTCTCCGGAGTCGTCCTGGATGGCGGGACCTTAATGTTCAACGCAAACCTCAATTCACTGAAAAACTTCACCCTTCCGATCGAGCTGACCGAAAACGGCGGCACGCTCCGCGGCGGGTCAAACATCACGTACACGATGAAAGGCGTGATCTCCGGGACTGGTGAACTCGGCATCTCCGGCGACAATGGGCCGATCGTTTTCGCGAACAGCCAAAACTCCTTCTCCGGCGGTCTGAATATCGGCGCGAACCTCAACATTGGGGACGAAAACAAAGCGATCGCCAAGCTCGGCGCGAACGACGCGCTGGGAACGGGAGTCGTTTCCATCAGCCACGCCAAAGCCTCGCTTGATCTCGCGGGATTCAGTCTGACGAACACGCCGATCGCCGGTCTTTCCTCGACCGTTTCCGGGGCCGTCCTCAAAAACTCCTCCTCGAACGCCAGCACACTGACGCTCCGCGTGCCGGAAGGGAAGAGCGAATCCTACGCCGGGAAAGTCACCGGAAACATCGACCTGGTCAAAACCGGCGAGGGAAACCAGACGTTCACCGGCGCGTACGCCTCCACGGGCGGCATCACCATCGCGGAAGGGACGCTGACCTTCGCGGACAATTCGTTTGACCTGGCCGATTCCGCCCTCGTGATCGAAGAGACCGGAATCCTTGCGCTCCGCGATGCTTCCATTGATTTGGAAAGTCTCGCCATGGACCTGAATTCACTCCTTTTCTTCGACACCGACTCCGAAACCATCACTCTCACGACGGACTCTTTTCAGGGTGAAACGGGCGATTTCTCACTCATTTGGGACGGTCTGAATGACCTTCTCTCCGGAAACCTCGCGGGAAATTTCACCATGGACCAAGCCGGTTTCCTCAGCCTCAAGGGAATCCCCGTTAATCCGGAAGATCCCAGTGTCCCGGAACCCGCGACGTGGATTCTTCTCCTTACCGGATTTGGGATTCTTTCTCTGCGCCGTTCAACAAAAAAACGCAGTGAATGAATCCTGACGTCCCCGAAATCCGCGAAAAAAAGGTATTCAGGAAAATCTGAATACCTTTTTTAATTTCACCACCCGACCGCAGTGAGTTTCAGCTTCATGATTTCTTCCGCGGATCAGAAAATGGCACGATCCTCAACGCTTTCTTGCCCGTGCTTTCGATATTTTCGGTATCCGAAACGAAACTGGACTCCGCATCCCATTGAATGAGAGGTTCTCCCGGACAAAACGCCGCGCATTTCCCGCAGCCGACGCAGAGTTCCGCGATCACGCGAGGAATCTTCGCGTACGCTTCGTCCGACCAAACTTCATCAAGTGCCTCAAACGGACAGCTTTGAAGACAAATCGAACATTCCATCTGGTAGTACCGACGGCAAAGAGAGTAGTCAAACTCGCATTTGCCCAAACGTACGTTCCGTTTTTCATTAAGACTGAATTTCCTCAACGCGCCCGTCGGGCAAACCTCACCGCACTTGGCGCACGATTCGTCGCAGAAAATCCGATCCTCAGGAGTTGAGGGGGTGAAATCCGCTGTCGGCGTTCCGAAAAGACGCAAATCGGACACGTCATCAATCGTTTTCAGGAGTTTCGTCGGACACGCTCCCGCGCACGCTCCGCAGCGTGAACACCGCGTGAGGAATTTTTCCTCCGGAAGTGCTCCAGGAGGACGAAACAGGGAAATTGCTCCGGAAACCTTCGCCAAAAAAACTTTCATTGACTGCCTCAGGAAGATGATTCCGGCCGCGCTAAACGCGAGAATTCCGGCCGCGTGAAAAAATTGGCGTCGATTCGGCAACAAAAAACATGCCCCCGATTCCAAAGGGGATTCCGGTTCTCCGGAAAACTCTGAACCTGAAAATACTTTGGACTCTGAGGAAACCTTAGCTTCAGGAAAATTTTCTGATTCCAAAACGGCTTCACTGAATTCAGACTCCGCAAAATCCGTTTTCGATTCAATTTCCGTTCCTGATTTACTCTCAACTCCCGTTTCCTCTGACGGCAAACCGGACGTTCGCGGAGTCGGTCGGGAAATCCCTGAAGACGAAAAAGAGGAAAGCGCCTCTTCTTTTTTCCTCGCGCGGTGAATCAAATTCCAAAGGACTTCCTGAACTCCGCCGCACGGACAAAGAAAAAAGCACCAAAGACGCGGAAAGAGCAGGGCGAAAATCCCAATCCCGCCCAAAAACCAACGGCACCAATTCACGTGACGCGAACCATCAAGAAGAATGAGCGGATCCATCCAAAGAAACGTGAATCCGCCAAAAACCAGCGCTCCGAATGTCGAGAGAGCCAAAATCTGGCCCGCGTATTGAAAAACACGGAGGCGGAAACCACGCGGAGAACAGGAAAAATGGAAAAAATGGACCAGCCGGGAACGAAAAGAACGCAAAATGTCCTGAAGGAAACCAACCGGGCAAATCCAGCGGCAGAAAAAACGTCTTTTCCAAATACTCAGACCAAGAATCGAAATGCCGGCCAAAATCGCCAGAATCCCCAAAGACGCCAACGTTCCCGTCACGCAATTCGCGAGAAAAAGGAATGGACTTAAGGCACGAACTCCTTCGAGAACCGCGGGAGAAAACGTGCCGGCATGAAGCAGGAAAACCAACAGAATAAAAATCGCGATTTTCAAAAGCCAACGTTTCATGGATAGAATTAAATTAAACAAATTGAGTATTAAAAACAGAAAACCAAAACCCGGGAACGCAACGAATCTTTCCTTGAAGCGGAAAATGGCGTGACTTTTCCACTCCAATTCTGACCGTTACCTGCCCAGCCAGAAATAAATCGGCTGGGGCGTCACTAATCGAGTTTCGGGCGGGAGTTCATTTCCGTAAAGCCCAAGCACTTTCCGAATCTTCATTCCACCGGAAAAAACCGCTGTCTCATTTTCTTCGAGCGTCCAGGCGCAAAGAATCGTTTCTCCATCTTTTCGGACAATTTTCCAAACCCGCGTTTTTTCTGTCGAAAGCTCCGAACAAAGTGAAACTTCCGCGTCCGCCGTCAGGCGAATGAGCGTTCCCATCGCGGAATAAACGGCTTTCGGCTGCCAGCCGGTTTGATGATTCTGAAGAATTCCAAAATTATGCTCGTTAAAACCGGCATCCATCCCGTCATTCTGAAGATCATACCAGAAAAAACGCTCAATCTCCGGCAAACTTCGACACTCAAGAGCGTACCGGACGAACATTCGGGCGGAAAATTCCTCTCGATTCACCGACGCATTCTCTTTTTCCGAGTCAAAACGCAATCCTCGATACGTCGGCCAGCCAAGTTCCGTGAGCCAGACGCGCGGAGTTTCGCAGCCGTTTTCACGCATCAGCGAAATAATCTCTTTCATCTTTTCGAGATACCCTTCACTTTCAGGCGTTTTCGGATAAATGTACGGGTGAATCGAATACGCGTCACAGTACTTCATGACGCCAAGCTCCATTTCACGCTGAATCTGCTTTTTGTGGTAGACGTAGTGATCTCCTCCGCCTCCAATGATGAAAATATCCGGATTCGCCTCACGCATGGCTTTCGACGCGGCCTTGAGAAGACGAACGTAATTTTCCGGCGTATTGGAGCCGGTATGCGCCGCGTGATTCATCGTGCACGCCCCGTTCCACTCGTTCCAAACCTCAAAATATCGGCAGCGGCCCTGGAAATGACGAACGACTTCCGACGCGTAACGCGAGTAAGCCGCGATTCCTTCCTCCGTATGCGGAAAATCATCCCCATCGTAAAGCGGATTCGAGTAAAGGATGATGATCAAAGGCTCAAGCCCCAGCTCAAGCGTCCGGTTCACGTACTCATCAAGATATTTTGGAAAAGAATAAACTCCTTTTTCCTTCTCAATGTGACGCCAAACGCAGTCATCACGAATCATCCCGAATCCAGCGAGAGAAAGTCGGTCCACGCACCCGATATTCGCGTGAGTGGAAACGCCGAACCAACGGTTGCGAAATTCCGGCGAGCCAATCTCGGGAGACGAATCCGCGTACGGAACGGAAAAGGAGAATTTCAGCGGCTGACCAATCGTTTCCACGCCGTTTTCTGACAGAATCGGCGTGAAAATGATGCTCTCAAACCCGCTTTGGACACCATGCTCAATCTCAATTTCTCCCTGAGCCACCGGAACTGTCACCTTCTGAAAATCATTCGGCCCCAAATCGGAGCTGACTGTCTCCTCACTCAAATCCTCATCATCCGCGAGAGAAAAATTTGGATTCCTCACGCGGCGAATCTCCACGAAAAGCGGAAGTTCTTTAAACTCGTCCAATGCCGAAAAACGAAAGCGAATCTTTCGTGCCGAGCCGCCGGACACGGGCAAAATGTTCGTTCCACCGCGCAACTCCTCGTCCGCCAGCTCAACGTGAATCATCGGACGAATCTCATTTTTCGTAAAAAAGCGAATGTCCTCAACCTCAAGCCGCCCCTTCACCGCGTAACCGTCAAATTTCCGGTCCATCGTCACCGATTCAAATCGACAGGGAAACTGAAGCGTTTTGTCCCGGTCTCCTCCCCAGCAGCCGCCCGAGGAATCAATCCTTCCAATGAGCCAGCCATTGGATGAATGGTTCAGAGGAATTTGATGACACTCCCCGGAAGGGTCAATGAAACGAAGATTAAATGGGAGCTGAAGCGGCTGCCCATTGGACTCTTTCAGGTCATACCGAATCCCAATGAAACGTTCTTCCGTAATTTCCGGAATATCCGCGCCAAACGCGAGATACTCGATCCCGCCGTGACCGACAAATTCAAAATCAAAAACCAGCTTTTCCGAACCAAACCCCTTTCCCGCGGCCGTTCGGCAGGTCTGAGCATTCTGAAATGGCTGCCACTTTTCCGGCGCGGAAGACCACCATTTCGGCGAATCCCCATCCTGAACAGAGAAAAGGAAGGCACTGCTTCGGAGCGTGTCCTCCGGAATCGCGCGGATCTCACTCGCTTTCAGCCCAAAAGAAAGTGTCAGCAAAAGAAAAAGTTCCGAAAACCAAAATAAAAAATATCCCGCGCAAAACCGCTTTGGGAAAAAAACTGAAAATGAATTTTTCATGGAATTTTGAGAGTGGCGGGAGGGCCAAGAAATTAAAATACTCCGGCGTTTACCCCTAAAAAGTCTGACGCCGGAAAAATAAAAAAATCGCGCCAAAGGCTTAATCGCGCCAAAACGAAAATCATTCCGGGAGCAAAAATCCGGCACGGCTAACTCTCCGCGGCCGTCTGAATGTTCAAGGCTTCAGCGTCACGAACTCTGAAAATTTTCGGGATTCCCAAACCTTCCGACAGCTCAAAGCACCGAAAATTTCAGAGTTCCCCAAACATTCCGTCTCCGAAAATAGTGATTCTCCAGAGGCTTTCGAGACTTTCAGCCTGAATATTCCGTTTGGGAAACGTCTTTTTCAGCAAAACGAACCTCGCGGCTTCCAGCCTCCACGGAACACGCGGCGTTAAGGCGCACGCGTTCCGCGAACCGGGAATCAGGATTTAGCCAAGGTAAACCTTCTGTTCTTTCAGAATTCTTCGGACTTCGTTGAGATTCACGTCACGTGCCGTGCAGTTTGCTTGAACGGCAACAGCAGCCGCGACCCCCGCCGACTGTCCGGAAACCCAGCAGTTGGGAATCACGCGCAGAAGCTCCGACATTCCCGGCGCGCCGCAAATGGAGCGTCCCGCGGTCAAGATATTCTCAACGTTCTTCGAGAGAAGCGCTCCATACGGAATCTGCCACCCGATATGATCCCCGCCCCAGGCACCGCCGTACCCGACGCACGAATCGTAGGTTTTTCCCGCTTTGGCGTTTTCCAGAGTCAGTTCCTCCGTTCCCTCGATCACGCGGGTAATTCGCACGCCAATCTGCGGGGCCGTTTCCAAAAGGTAAACGTCTTCGCAGCCCGGCGTATTCTTAACCTGAAGATAGTTTTTCCAAATCTGTTTGCGGTGATTCAGCTCAAGTCGAGTCAGGTCACGCACATCCAGCCCGTCGGAATCCGGTCCGCCCATATTCACCCAGCGAACTCCTTTCACCGGCGTGACTCCGCCAAGCAGGTGCCCCGGAACTTTTGTGCCGGGAGCCGGCTTGATTTTGTCCACGTTTCCAAGTCGGCATGGAAGTCCAATATGGTAAACGCGCCGCGTGTGCGCGCAGCCGCAGGTCGCGAAAACGTCTCCGTCCCCCGTGCAGTCAATGACCTGCTTCGCCAGAATCGCGTGCGGACCAAGTTTCGTCTGAATCAGAATCCCCTTCACGACCGGATTGCCCGTCTTCGGATCCGGATTGTCGTCCACGATGGAATCAATTGCCCAACTGTGGAGGAAAACCTCGATGTTCGCTTCCGTAATCATCTCGACGAGCAAATATTTGTAGACTTCGGAATCCACCGTCGGGTTTCGGCCGAACTGACGATCGCAAATACCGTTCGGGAGGCCTTCAAGACGCTTCATCATCTCTTCGCCAAGACCTTGAACGACCTGAAGCTTTTCTCCTTCCGGCGTTCTGGTCCAATGGCCGAGAATATGAACGACGAGACCGCCCGTGGCCAAACCGCCGAAGTGATTGTAGCGCTCGACAAGCGTCGTCTTCACGCCGGCTCTGGCGGCGGCAATCGCGGCGCAGCAACCGGCTGGACCACCGCCAACGACCAAAACGTCCGTCTCGCTGATCGTCGGAATCTCCGACGCGGGACGAATTACTTTACCATTCGAAAATTTGCACGGAACAGCCTCTTCGCCAGAGTATTCCTTGCCGCGGGTAGCGACCTTTTTCGTCACGAAATCCGCGCGCGCTTCATCTGAAGAGTTCAAACTCAGACCAACTCCGGCCGCGCCAAGACCAAGACCAACGTTTTTTAACCAGGATCGGCGGGTCAATTCACTCAATTTCATGTTTTTTTCTCCTTGAGGCATGAAGGAATTTTAAAGAATCAGGTGGGACGGAATCAACTAAACGCGGGCTCTGAACGCGCGCGATGGTTTCCGACAATAAAAATATTTTAACCGATCCATACGTTTTGCGCAAGGGGGTTCCTCCGTTTTTTCACCAATTTTGTCCATTTTTTTGGGAAAATTCTCAGCTGGAATTTGGGAGAAATTGGGAGAATGTCGGCACGAACCGCTCCCACAGAAAAAAGGAGGAACTCTCCAAACGCGCCGCAAAAAGAAAATTCCGGCAATGGCGAAAATCGAGACTTCCCCGTGTCAGAAAAGTAAAAAGCGCCAGGAGAGTTCAAATTCCTGACGCAAATATCTTGCTCGTTCTCAAAAGAGGAAATTCAGATGCCTTCCTCCAACCTCTCAGCAACGGAAAAAGAGCGCGTTTTGAGAATTTTGGAGTTCCCTTAATCCTCCACTCGCTCCACGACACTCTGTCGGTGGGCGGTCAACCCTTCCTTTGTCGCGACGACGCGAATATCTTCCGCCATATTTTTGAGTCCGTCACGATCAAAATGAATGACGCTGTGCGAACGGAGAAAATCATTGGCGCAAAGGCCATGCGCGAATCGCGCGGTTCCGCTGGTCGGCAGGACGTGCGACGGTCCCGCGGCGTAATCCCCGACCGCGACCGGGGTAAAGTTCCCAAGGAACACCGCTCCCGCGTTTCGAATTTTCTCTTCCATTTCCGCGGCGGAATCCGTCGCGATGTGGAGATGCTCCGGCGCGATCTGATCGGTCAATTCGCAAACTTCCTCTTCGTCTTTCGCGAGAATGACCGCGCCGTAACTTTCCATAGCGGTCCGCGCCAGCTCACCCCGTTCAAGGCGATTCAGTTCCTTTTCAAGTACCGAAACCGCCTTTTCAAGCACGTCTCTCTCATGCCCGATCAAAATGCTGGCCCCTGGCGAATGCTCAGCCTGCGCGATGAGGTCCAGAGCGGTAAATCTCGTGTCCGTGGTTCGATCGACGATGACGACCACCTCGCTCGGTCCGGCAATGGAATCAATGTCCACTTCACCGTAAACCATTTTCTTCGCCAACGCCACGAAAAGATTCCCGGGTCCGACAATTTTATCGACTCTCGGCAACCCCTCCACCCCGTAAGCCATGGCGGCGACAGCCTGCGCCCCACCGACACGGTAAACCTCACGAACGCCGATTTCCCAGCAAACCGCCAACATGTCGGCATTAAAGGCACCGTTCGGGGTCGGAGGAGCGACGACGACGATCTCTTCCACTCCCGCGACCTGGGCAGGCACGGCCGTCATGAGGACCGTTGAAGGATAGGCCGCCGCGCCGCCGGGAACGCAAATTCCAATGCGTTTCATCGGTCGGTAACGCTGCTGAAGCGAACCGTGATTCCTGGGAACCGTGACGTCCTGAGGAAGGAGGGCAGTCTGGAAAGCGACGATATTCTCCTTAATATTTCGAACCGCCTGAATCAGGGCAGGGTCCGCCTCGCGATGCGCGCGTTCCAATTCCTCCATGGGGACACGGAGTTCCTCCGGCTTAAGATCCGCCCCGTCAATTCTTTTGGAGTAATCGAGAACCGCCTCAAGGCCCTTCTCCTCCACGTCACGGCAAATCTTCGCCACTACCTGCTGAGGAGTCAAAGCCTCGCCGAAAATCTCGATCGTTTTTTTCTGACCAGCCGCCGAAACGACGTCTCCGCGCGGACTAAGCAACTTCCGCAACTGGGTCATCTGAGCCGAAATATCGTCCTTTGAACTGTCAAACCAGGAAATATTCAACGCCATTGAAAAACCTCCAAATGAAATTTTGATCTTCTGAAACCAGCGCGCGACCGCTTCCGAAAACATTCAAATTCTCATTTTACCCGATTTTTCAATTTTTTCAAGGTCTCCCAGAGCGGATAGAGCGGACTTTTCATCAAATTCTCAAACTATTTCCGCTTTCACCAATCCCTGATTCACCCTCCTCGCCGTTCCTTTGACCGACGGGGGAGAGCAGGTGGCAGAAAAGCTCAAGGCGGGCGGGAAAGGATTGGGGAAGTTTGAAGTGGAAAAATTCTTTTGCCCTGTCTTGCGCGATAAGGAAAATTTGGTATACTTAAAGAAAAGAGTGCCCAGAAATGGGAGATTTGACGATTCAATTTTTATCCCTAACAGAAATTTAACGTCGCATATGGCTCAATTCATTCTTCGTGATGTTCATTTCGCGCTTGGTTACCCGCCGCTTCTTGATCACGTCAACATGACCGTGGAATCGGGAGAGAAAATCGCTTTGATTGGGCGTAACGGCGCGGGAAAATCCACATTTTTAAAGATTCTGAATCAGGAACTCCCTCCGGATTCGGGAGAGATCACTCGTTCCCAGGGACTTCAGACGACGCTTCTGACGCAGCAGGTTCCGGTAGATTTGACGGGACGAGTCGGGGACATCATTACTTCGGGCCTTCGAAAAGATGGGGAGCTTCTCTCGCGCTATCGCGAGGTGACTTCGGGAATTGCCCAAGCGTACGAATCGGGCGATGTTCGCCGAGCGGATTCTCTTCAAAAGGAAATGGACCGGCTTCAGCATGAGCTTGAAATCAGCGGCGCGTGGGAGTCTCAACGGAAAGTTGAGAGTATTTTGCAGAAGATCGGAATTGACGGAGACGCGGAAATCAGCACGCTTTCGGCAGGCAAGAAACGCCGGGTTCTTTTCGCGCGGGCGGTCGTGGCGGAACCTGATGTTCTCCTTCTGGATGAGCCGACGAACCATCTTGACCTCGACTCTATTCTTTGGCTTGAGGAATTTTTGCGCAAGTACGAAAAGACGGTCATTTTCGTGACGCACGACCGAATGTTCCTGCGCCGAATCGCTTCCTCCATCTGGGAACTTGACCGAGGGCATCTTTTTCGCTATGATTGCGACTATGAAACGTATCTCGCGCGGAAAGAGCAGCGTCTTCACGCGGAGGAAAAGGAACTTGAGCATTTTCAAAAGAAACTCGCGCAGGAAGAAATCTGGATTCGGACGGGAATCATGGCGCGCCGGACGCGAAATGAGGGACGCGTTCGCGCGTTAAAGCAAATGCGCCGAGACGCGGCACTGATTCGGAAGGATCCGGGAGTCGCGAAACTTCAGATTCAGGAAGGCGCGGTATCCGGGCGTCTGGTTCTCCAAACGAAGGCAATTTCGTTTTCATTTAAGGGAAAAGATGGAGAGCGGAAAATCGTCGATTCGCTGAGCACTCAGGTCATGCGCGGGGACCGGGTCGGGATCCTTGGGCCCAACGGAGCGGGGAAGACGACGCTTCTTCGTCTTCTTTTGGGTGAACTTGAACCGGACTCCGGAGACATTCGTCACGGGACGCAGCTTCAAATCGCGTATTTTGACCAGCTTCACGCGGCTCTGAAAGAGGAAGAGTCGGTTTTGGACAACGTGAACGACGGTTCCACCCACGTCACGATCAATGGGCAGAAGCAGCACGTTCTCGGTTACCTGCGGGATTTTCTTTTTTCGGAGGAACGTTCCAAAATGCCGGTAAAATTTCTCTCCGGCGGCGAGAAGAATCGTCTTCTTTTGGCCAAACTGTTCACGAAACCATCGAATATTCTGGTCATGGACGAACCCACGAACGATTTGGACATGGAGACGCTTGATCTTCTTGAGGAAAAACTTTCGCAGTACCCGGGTACCTTGCTTTTGGTGAGTCACGACCGTGAATTCGTGAATAATGTGGTGACTTCGACGCTGGTTTTCGAAGGGAATGGGCGCGTCAAGGAGTATGTCGGCGGGTATGATGACTGGTTTGAGCAGAGCCGTCAGGAGGAACAGGCGGAAGCGGAACGGCTGGCGCGCGCTCAAAAAAAGGAGAAAGAAAAGGCCGCGAAGCAGAAAACTGAAGAACTTTCGCCGGAATCGGCTCCTTCTGAATTTTCGAATCGCTTTTCCAGTCCGGCTGGAACAGGCGGAAAGCCGGGAGTGTCGGAAAAACGCTTAACGTACCGGGAGAAACTGGAGCTGGAAAAACTTCCTGCCCTGATCGAGGAAAAAGAGCTTGAGATGGAAAGGATTAACGAGCGTCTTGCCGAACCGGATTTCTTCCAAAAAGATGAAGCGGGTTTCATTCAGCTCACCCGGGAAGCGGAGAAAGTTCAGCAGGAACTGGAAAAACTCTATGAACGCTGGGAAGAACTGGATCAGTGACGCGGAGAAACGTTGAGCGGGAGTAAAGATTCGCGGAACCAGAAAAAGAGTGGGTTCCATTTTCGCAATTTAAAATTTCAGATGAGGGA
>JAFQUP010000180.1 GCA_017408405.1 Thermoguttaceae bacterium
CTTTGCGTCAAAAAGTTTAAAAAATGTCTTTAAGAAAAAGAAAACGGTGGAAAATCAGAAAGAAAATCCCACCGAAATTTTTGGTTTTAAAGGAGTTTTGGGTTAAGACGAAGAAGATTTTTCCAGAGAGCAGGCTTGAACCTCCCGGCAGCCTCTTTGAGGAAAGCGCCAAACGCGGTACGTGGAAGATTTTTGGACTTTGTTTCGCGCACGGCAATTTTCTTAAAAAACAAAGCCCCCCTGCCTCATTTTTCGTGCCGTCCTGGCGCAGAAGAGGATAATGAGGCAAAGGGCCTGGCAATTTTTTCATTTGACAAAGCGGGCAGGGAAACTCAATTTTACGCATTCGCGCGGCCCCCAGCCTCCGCCGCGGTTCTCGGCCCGCCGTACCCGAAGGAGGGGCCGAAGTTGAACGCAGAGGTCTCAAAACTATCTTTCAAGAATGAACATTCTCAACGTACTGGGTTCCGGAACAACCGGATGAGGACGGTCGCGATTCACCGGAAGAGTTTCCCACGCGAAAAGGAACATTCTGTCCGAATCATTGACGTCAACGAGTGAGGCACGCTTAAGGCGCTGGTTCTCCTGCGGATTTTCACATTTCAGACATTCCCCCGGAAGAGCGGGCGGGGCCGGAGCGCGTTCGAGCGGCTTGAGGGAGACGGGATCCAAAATGAACATACCGGATTTTTCATGTTTCCGATTCCAGTACTGCTGAATCCTTCCATCTACCGCTTGCACCTCGCCAAAGGAAAGTTCTGTCGGAATGCACCCTCCACCTGAAAAAACCCAGCTGTGCGTCCAATCTGTCGTCTGATAGTATTTCCAGCCGTCCTTTTCCAATCTTGCCTGCATCAACTGATTGTTTTTGTTTTCATCGTACCGCGTATACGTGATGACGAGACGTTTTTCCGCGTCAAACCCGATTCGGACATGAGGATTGAGAAGCCCCTGCCCATTTTTAAGAGGCGCGATCACCTCACTGTTGGATCGGGTAACGGGCAAAATCTGCGGTGTTCCGTCGCTCTGTTCCCAATGCAGCAAATCTTTGCTCCGCATGTACGAGAGATCATGATTCGTCGCGCAGTCAGGTGTGTCGCGCCAAACCCAAGCCACATGGTACCAGCCGTCAGGCCCCATTTTTGGTCCCTGATAGTACGCGTTGCACTCCCCCTCCCCGTCGAACATCGGGACATCAAGAAAACGACGCCAAGCCTTTGTTTTCGTATCGTAAATGTTCCAGATCTGACTTCCGTTGCCGCTTCCGCCGTCACGGTATGTGAAAATCAGCTCTCCAGCGGCGTTTTTAAGAAAATGCGGGTACGTGCACCGGTTTTCACGTCCCTTAAGAAGGGCCTCTTTCGTCGTGTCGTCGGAAATCATCCGGTGAATCCCTTCGACCGAGTGAATGTCAAGCGGTTTGGAAGCCCGAAAATAAATCAAAGGGACCGCGTGCATATTCCCGCTGACGTGAAGGACATTCTCCGAGTCAAAAGCCAATTTTATGTTGTTATGCGAATCCCACCCAATCGCGGTTGGGAGTTTCTTGAAAGACCAGGCTGCTTCGGATGAGGTGAGGGATTTTTGGCCCAAAACCATTTTTTTGTCTGACGCGTCGTAAAACGCGATAAACAAAAAATCGCCATGCTGGACAAAATCAAACCCCACGGGATTCCCAGACCAGACTTTGGCAATATCTTCGCGTTTCACGACTTTCCAAGCTCCGGGTGTTTCTGCCGCGTTAAGCCGCGCGGAAACAGGAAGCAGCGCCAGGTAAATAATTCCCAAAAGGAAAAAAGTACGCGAGGCACTCTTTCTGGAAATAAACAAAACATTTTTTTTGAAAAAATCAGACATGACATTCAATCCAATAATTTAAAGGGAGGAAATTGAAAAAACGAATTGTGTTAAGGAAAAATCTCTGGAAATCAGTTTTGACAGCAGCCCGAACGGGAAATTGCCGCGGACGCGCTGGAAAACAGGGGAAACTCGAAAGTTTCCGAAAATAAATCAGGCCAAAGTTCCGGGAGAATTTTACGAAAATTTCAAACCAGTCCCAAACTTTCCGCTCCGGCGGCAAATTGAACATTCGTCAGGATTACTCAAGCAGCATTTCAAGAATCCGGATACGCGCCGTGTCCGCAAGCGTTCGGTCACGCTCCGTTTTCCATTCAAGAGCAGCTTTAGCATTGACGGCTCCATCCAGCGGAGCGAGAACGCCACGAATTAGTGAGTCCAGCTCACGCGCCATATTTTCCGCGCGGGCGGCATGATGGGGTTTGAGGCTTTCGATTTTTTTCCGAAGAAGGTCAACGTACTCGAAATCCTGAGCGCTAAGCGCAATCGCTTCCATGTGTCGGCCAGCGGTAACATTCGGATCATTCGGATCAATGAAAAATGGCGCGTAACTATTCCTTCCAAGAAAATACTCATTCCACGAGGTAACGCCTCCTCCATCCCCCATTGCCCAGAAGAAAGACGAGCGAGCGCCGATTCGGGCCGCGTCCCATGCCTGAAGAAGACAGTAAGCGTAAGGGTCAAGGAGCCGTTGCGGTCCTGAACATGAATAAAGATCCAGCTCACGGCCCGCCTCGCGCTGCGCGAGATAAAATTCGTCAAATGTTTTCGCGTCACGCAGCCACATCGGACGATTCGGACAAAGTACCGCGCACGCTTCGAAAAACTCTTTCGGAGCTTTGGATAAATCAGAATAGCAGGGATCTTCCCAAACCTTCAGACCGGGACACGCTTCACGAATCAGTGACGTCCACTCCAGAAACGCAGAAAGATCTTCCATGGATTCATTTGGCTCATCATGAAGCAGGAAATTGATTCTGTCAGTTGAAATACCAAGTTTCTCCCAGTGTTTCCGCCAGGCACCCAGCCATTCTTTGACCACTTCACGAAACTCCTCGGTACCCACCTCAGCTCCCATGAACTTCCGCGCGGTCACTTTGCTCGACCATCCTCCCAGCCCCATGAAAATGAAGTATTCCCGAACCCTTTCAGTCGGCCACTGCCTGATCCAATCATCAAATTCAGCCGTATCCAGCGTAAAGGAACCGTCCGGATTTCGCCGGCAGTTCATCAGCATTCCGCTTCTGCCCCACGGCGCGTTCACGTGCCTTTCCTGAAGGTGCCTCAGAAACGCCGGACGATTCAATTCATTCACATTATACGCGCCATTTCCGTTCGAGTAATCCCAGCCGCCAAGCATTAGCTTCGTCTGTTCCGGGAAAATCATCGGGTAAACCGTCAGCTCAACCGGAAACGCCTCCTCCACTGCTACTTCCGGGCAACGGCAAAGAATCTTTCCAGAAAAGGTCTTTTTTCCTTTCGCTTTCAATTCATTTTCAGTAAAAATGTCCTTTTTCGTTTTGAATGAAAGCCAAATCTGTTGAACCAGCCCCGGCTCAGCGGGAATCGAAAAAATCCTCGCGGAATTTTCCTGAATTTCCGCCTGAATCTCCGGCAAAGCGCAAGGAACCGGCACGCAAACGTGGGTCTCGGTCCAAAGAACACGGTGAACGGTCACGTCAGCAGCCGTTTCAAGCCCGGAAATCTCAAGCTGAACATTCTGTCTCTTTTGCGTTGCGTTGAAGACGCTGAAAACCGCCGGACGCGTTTCGTTCCGCATTGCCGTGACAGAAATATCTGGAGCGGGAAGCCCTTTGGGAGACTGAAAACGATCCGGGAAATCCCAGATGCCGGAGCGCGCGAAAGTAAGCGGAGCGCAGCCGTCAGCCTTCCAAAGCTCCGCCTGAACCTGGTAAAGCTCCGAATGTTCCGCGCCGATAGGAAGAATCGCCTTGAAATCCAGCGGCAGTGAATTAAATCCCGCCGATGCCCTTTCGAGAATCTCTTCCGCCCTGCCCCTCAAAGCGGTCTTGACGTCCGCGGGAATCCCGGAGGCAGCAATGGCCGCGCGAATTCCCGAAAAGTCATCCCGAAATCGTTTCGCTAAACATAAATTGAGACGTTCCGCTTTGAAAACCTCCTCCGCGCTGCCGAGAGCAGGTCCCGCGGGCAGAATCTTCTCCGCCGGCTTTTCACCGCTGAAAACACGAATCTCATCGCAAAAAGTAAAAGGCCCGGAGGAAAGAATTAAAAAACGAGCGAAACGCCCACGGGTCTCAACCGGTCTGGATTTAAGACAGCGAATGGCGTACTTTTCCGGCAGAGGACCATTCACAAAAAAATCGTCGCCAATCAGTTCCGCCGCTTTACGAAACGTTTGTCCGTCGTCGCTGACGTGAACAAAAACAGCCTGCGGGAAAATCACTCCCGCGGTGCCGGCTGCCGTAGTGAATTCAAATCGCCCAATGGACTCAATCCGTCCTAAGTCAACCGTAATCACCGCGTAAGGAACGTTCTGCCACCCCACGGTACCAAGCTGGGTCCAAAAGTAATTTTGAGTCGTCATTCCGTCCGTGAGCTGAATTTTGTCATCCGGATCCGTGCAGTGCGAATAGGTTGGGCGCGGATAAAGAGAATACGTTTTTCCAAGTGCCAGATTCACTTCAGAAGCCAAAATCAGCCCCGAGTGAAAGAAACTGAACAGAACGCTCCAAAAACAAAAAAACAGAAATATTCTCATGAAAGCACCTTTCTCAAAAAGCAGCGGGGGGAAAATTCAAAAATTAACGAAGGCAGGAGGGAGATAAAGGGCCTTCCAAAACCGCTTCCAACAAGAAAAAGAGAGCTTGGGAAATTTTGTCAAGGCTCCTGGAATTTCGTACGTCATGAAAAATGAAACTTCCGGGAACGCTGGCAAAATTTTGAACGATCCGATTTTCTGGAATTTGAGTTTGGGGAAGTTCCCTGAAAACAAAATTTACTCTCCGTGATTTTCAGAATACCAGATTTTTCAAAAAAAGAAAGGGGGTAATTGACAAAATTTGCTTTTTATTCTGAAAAAGCCGAAAACTATTTTTCAAAATTTACGTGATACTCCAACTTAATGCTTGAAAATCCGAAAAGATTCAGGTAAAATGGAATTTTGGCTGCGTGAGGTTTCACTCACTCAACTCATTACCAACGAACAAATTCCGCTTTACTCAACCTTCAACCCAACCCCGGCCTCATGAATCGTCCTCCGCATTTCATCCTTCATCGCTTCATTACTTCGATTAAGACCAGTTTACTCCTGGCCATGGAAATCTCCCTTATCCTTTTCGGTATGACCGCCGCTCAATCGCGCGCGAACGAAAACGATACGGAGCCGCTGGCCGTTTCCATCCCGCAAAATGAATTCTTTACCCAATTCCGCAATCCGCCGAAATCATTCACTCTCATGCCCTTCTGGTTTTGGAATGACTCGCTGGAAGACGCGGAAATCATTCGTCAAATCATCGATTTTGAGGCTCATGGAGTCTATGGATTCGTGATTCACCCCCGAATCGGTCTTCCGGAAGACACCGGCTGGATGTCGCCCAAACTTCTCTCCGCGATGCGTACGGCTTTGGAAGAAGCGCGCCGACGCGGAATGTTCGTTTTACTCTACGACGAGGGAATGTACCCGTCCGGTTCATCCGCCGGCCAGGTCGTGGCCCGAAACCCGCGTTTTGCCGCTCGAGGACTCTTCATGAAAGAATTAGCCGAAGGAGAAGAACCCCTCGCTCACCCTGAACCGCTCTGGGATCTTCTTGCCGTTCAAACCCGCCCCAATGGAAAACGTGTCGCTATCTACGAACGCCCCTCCAACGGAGTCATTCGCGGTCTTCACTATCTTGGCGAGGAAACCGGAAAAGTACGCGAATTCCTTCCCCCTGCCGGAGACATTTTGAACCCGGAAGCTGTCGCCTGTTTCCAGGAACTCGTTTACGAACGATACTTCAAGGAATTCGGTGAATTTTTCGGTTCGACCGTCATCGGAATTTTCACGGACGAACCCTCTGAACTCGGCCGCGGTGCTGCCCGGGGAGTCGTTCCCGGGAACAAAGAGACCTTACGAAAGGTAAGCGAACGACTCGGATACGATTTTTCCCCATACCTGACTGACCTCTGGCTCTCCGACCACCCTGAATCAGCGCGCCGACGCGGCGACTACCATCGGGAACTTCACCGTATTCTCGTCGAAACGTACTATGGACCGCTGGCGAAATGGTGCGAAAACCACGGAATTGCCCTTTGCGGACACCCCGCCAATTCTGACGATATGGCCTCCCAAGCAGTTTTTCAAATTCCGGGACAGGATATTGTCTGGCGTTACGTTGAGCCTGGACCAAAAGCACTCTGGGGCCACCATTCAACCAACGCCAAAACCGCCTCAAGCGCGATGACCAATTTCGGCCGTTCAAGAAATCTGAACGAACTCTACGGCGCGTATGGACACGAACTGACTTTTGAGGAAGTTGAGTGGCTCGCCAACTGGGTCCTCGTACGCGGACAGAATCTTCTCGTTCCTCACGCCTTCTACTACTCGATTCGCGGGCCCCGCCACGATGAAAGACCGCCGGATGTCGGACCAAACTCACCCTGGTGGAATGACCGTTTCAAGCCTTTTGCCGATGCCTGCCGAAGACTCTCCTGGGTCAACAGCGGAAAACCTGTCATTCACACGGCCATACTCACTGACGGTGTCAAAGTCCCCGATTCATGCTGCGTTCCCCTTTTCGAAAATCAGATCGACTTCAACTACCTTCAGCTCGATCAGATACTCCAAAACGCTTCCGTCGATGAGAACGGCCTCCACCTTTCCGGAATGACTTACCGCGCGCTCGTTCTCCCGACAATGGGCGATACCGTCCCGGAGGGATTCTGGGAGTCAGAAATCATGAAACGCCTTAAGGAGGACGGACGCCTTGTCACGTGGAATTATTCGGATCAGGCGAATTACGTCCGGCAAATCAAGAAATTGGTCTCGGACTTCCCGAATTCAGGTGTGGTCAAGCTCTCCGGAAAAAACGTCTCCGCCTTGAGAATGAGACACGTCATCCTCAATGATACCCACTGCCTCCTGCTATTCAACGAAAAAGACCAGCCCGCGGAGATCTCCCTCGAGAACATTCCCAACGGTACGCCATACTGGCTTGACCCCAAAACAGGAAATGCCCGTGCCTATGAACCTGGCGGAATGACTTCCTTTGAAAAATTCGAAATGAAACTCCTCGCGATTCCAAAATTTGACTGAATCCGCCCAAAACCAAAAGACTCCCCGATTTCACCCACTGCTGATTCAGTCCTCGTTTACGAACAGCATCCCTTTTCCCAACGCCTTATCCAATGGAAAAATTCAACCCTATCACCGAAGGAAACATTCCGATCACCCTGTTTAAATTCGCGGTTCCGCTAATGTTCGCGATGGTCCTTCAGGCGCTCTACGGCGCGGTTGATCTTTTTGTCATTGGCTTTTACTCAGGAAAGGAATCAATCAGCGCCATCGCCAACGGTGCCCAATTCATGCACGTCGTCATGGGACTAATCATGGGAATGACCGTTGGCGGCACGGTTCGGATCGGATTCTGCGTAGGTGAAAAGAATCCTGAAGGGACCGCGCAGTCCATCGGTACCATGGCCGTTCTTTTTTTCCTCATTTCAATCATCCTTACCCCAATTCTGCTTTATCTCACCCCCTCAATCGTTTCACTTATCCGCGTCCCGGCGGAAGCGGTCCCTGAAGCTTCCCGCTACATTGGCGTCTGCGCCCTCGGAATCCCATTTATCGTCGGATATAATGTGGTAAGCGCGATTTATCGCGGACTGGGCGATTCCAAAACTCCCGTCTATTTCGTGGCCATTGCCTGCTTTTTGAATGTCATTCTCGATTTCTGGTTTGTCGGCGCCCTGAAGCTCAACGCCATGGGAGCTGGAATCGCTACCGCCATCTCACAGGGAATCAGCTTTTTTATGGCCATCGCCTTCATGCGATGGAAAGGATTCGATTTCAAAATCTCGAGACGCCATTTCACTCTTCACCCTCCCACCGTCGCGAAAATACTCACTGTCGGTACCCCGCTCGCGCTTCAGGACTCACTCATCTCCGTCTCATTCACCATGATCATGGCCATCATCAATTCCATGGGCCTGACCGCTTCCGCTTCTGTCGGAGTCGCCGGACGCCTGATTGGATTCTTCATGATTCCCCCATGCTGCTTCGCCGGTGCCGTCGCCGCGATGACTTCGCAGAATATCGGCGCGAAACAGCTCGAAAGGGCAAACCGCTCTCTTGCCGTCGGAATTGCCTTCTCACTCTGCTGCTCCTGCCCCGTCTGGCTCTTCTGCCAGCTCTTTCCCGAAGCGGCTCCCGGTCTCTTCACCAATGACGCCTCCGTACTCCACGGAGCGGGCCTCTACCTCAAATCTTTCTCTATCGACTGTGTTCTGGTCTCCTTCATCTTCAGCATGAGCGCGTGGTTCAGCGGCTGTGGAAAATCATTCATCCCGATGACCTATAATCTGCTCTCTACTTTCGGCGTTCGCGTGCCGCTCGCGTGGTGGAT
Source organism: Thermoguttaceae bacterium (assembly GCA_017408405.1). GTDB lineage: Bacteria > Planctomycetota > Planctomycetia > Pirellulales > Thermoguttaceae > RGIG3701. Next base: position 8,442 of record JAFQUP010000180.1, read on the forward strand.
CAGCCTCATCCCAGGAGCCTCTCTCTTCCATCTCGGATTCGCGGCTCCTGCCGCCACTTTTATCTCCATCATTTTCGCCGCGTTATTCTTCGTCGCGATTCAAAAATCACTCAAACTCGACACTGCCTGACTCAATATTTACCCAATCCGCCAAATCCCCCTTGACACAGAAAAAATTTTCGAGTAAACTGTCAGTGTTTAATTTCCCTCAAAACCACTAACTAACCTCAAAAAATGCCTGTTGCACTCGAATTAAATCACGTCTGGAAAAAGTTCCATCGCGGCGAATTCAACGACTGCCTCCGCGACGCGATTCCCGCGTTTTTCAAGTCCATTGCCGGTTTTGGACCAAGCCGCTCTGAACTTTCCGCGAAGGACTTCTGGGCACTTTCCGACATCGATTTCAAGGTGGAAGAAGGCGAGCGTCTCGGCATCATCGGCCATAATGGCGCAGGAAAGAGTACCCTTTTGAAAGTCCTTTCCCAGATCATCGCCCCCAACCGCGGCTCGATGAAGGTTCACGGACGCCTTCGCGCGCTGATCGAAGTCGGCGCAGGATTTCACGGAGACCTGACCGGGCGGGAGAATATCTACCTCAACGGCGCGATCCTCGGCATGACGCGACAGGAGATCGACCGGAATTTCGACTCGATCGTTGATTTTTCCGGAGTGGAAGCCTTTCTCGACACTCCGGTCAAACGCTACTCCTCCGGCATGGCGGCCCGATTGGGATTTGCCGTCGCGGCACATTTGGACCCGGACATCCTGATCGTGGATGAAGTCCTCTCCGTCGGCGACTCGCAATTCCAGAAAAAATGCCTCGGCAAGATGAAAGACGTGGCGAACACTGGCCGAACCGTCCTTTTCGTCTCGCACAACATGGCCGCCGTCCGCCAGCTCTGTTCCCGCGCCATCCTCCTGAAAAAGGGAGAACTCATCGACGACGGCACCCCGGATGACGTGATCGGGCGGTATCTGAATAATTTCAAAGCTCAAGAAGGTGTCCAGATCGCGGAACGAACCAATCGCTTAGGAACCGGCCAGGGGCGAGTACTGAATTTGGGGGCTGGGACTTCTCCGGACACTCTTGGGGAAAAATCTTTTTGTGACTATGGCGGGCCGCTGTTCGTCCGGATCGGATACCGTATTGATCCTGACCAGAAAGATCCCGTAATTATGCTTGGAATCGCAAATTCGTCCGAAAATACGATCTGTCAATTCAGTACTCAGGTTTCCAACCAGGGATACGATCCCCAGACAGGTGAGGGAGTCGTGGAATTTCACATTCCGCACCTTTATCTGGTTCCTGGAAACTATTCACTGTATGTCGTCATTGGGAATAAGTCCGGACGGATCTTTGACGACATTAAAGATCTTGCAGAACTTTATGTCGGCAATTCCGAAAACTCCGGCGTGGATTTTTCCAGAGGTTATTGTTACGGCACGCTTTTCCCATTCGAATGGAGGCAGGCGTGACTCTTTCCGCTCCCATTTTTGTGACTCAAAGTTTTTCTCCGCCGGCGGAAGAATTTCAGCGTTATGTTCAGCAGATCCTGAAGTCGCATCAATTCACGAATAACGGACCGCTTCTGCGTGAATTGGAAGAAAAACTGCGCAATTTTTTTGGTACGGAGTACCTCCAGTTCGTAACAAATGGCACGTTGGCGCTTCAGCTGGCTCTTCACGGTTTGGGAATCACGGAAGGGGAAGTCATCACCACGCCGTTTACTTACGTCGCGACGACTTCCGCCATTCTCTGGGAACGCTGCACGCCGGTTTACGCCGATATTGACCCGCGTTCTTTCTGTATCGATCCGGAACGTGTGGAATCTGCCATTACTCCGAAGACCCGCGCGATCATGGCGGTCCACGTTTTTGGGATACCCTGTGATACCGAAGCGCTTGAAGATATTGGAAAACGTCACGGAATTCCGGTGATCTACGATGCCGCGCACGCCGTTGGAAGTGAATATCTTGGGCGTTCGCTGTGCGCGTGGGGAGACATTTCCACGTGCAGTTTCCACGCTACAAAACTGTTCCACACGATCGAGGGGGGCTGTGTCATTTGCCGGGATCCGGAAATTCACAGAAAAATCGACCTGGCCAAGCGTTTCGGACATCACGGCGACACACACTATACACTCGGCACAAACGCCAAAGGTTCCGAATTTCAGGCCGCGATGGGATTGTGCAATCTGCCGTGGCTTCCCAGGATCATTGAGGACCGGCGGCGTGTTTCGAATTACTACACCGCAGCCTTTGGCGACCGTATCGAACGCCCGCAGTTCCCTAAAGGCACGAACTATAATTACGCCTACTATCCCGCAGTTTTTCGCGACGAAGATGACCTGCTGAACGTCATGTCGGCATTGAAAGAAGAGAATATTCACCTGCGGCGTTATTTTTATCCGTCGCTCAACACGCTTCCTTACCTGCCGGCGTATCAAAAGTGCCCAATTTCCGAAAACGTCGCCTCACGGATCGCCTGTTTTCCGCTCTACTACGGAATCGAAACCGAGGTCCTCGATAAAATCATTGAGATCGTGAAAGGAGTCCTATGAGTTGGTTATCGCGTATCTTCAGAAAATTGCGTAAAGAATGGATGATTCGCCATTACCGCCGTCTTTTTTCAAAACAGACCGAACCGATCCGTCTAAACATCGGCTGTGGAACGGACTATAAAGAGGGCTGGATCAATATCGACAATAATTCAGACCACAATATCACGCGTCTGGATCTGAATTGGGATCTGCGCCATTATCTTCCTTTTCCGAATGACAGTGTGGATTTCATTTTCAATGAGCATTTTCTGGAACACCTGACCGTCGAACAGGGGAAAAACGCGATTCGGGAATTTTTGCGTGTCCTGAAACCGGGAGGGGTTCTGCGTATTGCCATGCCCGACCTGGATAAAACGGTGGCGGAATACTATAATGTGGACTGGAAAAACACTCCCGTCATTAAAAATTTTGGTCTTGATTTTATCCAGACCCGCGCGGAACGCATCAACATTTCATTTCGCTGGTGGGGACACCAATGGCTTTACAATTACGAAGAACTGGAACGCAGAATCCGCGAAGCCGTTCCCGGAGTCACCGTCATTCAGTGCGAATTAAGAAAATCGGAACATCCGGACCTGAGAAACCTGGAAACCCGTGACGAATCCACGTTGATCGCGGAAGTGATAAAATACTATCCGAAAAATTTTTGAGAGCAATTATTATGTCAAAAAAGTTACTTATGCTCGGTGCTTCCTTTTTTCAGGTTCCTGCAATAATTCGTGCCAAAGAACTTGGACACTACGTGATTACCTGTGATTATATACCGAACAATTTTGGGCATAAATACGCAGACGAGTACTATAATGTCAGCACCACAGATTTGGATGGTGTATTAAAACTGGCTCAGCAACTTGCAATTGATGGTATCGTCTGTTATGCTTCAGACCCGTCAGCTCCAACTGCTGCATATGTTGCGGAAAAAATGGGATTGCCTGGTAATCCTTACGAATCAACTCAAATCCTTTCTGTAAAGGATAAGTTCAGAAAATTTTTGACAGAGCATCATTTTCGATCTCCTGTTTATGGGAGTTATGATGAACTATCAAGTATGTTAAATGATTTGGAACGATTCAAGTTTCCATTAATTATGAAACCGGTTGATTCCAGTGGAAGTAAAGGCGTTTCAAAGATAAATTCTGTCAATGAAACCATATCGGCATTTAATAACGCAAAAAGTTTTTCTCGTTCCGGACGTGTTATCCTTGAAGAATATATAGACTCTCATGGACCTCAAATAATTGGCGATGGTCTTTCATATAATGGAAAGCTTGTTTTTCGGGCTTTTGGAACTCATTTTTTCAATCAAAACAAAAGTGAGGGTAATCCTTTCGTTCCCATTGGAGGCTGTTGGCCAGATTACAGACCAGAATATATCCATAACCGAATTCATCAAGAAATCCAACGACTTCTAGACCTTTTAAAAATGAAAAATTGTGCCTATAATTTTGAAGTGCGGCTGGATGAAAATGATATGCCGATACTAATGGAAGTTGGCTGCCGCAATGGTGGCAATATGATTCCTCAAGTACTTCAATACGCAACAGGAGTTGATATGCCTGAATTTGTAATTCGATCCGCATTAGGTGAGGATTGTTCCAATTACAGTCTGGTGCCCCCTTCTGGTTTTTGGGCATATTATGTAGTTCATAGCAATCAAGCTGGTATCTTGAATGAAATATCGATAGATCCAGAGTTTCAGAAGGAGCATCTTGTCCAATTTTGGCAAATAAAAAAGCCAGGTGACACCATTATTCCCTTTACCGGTTCCCATGGAACACTCGGGACAATGGCACTAAAATTTACCTCGCAAAGCGAAATGTTGGAAAAAATGGAGAATATGATGCGTTATGTTCGTCTGTCATTTCAACAGGAGACATAGGAAAAAGATGATAGAACAGATAGAAAAACTGCCTAATACTGTGCAAGAGTGGAGTTCGTGGGTTTCTGCATCCTTGAAGAACTTGGGGAACGATCCTTATTTCGAAATGATTCAGGAATGGAAAAATAACCACTTGCCGATATTTTTATTTGGTTGTGGAAATTACGCACACTTGTGTCGGCGAACACTTCAAAGTGACGGTATTGATATTGATGGATATTATATCGACAAAGCCTATTGGCATGAAAATATGAATGTAGGTGGAAAACCCATTTTTCCATTTAGTACAGAATTGCCTCTGAATTGCAATATCCTGATTTGTATACAGGCAAATATTCAAGGACGCTTGGCAATGTTGATCCAGCAATTGCAGCATTGCGGTGCTTTGGTTTGGACAAATTCCGTCATTCCGCGTTTTGATTATATTGGCGAACGAATGACCCCTGAATTTTTCTTGGAAAATTCCCACTGTTTTTTTCAGGCATATTCACTGCTGTCCGATGATATTTCTCGTCATTCATTTCTTGAATCGATCAAAGCAAGGATAAGTGGTAATTGTTTGTACTACAGACATACATATCCGGATAATGAATATACGTGGATAATGAATAAAAAAAATTCACAGTATATTGTCAATGGCGGTGCATGTAATGGAGAAACGATTGAATCTATGGAGAGATTCGCTCTTGAAAAAGGGTTTTCGATCATAAAAAATTATGCTATTGAACCCAATACCAAATTATTAACGGAATTACAAAGCCGAATTTCTCCATATCCTTGGAATTCTAATGTAGAATGTATTCCCAAAGGATTGGCTGAGTGCCGTAAAAATATAACCTTTGCGATGGCTGATCAAGGATCTTTTATCGTAAATCCGGCTGATCCGGTTGTGAACCTGAAATTCAGAGAATGTCACCCGGAAGATTTAGTTTCCATTGAAACGGTGGCACTTGATGAGCTGTTGCCTGAAAATGTGCCTATCACATATATCAAGCTGGATATTGAAGGTGCTGAATTAGCGGCATTGAAAGGGGCGCGAAAAACAATTTTGCGCTGTAGACCTACCTTGGCGGTATGTGTCTATCATCGTCGTACAGATTTATTTGAAATACCACGTTTTATCCATTCAATTGTTCCTAATTACTCGTTTTATTTGCGAGTTCATAAAATGTGTGGAACAACTACTGTACTTTATGCCAATTATGAAAACTCCTAAACTTTCCATTTGTTGTATCACATATAATCACGGCGATTATATTCGCAAAACCTTGGATTCTTTCCTTATGCAGAAGACAAACTTCTCATTTGAAGTGTTGATCCATGATGATGCTTCAACAGACGGAACGGCTGATATAATACGTGAATATGCCGCTCGATCTCCGGAAATCATCAAACCGATCTTGCAAAAGGAAAACCAGTTTTCCAAGGGCATAATAACTGTCAATAAATTCTTTAATTTTCCACGTATTCGTGGGCAGTATGTTGCGATCTGCGATGGCGATGACTACTGGACGGATCCGATGAAGCTCCAGAAACAGGTCGATTTTCTTGAGGCGCATCCGGACTATACCATCTGTTTTCATCCGGTCAATGTCCACTTTGAAAATCAGCCGGAACGCAAAGAGATCTTTCCTTCGGAGAAAAGGATAAATCGCGGGAAAGAGTTCACGCTCGATGAGCTGGTCGCGGGAAATTTCATCCAGACGAATTCCGTCGTTTACCGTTGGGTCATTCCAGAAAAAGAATCTTTGGAAGCCTTTCCCCCGGGAATCATACCGGGAGATTATTTCATGCATCTGATGCACGCCAAACACGGAAAAATCGGTTTCATCAACGAAAGAATGGGAGTTTACCGACGGCATGACGGCGGTGTCTGGCAGGGAGAGCCTATTCTGAAATACGGCTCCAAACATTACCGTTTCTATGAATGCGCGGACAAACTGCTGGACTATCGATTTCATGATATTTTTGAAAAACAGAAAGAATGTTTGCTTTTTGAATGTTTCGTGAAATCACTTTATTATGGTCAATACGATGAACTGGTCGCCTTGGGTAAAATTCCAAGTGACAAAGTGCTGCAAACTATCAAATATTCCATCATTTCTCAAAAAGAATGGTCCTGGAAACATAAAGCGGTCAACCTTCTGGCTAAAACGCTCGGATTGGGATTCGTTTATTTTAAATCCAAATGGTTTTGGTTTCCTGACAAAAATAATTGAACCGGAATCATTGCGATTTTAGAAAAACTTTTAATTTAGAAAAGAAAAATTCAATGCCGAACCAGAAAATTTCCATCGCGCTGTGTACATTCAATGGAGAGCGTTTCCTGCAGGAACAGCTCGATTCGCTGGCGGCGCAGACCCGTTTGCCGGATGAGGTCGTTGTCGGTGATGACGGTTCCGCGGACAGAACGCTGGAGATCCTGGAGGCGTGGGCCAAAACGGTACCATTTCCGGTGAAAATTCAAAAAAATGAACACTCTCTTGGTCCCGCTAAAAATTTTGAGGCCGCGATCCTGCGCTGTTCCGGGGATATTATTTTCCTGTGTGACCAGGACGATGTTTGGGGGCCTGAAAAAATCCAAAAAATGACCGCCGCCTTTGAAAAGGATCCCGAAGCTGGACTGGTCTTTTGTTACGCGGCAACGATCGGTGGAAACGGAGAGCCTCTTGGTATTTCCCGCGCGGAAATAAGTCGAGCGCAAATTATCTGTTCCGGCTGGCCGTTGATCTCGCCATTTTGCCGAAAGCATGATAATCCGCCCGGATGCTGTTCCGCTTTTCGTTCTGAACTTGTGAAACGTATTCTGCCGATCCCTCACAATATGCCGCACGATACCTTTTTTTTCCTGTACCTGCCCGCGTTAGGAAAAACAGTCACGCTCCGGGAAAATCTGATCCGTTACCGTTTCCACGGCAATAATGTCAGCTTTTGGGGTAACTGGCATCAAACGTTTCTGGAACATCAAAAGATGGAAAGGACCTCTTATCGATGGCTTCACGGAATTTATTTTAATTGGGAAGAACGGATCCAGGAATTTCTCGACTGGCTCCGCGCTCAGCCGGAATCCAAATATCGTGCTCAATGCGTTCGCTATGTGCGCGGCAACCAGATCCACTATCCCAATCGTCTGCGCATTCAGAGAAACGCGGTCATTTTCTTCCCGCTGTGGCTCCTTGAGATCGTTTCCGGACGCTATTTTCGACGCCTTCAGCCAGTGCGTTCCATTTTTTATGATCTTGGACTCGGTCTCCTGAACACGGTAAATCCCCGGAAAAGCGTAAGCGAAATTCGGAATCTGGCGATGAAAGTTTTTAAGAGAAAATAATCATGTGTTTTTGGGAATAATTTCCATTCAAAACAAAAGGCGCTTTCTCAAGTTTAAGAACGCGCCTTTTGTTATTGACAAAAATCAGTCAAGTGACCGAATCTGAATGTTTCTGAACCAGATGAATGACTGGCCATGCTTGCCCTGGAAACCGATCGAGCCTTTCGTCGGAATTTCGGCAAACGGCTTCGGAAGCCACGGCGGAATCGCGGAACCGTCCGGATTCACCTTGCCGCTGGTCCAGAGATTCATGTCCATATCCGTCACCTTCTCGCCGTTAAGCGTGACCTGAATGTTTTTCCCTTTGCACACGATATTCATCGTATTCCATTCACCCGGCTTCTTCACCATCAGCTTCGAGGGAGCAAGATGACCATAAATCGCGCCGCAGTTCTGAATCACAGGTTTCGCGCCGGAGGCAATCGCCCGCGTGTCGTCGTTGATCTGAATCTCAACAGAATTCGGAATCCAGTTCGGAATGTCCGTGCAGTAAACAATTACTCCGGAATTCGTCCCGGTATCCGTTTTGAACTCCAAAGAAAGCTCAAAATTCTCGTATTCTCCAACCGCCCAAAGCGCGGAATCTTTCGTCGCACCAATCACACCTTCCGCGTCAACCGACCAAACGCCCGACTCATACTTCGCGTTGGAAAGATCCGCGTTAAACAGTGGTTTCCAGTCACCAGCCTGAACCGCTCCGCAGAGCACCATAAAAAGGAGCCCCAAAACCAAACGTTTCATATTAAATTCCCCTGACCCAAAAATCGTATTACCAAACGGAAACGTTACGGCTTATCCCGCTCCAAAATTCCCAGAGTCAGGAAAATCCGAAACGTGTCCCTCAACAAACAAATCACGCGAAAATAAACGAGAGTCCCCCATGCCGGAAACTCTCGCTTTAACATAAATATTACTTTCGGGTAATGTTTTTTGCCGGCCCGACGTCCGCCATTCCCTCAATCTCAACCAGAAGATCCGGTCGACAGACATCCGCAATCGTGAAAATCTTCGGCACATTCGGAATCAAACGTTCGCAAACCTTACGAATCGTTTCGTAATCCTCCATCCGCTTCACGTAAACCCTCGCGCAAACCATCTCGTCCAAGCGGCAGCCAAACCCAGGTTTCCCATGCGCCTTCAAATTCTCTTCACTGATGAGAAGTGCGATATTTTCCAGCGTCAACTCCGTCTGCTTCTCCGGATCATCCGGATAACGTGTCTCCTGATCCGTAATACTCGCGGTCCCCGAGACAAAAATCGCGCCATTTCTCGGCCCCGCTAAAAGCAAAGCGCGAGCGAACTTTGGACTCTTAATACTGTACTCCTGACTATAGTCAAAAGCGGAAGTCTGCTGCGGATTCTCCAACGGCACAATCGCTCCGGCAGCCGGGTCATCAAAACTGACAGCCAAAGCACTCATGACGACCGTGTCTCCCTGTCCGCCAATTCCAGTACTCGCGGGATAGACCGCGCGCGTCCAAGGAACCGAACTGACCCCATCAAAAAACTGAATGTCTCGGAAAAAATCCGTTCTCGCGCGATTCAGCTCTTTGTAGCGCTGAGTTTCACCTTCAAGTTCACTAAACGTCGGCTCCGTAATATTTCCAAGATAAAGCCACGTACGGATGACATTCTCAAAGGGAATATCCCGCGTTCCAAATGTTCTGTCAAGCTGCTGGAACATCCCAACAGATTGCGCGTACATCGTTTGCGAATAGTCTTTCGGCTCCTGCTGACACGCGTAATACCACGTAATTCCAGAATGCTTAAGAATGGTAAGAGTCTCCCCCTGTCTCGTGATACGCGTTTGAGCGGCGTCTTCCTCCGCGATCACTTCCACCGCCAAAAGCTGACCATCACACGGCGGCTGCGGAACGTAAACATTTACCGGCAAGTCCTCTCCGTAAAAATTCCTCCAGAACTCCTGACAGAAATGCCGATCTTCATAGTTCTTAAGAAAAACAGTCTGCTGAATAACACGCGCGCCGGGAACATTTTCCGCGATTAAATGGCCTATCTGTTCATTCACAGCTTCAAGCTGCTTCACCAGCGGCTCGCCAGTCAGTTCCTTCGGCGGAACAACTGCCATAACCAAATGGGACACATCAAACGTTTTGGAAACGGTACACGTAAAAATACTCGGGTTTTCGTTCATGGTATGCGCATCTGCCTGACATAAAAAGGCGGGTAGATTCACTCAGCATATTTGAGCGATGAAATTACGGCCGGACAATTTCCGGTACTAAACATAGTTTAATCGATAAAGGGGGGAGTTGTCAAGAGCATTAAGTAAATAATACGAAATATTTGTCAAAAAACTTTTCGAAGCAACGGATTATTTTCAATTATCCAATTATTTTCTCAAAAACAAACCAATAAATCGAAAAATTTCGCTCCTGAAAAACATATTCCTCAAAACAAAAAAGAGCCTTTAATATGGAATCTGACACACGAAAGGTAACACTTATGGCTGCTGGCGCAAACCCCTGACCAGGTTCATGCCCTCCCGTTGCCAGACCCCATATTAAAGGCCCGTTTCATCAATAAACGCATTCTACCACATTTTTCTTTTTTAGGAAGGGGGGGAGGCTGAATTTTCCAAAAGATTTTCCGATTTATGAAAAAAATCCGCCGCTAATCCCGTCATCCTGGCTAGCGTCTCCGGTTCCGGCGCGCGGAAGCGTTGCCCCCTGCGGATTGTCCTTCCTCACGATACGGAGCGGAACGGCGTTCAAGCGTATGCTCCGCGTTTTCAGAAACATTCAGAGTTTTTCCAACCACTCCCAGCGCGTGCTCAAGCTGAATGTCACGGTATGCCGCGGGATTTCTGGTCACCGGCAGGTCATTATGCGTCCTGAGCGCGCTCCTCCGGCTGCGATCCGCCATGAATGCCTGATCTTCCTCCACCGAAGTCTGAATCAAATCCTTCTCCTCCGGCGACACTCCCCAGACCTTATCCTCGCCGTCGCCTTCATTTCGGTGAATGTTCCGCCCGTTCGGACTATAGTAACCGGCTGTCGTCAGCTTCAGATTGCTTTGCCCTCCCTCAAACGGCAGGACACTCTGAATGACCCCTTTCCCAAACGAACGCTCTCCGACAATAACCGCGCGATGATGGTCCTGAAGACAGGCGGAAAATACCTCACTCGCGCTCGCGCTATACGAATTCAAAAGAATCGCGATTGGCATATCCTTCGGAACGGCCGCGTCCGGACCCGCGCGCCATACTTCCTCAACCGTATTCTTCCCTTTCGCGCTGACGATTACTCCATCCGTGATGAACATATCGCACATTTCAATTGCCGTATTAAAGTTCCCGCCAGGATTGAACCGCAAATCGAGAATCAAACCTCTCAGAGGACTTTCTCCGCCCTCCCGCGCCGGTTTCTGGAGTGATTCAAGAACCTTTCGCATCTCATTCGCCGTTTCATCACGAAATTCAGTAATCTGAAGATAAGCGATACCGTTTCGCTCATCAAGCCACCAGTTCCAGGAATCATCCGCGTTTCGGTCAAACCCAAGAACCGTCTCAAGGAAAATCATCTCTCGCTCAAGAGACATCTCCATCGGTTTCCGATTCCCTTGCCGCCTCACCTTTAGTTTCACTTCCGAACCAATCTCGCCCGAAAGCAAATCGAGAACTTCATCCAGCTTCTTTCCCTCAAGACTTACGCCGTCAATCTCAAGAAGCTCGTCCCCGGCATGAATTCCAGCCTCATACGCCGGCATCCCCGGAAGAGGAACAACCACGATCGTTTTTCCGCCGCGCTCATCAACCGCCATACCGACTCCGCCGAAACTCGAAGTGACTTCACGACGAAAATCTTCCGTTTTCTCGCTCGAAATATAGTAAGAATAAGGATCAAGCCTGCTCGTGACCCCTTCAATCGCCGCGCGAATGAGTTCCTCGCGAGTCATGGAATCCACGTAGTTCCGCGAAACGCTGTCAATCAGATCAATCAATACCCGATACTGCTCGAAAGTATCCTTTTCGCCGCTCAAAACTATCTCCGGCTCTTCCTGACGCGCGGCTTCCTCGATACTTCCGCGCAGATTTTCCGTACCCGACTCCGCAGTACTCGACACATCCGAAACTTCCAAAATTTCGGACGCAAAAACTGCTCCCGCGCCGCAAAAAATCACGCCTGCCGAAAGAAAAACTCCTGAAAACGCCCGTTGCCATCGATTTCTGTTTCTGAATTTCACGTTCACTCCTTTGCGTGCCTTTGCCTTATTGCGGAAATGGTCAAGCCAACTCTAACGTCACATTTTACCCGATTTTTTTGTCCACGTCAAGAGTGCTTCCGCTTTTTTCGCACGATTCCCGCTCAAATCAGCGCATTTCAGACTCTCTCGACAAAACAGAGAGCGTATTTTCATCTTTTTTTCAATATTTCTTTTCCAAAACGCTTTACCTTTCAAAATTTTATGATAAAATTAATAAAGGTTTCCCAAACTGCTTTCCAGCTTGGTTTCCATTTTCCAGTCTTCTTTTTTCAGACCAAATTCACCCAATTTCCACTTTACTTTACGGAACCATGAATACTTTCAAAAAAATCCTGCGTTACCTCTTCTCCCTTTTCCTGGGGGTCGTCGTCCTTTTTTATCTCGTAACCTCCGCGGTTATCCTCACCTGCGAAACGGACCTGGTCTTTCACCCCCACAAACTCGACGATAAGACGCCGCTGGAAGAAAGACCCCAAATCCTCCCCGCCGCTGAAAATATCGAATTCACCTCCGATGATGGCCTGAAACTCCATGGATATTTCCTCCAATCCGGCAGCTTTATCGATGAAAACACCATTCCAGTTCTTTACTGTCACGGAAACGGCGGAAACTGCCTCTACTCAAGCGGATGGTTTTTCTTTGACCTCCAGCCCGCCAACGATTCCGGCGATCGAGGCCCCTCAAAATTCGCCATGCTCTCTTTCGATTACCGTGCGTATGGTTTCAGCGAAGGCAAAAAGGCCGACCTCTCCGAAAACGCCGTCTATTCGGACGCGCGCGCCGCTCGAAAATGGCTGGCCCAAAAATGCGCGAAATCTGAACGGGAAATCATCCTCATGGGACACTCACTGGGAGGTGGAGTCGCCTCGGAACTCGCGAAGGACGGTACCCCAAAACTCATCCTCTGCTCTACTTTCGACAGCGTTCCTGATACGGCCCAATCCTACTGCCCCATACTCCCCGCGAAGTTACTCATGAAAAACCGTTTCGCCTCCGCCGAAAAACTCGCGAAACTCAACGTACCAATCCTCCAGTTCCACGACCCTGTCGACAGAATCGTTCCCTACCGAAATGGACTCCGGCTCCACGTTGCCGCGAACGAACCAAAAGAATTCGTCATTCTCAATCGACTCGACCACAATTACGCGCCAAATGCCGCGATGAAAGAAAAAATCATCACTTTCCTGACTCAAAACCACCCTGCTCAAGGAGAAACGGAAAAGGTTAAATAATAAATAAACTGGATAAACAAACTAAAAAACTGACTCATTCCCCTGAAAAAGAAACTCACGGCGCGCGTCACCCGGAACCCTCCGCTCGGAGATAATCCAATACGCGCGTCTATCATGGCTTTGGAAAATACGAAAATAACTGAAGAAGTTTAACAGGAAAAAATTCTCTCACCTGGAGTGCCGGTACTCCAAGGAATCACGGGGTAGTTCGGGTAATACATTTAAAATCTTGAAAAGCCCCAAAAACAATCCTGATTGTCTTTTAAATTCGCGTCAAATCGCTCTTTTCGCCCCTCTTTTCGTCATAATCAGAATAAAAAACTTTCTTTTTTTTGATTTTTTTATCTTTTTCACTCGAAAATTTCTTGACTCCAAAGAAAGTTGAAGTAAAATTTCTTAAATAGATAATATACTGGAAATTTTGATTACCCAATAAAATCGGTCAAATTTGGTGTTCACCATGAAAAAGAAACTAAATTTCACATTATCAAGACTGACTTCCCTCACGCTGTTCGCGGCCGGATTGGCTTCCTGCGGCCTACCGACGGCTTCCGCGTACCAGTGGCTCAACGCGGTGCCGGAACTGAACACGGATTACACGAATACGAAATACTGGCTGCAGAACAACGGGAACGTTGACATCTACAGAAACGCGAACATTTCTTACGGAAACACCATCACGATCAACAAAAACACGCTCTACATGGGCGCGGAGAACGGCCAAACAGCCGTCATCAATATTGACGGCACATTTAACGTTACCTCAGGCCGGCCAGTCATGGGGCAGATCGAGGGCACGGCCAACAGTATCAACACCTGCATCATCAACGTTAGCGGGACCTTCAACCAGACGGACGTTAAAGGCTGTTTCGGTGAGGTCTGGTATACCAAAAACATCATCAACGTCAAGCCCGGCGGGACCTTCAACATGGGCGGTTTTATCGGTTCCAATGGTCAGGGGACACTCAATATTGCGGAAGGAGCGAAGTTCGACGTCATCAACGGTTTCCTCCTCGGCTGGCGCGGCAACAAAGAAGGAAACAATACGCTCTCCTACATGGGACTCGTCAATCAGGCCGGCGGTACTGCGAACATCATGTCTACCGGACGGACCTGGACCGCCGTCTCCGGCCTCGGTTTTACGTCATCCGGACGTAATGCCAACGGAAATGCCATGAATAAACCCTCCGGTCAGTACATCATTTCTGACGGTACGCTCAATACAGTCCGCGTCGTTTCCAACGCGAACGCTTACGACGAAGCGCTCTACGATCCGTCCACCACGACGGGACACACGAACACGGACCGCCTCGGAATCTACGCGGATATCGGACTTACGGCCGAGCAGCAGACCCTCGCGGGTGCAAAGGAATTCATCATGACCGGCGGAACGGCAAACATCGTCTCCGTCACGAACATTTCCGCGGCTGACGCTGCACAGTTCGGCACGCTGAGCGTCCCGACGCTCTTCCTCGGCGGCACGCTGAACGTCCTGAATGTCGATGCGTCCAACATGAAAAACGACACGTTCGACCAGCTCGGCGGTATTCTGTCTCCGAACACCGCCTCATGGGATGCCAAAAACAGCGTTCTGACTGTCGCCAACCACAGCAAATCGTCCACCACGATCACCGGAGGATTCAACCAGGATGCCGGTTCGATCTTCATTGACAGAATGGACGACGGGAACGACACGGTCTCCGTCACCGGCGCTGCCGACCTGAATGGTTCAATCATCGTTCGTGACGTGTCCACCGCTGTCTCCGGCACCGCCTCCTACGATGTCCTCACTGCCGGATCCCTCGCGGTCGGAAGTGACTTCGACGTTATGCTCGGCGGAGAAAACGTTTCAAATTACACTTACTCTACCGACGGAAACAAAGTCACTCTCAATGTCACATACGGTACCGCGACCCCCTTCTACTGGAAAGGAGGAACCGCGACTGGAAACACATTCGCCTCACGCGCTTCCTGGACCGACGACAAAGGCGACGCGGGCAACGCTTTTCTTTTTAAGGATCACGTCTTCGGCGACACTGCCCACGGAAACGCTTACGCCTCAATCCTCCCCAACGAATACCTTGGCACAAATTTGCTCAAAATGGCAATGGGAGCTTCCTCCGCGACGCTGAACATTCAGAAAGGCGGCGTCTACGAAGTCACCGGCGCAGCGACGATGGCGGAACTCGCAGGCTCCAGCGCTGTGCTCAACGTAAACGGCCAGGCGAACTTCAACACCATCACGGCCGGCGCGGGTTCCGCGAACATCACGGTCGCTGAAGGCGGTACGCTCACCACGACCGGCACGACGGACCTCAAAAACGGCGCGACATTCACATCAAACGGCACCGTGAACCTCGGCGGAAACTTCATCGCACGCAATGCCGCGAACGTCTCCATCCTCTCCGGAGCACTGACCGGGAAAAACTTCGACATTGGCTCCACGGACAAAAATCAGGTCTCCACGCTCACCATCGGCGCGAAAGGAACCGATGGCCCCGCCGTC
>JAFQUP010000181.1 GCA_017408405.1 Thermoguttaceae bacterium
AGTCGTACTCTTCGTCCGTTTCACCTTTCCACGCGAAGACCGGGATGCCGGCAGCAGCGATCGCGGCGGCAGCATGATCCTGGGTGGAGAATTTATTGCACGAGCTCCAGCGGACTTCCGCGCCGAGAGCGACGAGCGTTTCGATCAGGACGGCCGTCTGGATCGTCATGTGCAGGCAGCCCGCGATACGCGCGCCGGCCAGCGGTTTCGCATCAGCGTATTTGCGGCGGATCGCCATCAGACCCGGCATCTCATTCTCCGCCAGCATGATTTCTTTTCGGCCCCAGTCAGCGAGACTCATGTCCGCCACTTTGTACTGAAGTTTGCTCTCAGACACGATATTGACTCCTTTTCAATTGAATGGACAAAATAAATTTGGATTATTTTACCAAATTCCGTTTTTTTTTCAAGGAGGGGGGCGGGTTGAAGTTTTTGTTAAATCGGGTCCTTTTCATACGTCGTGAACGGTGAAAAAATTCCGGGCTGGTATTTTCCCGTTTTCCTGCCTTATTTAATATCCAATGACCATTTAAAGCCAGGGGATTTTCCAAAACACAAATTCCGAAAAAAGGCAATCCTCGCGGGGAAATTTTCGTCTGAACTTTTCAGAAATATCTGTCTTCGAAAAATTTCCGCGGAGATTTCATCCGCGCTTTTTCCAGTGTCAAATATTTTCCAGATATGAAACCAGCTGAAAAATGAAAACCAGTTCCACGCGAAAAAAGCAACGCAGCTCCGAGCAGTCAATTACCACTTCCCACTCCGCGCGAATACGCCTCGAAGTGTTCACGCCACGCGGCAGGCGGCTCAATTTTTCGTCCGCCGCGAACGACAGGACGTTCTCCTTCCGTTAAAATCTGATTTTGATACTGAAATGAACGCGGCACCAGGCCCAGGTTCCTGAAACGATTTTCAGCTTTCTCTTTCTCCGTTAAGGAAGCATTTCCATCATCCAGTGCCTCGTGAAGTTTTTCCCATTCCTGAAGAAACCGAAGGGCCTCATCCCGGGTCCAGCCAAGGTACTCCAGCAAAGAATGATCGTCTCTGTCCAGCGCATCCCGTAAATGGTCCAAAGCCAAAATCGTCTGTTGACGCGCGAAATTCAGGTTCACGGCATCTTCTTTCTTTGAGCCATGAATGGATCCTTCATTCCCCGTCAAACCATGCGCTTCATCTCCCATTCCGGAACCGCCGCCCTGTGCGGTACGGTGCGACTCTCTGGTTTCAGGATTCAAGCCAAAAGCCTGGCTTTCTCTTTCCCGCGATTTAACCTGAGTTCCCTTCCCGAAACGATTTTCAGAATCAGGCACTCCGGTCTTTGAATCCGTCGGCACACTGTTTCCGCCTCTGCTCCCGGTTGGTCCTTCCCCTCCGCTTCCTGCCGGATTCCCCGCTTCATTCGGCGTATTGCTTCCATCCCGGCCAAGTCCCTGCTGGTTCGACTGCTCCTCCGCCCCGGTTCTGTTTCCGCCGCGATTTTCTTCCGAGCGCCCGCTGCTTTCAACCGAATTATCAGGTTTTATCTCTCCCTTGGATTTTCGATCTCCTTCATTCCCGCTCTGGTTTCCGTCCTGATTTGAAGAACGACCTCCTTCCTGCTCCTTTTTTTCCTGAGAACTGTCTGAATTTTCCGCTCCGGCTCCAGAATTTTCCTCCTGATTCTTCTGGAGTTCAACGTTTCCCTCCGTGAGCGTTGAAGCCGGAACCTCTTGCGGCGTTGGCGCGTCAGAACCATTGCCTTCAGGAGATTCCGTATTGGGATTTTCCTGATTTCCAGCGGATTTCAATTCCTTTTCAGCATGTTTCAGAATCTCTTCCATCGCTTCACCCGGTTCATTCACCGGATCCGGCTTTAACCCGTCCATTTCTTCATCGGGGAGCCGCGCCTCATCCAGTCCTAAACCATCTTCAGATTCAGTTCCCTCATCAAAATTTTCGTCCATCATTTTTTCACGTTCCGGATTCCCGCCGCGTGAATCCCGCAAACCGCTTCCATCTGAATTTTCCTTTTCCTTTACTGGATCCGGCAGATCCTGAGTACTATCCGCTCCATCCTCCGTTCCACTCTGCGCGCCATCAGCGTCTTCGGGCACCTCACTCTCCGTTTTCGCTCCTCCGCCATGAGATTTTCCAGTCTGTTTTTTCTCATTGACGGGTTCATTGCCGTCATCACCCTCATTATCCTCGGCTTCCGCTTCGAGCCGCGGTTCATTTGATTGCGGTTTAGTACTGTTTTTCCCCGCTTTCACCTTTTCTTCAGTTTGAGGATTTTGCTCCGCCATTTCCCCCGATTCTTCACCAAAAGCCCCTGAGGGATCCTTCTCTTTATTTTCCGCGGTCCCGGAATGCTTTTTTTCGTTTTCACCCAATTCGTTTTCTTTTCCAGCGGCATTTCCAGAATCAGAATTTCCATGATTCTTTTCGGAATTTTGCCCGCCATTCTCTTTCTTCTCTGACTCTCCCGGTTCCTGAAGCGCCTCATCCTCCGAAAGAGGATCGAATCCCCGCTGAGCGAGTTTCGGCTGAGAACCACGCCGCGTTTCGGAAGACTGCCCGCTTCCCTCTTCACTTTGAAGTGAACTATTACCTGAATTTCGCGATTTTTCCTCCTCTCCAGTTTGTCCCGCGCCTTCCTCAGTACCTTCTCCTGCCCCTTCGCCGCCATTCTCTCCACTGTCTTTTTTACGGTCTTCTTCACTGCTTTCCTGACCGCTTTCTTCACTACCCGAATTCACTCCGGCATTCTCACTGGTACCTTCCCCATTTTCTTCGTTTTTTTCATTTTCAGCAGTGCTGTCTTCCAAGCGGTCCTTTTCGTTCCCATTTTTCTCTGACTCAAGCCTTTCATCAAGGGAGTCTCCCACCGCTTGCGAATCTTCAATCAACGACTCTTGAATCTGTTCATCCTTTTCATGATTTGGTTCGGAAATTATCTGAGAAAATTCCTCTGTTTCTCCATCTTTTTCCATCTGATTATTTTCCGTCTGCCCCTCCGAAGTCTCACCTTTTCGATCCTCCTCAGATTCCGCACGAGAAATTTCGGATTCGTTTTTCAAGTCTGATTTAAGCTCAAAATCATTCTCGATTCCCATAAATTTCAATCGTCTTTTCAATGTTTCCGTCCGGTTGGAATTCGGCCGGCAGGTATCGGCAGCTTCCACCCACCAAAGAATCTCATCCCCGGCTTCAAGTCCCCAATCAGCTGCCCGAAAGACAAAATCCCCACGGAACGGAATCATCATCCCATCTTTTTCAATCGGCAAATTCAAAAGCGGCGGAATCTCAAGCCGCTTTCCGTTCCATGAAGCACTAAACGCAACGGCTCGAAGTCCAAAATCAGGATCTGAAGCCTCAAAGAAAATCTTGCTTTCTTCAGAAACCTTTACTTCCGTTTCATCCGTCGGCCCCTCAATAATCCGAATTTCCGGGCCTCGATCCGCCAAAATTTCCCAGCGGTTGCTTAACGGACGATTCTGAATTCCATCCAGATTCTCGAAAATAATTTCAGCCGTCAGATTCTCGTTTTTCTCATTTCCAGTCTTTTCCGACCTCCTCAACAAAACAGACGTTTGAAAAAGAATTCCATTCCGTTCCGACAAATCTTTCGGAATAAAGTTCACTGTCTGTTTCAAAAGTTTCCCGCCTTCTCCCAAACGATTCAGAACCAGCCGCGCGTTTTTCGCCGGCTCACTCGTCCGAATCGTCAAATTCACGCGTGTCCCATCGACCACTCTCAAATCACCCGCCTTCTGATGAACTGCTGACAGTCTGGAATAAGCCGGTGGTTCAATAAGAATGTCCAAAATCTCTGCCCGAAGCGGCGGAAGGACCTTTACCAAAAAATCCCGCGAAAAAGTGTCACCCGCCTTAATCCGCCCCCAAAGAGTCTGACGAATATCCGGGACTCTCGCGTTCCACCAAAACCGCTTTCCCGCGGAATGATTACTTTTTTCATTATTGTCCATCAAAACCGGAACATCAGAGTATTTCCGATCCTCTGAAGAATAAAGAAATGTTACCTCTTCTCCCGCGTTTAACCCTCGAATCTCAGCCGACACCGAAAGTTCTTCCCCCTGATAAAGAGACTCTGGATAATGAATATCCAAAATTCTTACCCGTGTCGGAACCTCAATCCGGCTCCATGGAAAAAGAGTTCGCGCGATTGATTGAAAAGAGTTTTTTGGGGCCAGAATCACGTAACATAAAAAAAGACACAGAACGCATACGGTTCCCGCTGTCCACCAAGTCAATTCCCCCTTCGCAAGAGATGAAACCGCCTCCTGTCCTGAAACTTGCCGAGCGGTCTGAATTTCAAGAAGACGCAAAACTCGGCTCTCAAGTGTCTCTGATTTTTCGCGAGGCGTTTTCTCAACTTTATTTTTCGATAAAACGTCCTCATCCCCCGTCTGAATTAAACGCTCTTTCCTAAGTAAAAAAAGAAGATTCAGTAAACCGTTTTTAAGTTCGGGCCGCGCTTGCTCAATAACATGCGCTGAATAAAACGGATGAATGTTCCAACGCCAAAACGGAAAGATTCTTACCCGAATTACTCCAATCCAAAATAAAAAAATGGCCAAATCAAGAATAACTCGCAGACAAAATGGGATTCCCCGCGTCAAAATCCAATGTTCCGCCAGCACAATAAGCCAAAAATAAAGAAGAGATGACATTATCAAAAAACACAGGGTTTTTCTGATCTCTTCATTACGAATTCTTCGAGCCGTTCTCTCCAGAGCCTTTTCAATGGACTCCGGAAGTTCATGTTCCCAACAGGATTCTGACCGAAACTCCTTCTTCGTCTCTTTTCCCAAAAATCCATTTGTCATACGACAAAAAAATCCTGAGATATTCCCAATACCAAATCTATTCCCGCGCCTTAAAACAGTCTCAAGAAATGATTGGGAATTCCAATCCGCTTCCTCCTGAATTTGAGCGGATTGAGGAAAATGAGTCGGTGAGTCACTAACTTTGGAATGATTTGAACGATTAGCCATACGAAATATAATTGATTGAAACGGACTGAAACAGCGAACTGCCGACAGTTCACTGCCGGGCAAAAATTACCTTCTGGTTCATCCGAGATACCCCATTCCGAAAATCCAGATTCTTTCAAACAGAATATGAATTAAAAAATCACGCGCGGCTTCCGGCCAAAAATATTTTCATTTGAGAAACTGGAATCGGTTTCAGGAATGCGAACTCTCAATTACCCAACGAACCAAAGCCCATTTATTCTAGCAGAAATTTGGACTTTTTGCCAGAGAAAAATGAATTGGAAAGAAAAAATTTTATGAAAATCTGCCATTTTGTCAGTCCATGATTTCACTCACAACATATTTTCATTTTTATTTTAAAGCATAAAAACACTTAATTTAGGGCATAAAACAAAATTCCAAAATAAATTATCTCAAATTTTTCGCGAATGACACGCGGTGTGCTTTAATTTTAAGTGTTCGACAAAGTGGCGAAAAGCCGCGAAAAATAAATTACCCGAATTGGCAATGGGCAATGACTTAAGCCAAAAATCAAAAAAACGGATTTCTTAATCCGTATTTACCAGAGATTCACAATTGGTTCAAACTTGCCCGAACATTCGGAAAACAAAACACTTTTCAAAACATAATTTCAAAAGGAGAAGAATCATGGCACAGGGAGAAAAAATCATTGGTATCGATTTGGGAACCACAAACTCAGTCGTCGCCGTCATGGAAGGAAGTGAACCGAAGGTCATTTCAAATGCTGAAGGCAATCGCCTGACCCCAAGTGTCGTCGCCTTCACTGACAGCGGCGAAGTTCTCGTCGGTGAACTGGCTCGTCGTCAGGCTGTCACCAACCCGCTGCGCACGATCAGCTCCATCAAACGTTTCATGGGACGCCGTCACAGTGAAGTCGGCGATGAAGAAAAAACCGTACCATACTCCGTAGTCGGCGGCCCGCAGGATTACGTTAAAGTCGACGTTGACGGAAAAGAATTCACCCCGCCGGAAATTTCCGCGAAAACACTCCGAAAACTCAAGGAATCCGCGGAATCCTATCTCGGCCACAAAGTGAATAAAGCCGTCATCACCGTCCCCGCGTACTTCAACGACGCTCAGCGTCAGGCGACCAAAGACGCCGGTCAGATTGCTGGTCTGGAAGTCATGCGAATCATTAACGAACCAACCGCGGCATCCCTCGCCTATGGTCTCGACAAAAAAGAAGAGCAGAAAATCTGCGTCTTCGATCTTGGCGGCGGTACGTTTGACGTCTCCATCCTGAACGTCGCGGAAGGTGTCTGCCAAGTCGTCAGCACCAGCGGTGACGGTCACCTCGGCGGTGATGATTTCGACAACGCTCTGGTCACTTACGTCGCAGATAATTTCCAGCGTGCGAACGGTATCGACCTCCGTAAGGATCCGATGTCCCTTCAGCGTCTTCAGGAAGCATGCGAAAAAGCGAAGAAAGAGCTTAGCTCCGCCGCAACCACGAGCATCAACCTCCCGTTCATCACGGCAGACGCCACAGGACCAAAACACCTGATGGAAAACATCACGCGCGCCCAGTTTGAGCAGCTCGTCAATGGTTTGGTTGAACGCTGCCGTGGCCCGGTCAATCAGTGCCTCCAGGACGCGCGCATGAGCGCCTCGGAAATCGACGAAGTCGTTCTGGTCGGTGGTTCCACGCGTATCCCAATGGTCCAGGAACTCGTCAAGAAGATCTTTGGCAAAGAGCCGCACAAAGGCGTCAACCCGGACGAAGTCGTGGCCATCGGCGCGGCAATCCAGGGCGGTGTCCTCAGCGGTGAAGTCAACGACATTCTGCTCCTCGACGTCACCCCGCTGACGCTCGGTATCGAAACTCTCGGTGGAGTCATGACGCCGCTGGTCGAACGCAACACGACGATCCCAACGACGAAAAAACAGGTCTTCAGCACCGCTGAAAATAATCAGAGTGCCGTGACGGTCCGCGTTTTCCAGGGTGAGCGTCCGATGGCTAACGACAACCGCCTTCTCGGTCAGTTCAACCTTGACGGTATCCCGGCTGCTCCGCGTGGTGTCCCGCAGATCGAAGTCTGCTTCGACATTGACTCCAACGGTATCCTAAACGTCTCCGCGAAGGACCTCGGAACCAATCGCGAAACCAGCGTCCGGATCGAGCAGTCCTCTGGTCTCTCTGACGAAGAGATCAAGAAAATGCAGCGCGAAGCGGAAGCCCACGCGGAAGAAGACAAAAAACGCCGTGATCTGGCCGAAGAACGCAACAAAGCGGAATCGATGTGCTGGAATCTCGAGAAAATGATGAAAGACAATGAATCCGTCGTCACGGAAGCCGACAAAGCGGCAATCAATCCCGCAATCGAAAAAGTCCGTGAAGCCGCGAAGGGTGAAGACCTTGACGCCATCAAGTCCGCCGTTAGTGCACTGGAGCAGGCCTCCCACGCTTTCGCGACCCAACTCTACCAGAAAGCCCAGGCGGCCCAGGGAGCTGCCGGCGCGCAGCCTGGACCGCAGGGACCTTTCGGCGGTGAAGCTCCGAATCAGGGACCGAAGCAAGACGACGACACGATCGACGCTGATTTCGAAGTAAAATAGTTCCAGAAACTCTCAGCGTCGCGCCTCAAAAATGGTTCGACGCTGATTTTTTAAATATTTTGAAAATCGCACAAAATACCTTTCCGTTTACTTTTCTGAATAAACTATTTATCAATTATTAAAATCGGGGGAATCAGATATGATGTTTAACTTGAATAAATTTACGGCAAAGTCTCAGGAAGCTCTCGCAAATGCTCAGCAGACCGCCGTTTCCGCTCAAAATCCGGAATTAACCTCCCTTCACCTTCTCGTTGCTCTCCTTCAGGAAAATAATGGGATCGTTGAGATGCTTCTCAGTCATCTGAATATCCGCAAGGAGCAGGTTCGAGCCATTGCGGAAGCGGCGATGAACTCACTTCCGAAAATCAGCGGTGGAAACATTGGAATGAGTCGGGACCTTCAGGCAGTCCTTCAATCGGCTCAAAATGAATCAGAAAAAATGAAGGATGAGTTCGTCTCCACTGAACACCTGCTTCTCGCGTGTGCCAAAATTCCTTCAAAAGCCCAGGAGGTTTTGAATGTCGTCCAACTTACCTATGAAAAAATTCTTGCCGCACTCGCTCCGCTGCGCGGTTCCCAAAGAGTGACGGACCAGAATCCGGAAGGAAAATTTGCCGCACTGGAACGATACGGGATCGATCTGGTGAAGCGTGCGCGTGAAGGCAAACTCGACCCGGTCATCGGCCGTGATTCAGAGATCCGGCGAGTCATTCAGGTCCTTTCACGCCGCACTAAAAACAATCCGGTCCTCATTGGCGAACCGGGAGTCGGGAAGACGGCCATCGCGGAAGGTCTCGCGCTGCGCATCGTGGAATCGGACGTTCCGCAGTCACTCAAAAACCATTCCGTCATCGCGCTGGACATGGGGGCACTCGTGGCGGGAGCAAAATTCCGCGGCGAATTTGAAGAACGCCTCAAGGCGGTCCTGCGCGAAGTCCAGGAATCCAACGGAAGCATCATCCTTTTCATCGACGAACTGCACACGGTCGTGGGAGCCGGAAAAGCGGAAGGCGGGTCGGATGCCGCGAACCTTCTGAAACCGGCTCTGGCGCGCGGAGAACTGCGGTGCGTCGGCGCGACGACACTGGATGAGTACCGCAAGTACATCGAGAAAGATCCGGCTCTGGAACGTCGTTTTCAGCCTGTCATGGTGGGAGAACCGAATGTTGAGGACACGATCTCCATCCTGCGCGGACTGAAACCGCGATACGAGGCGCACCATAAAGGGGTGAAAATCAAGGATTCCGCACTGGTCGCCGCCGCGAAACTGTCCACCCGCTACATTACGGACCGTTTCCTGCCGGACAAAGCGATCGACCTGATGGATGAAGCAACATCTCGGCTCGCCATGGAGCTGGAAAGCGTTCCGGAACCGATCGACCAGATCCAGAGAAAGCTCGTTCAGCTGGAACTCGCGGCGCGCCAGCTGGCGGACGAAACGGAAGAGCACGCCAAGGCCCGCCTCACGGAGATCGAGGAGGAAATGCGTGAAAAGCGGGAAGAGCTTGCCGAGCTTCGCCGTCAGTGGGAGTTGGAAAAGGCCGGAGTCGTCGACACGCAGGCGATCCGGAATCAGCTCACGGCTGCGGAACATGAGCGCGATATGCTCAACGCGGAGATCCGAAACCGGCAGTCGATGGGAAATATTCCGAACGAGAAAGATTTCCAGAAACTCTACGAGCTGGATCTGCTCTGCAAGCAGCTTGGCGCACAGCTGGAAAAAGCGTCTGCGGAGCAGGAAGAGCTTGAGGAAAGCGAAAAAGAGAGCGGAAAACGCCGTCTTCTCCGAAAAGAAGTCGGTCCGGAAGAGATCGCGGAGGTGGTCAGCGCGTGGACGGGTATCCCGGTCTCGCGCATGATGGAAACGGAACGTGAAAAGCTCCTTGAGCTGGAAAAGCGTCTCCACCTGCGTGTCGTGGGACAGGATGATGCCGTCAACGCCGTCTCGAATGCCGTGCGCCGAAGCCGAGCCGGGATCCAGGCGGAAAATCGGCCGATCGGTTCCTTCATTTTCCTGGGACCCACCGGAGTCGGAAAGACGGAACTCTGCAAAGCACTCGCCGAAGTCATGTTCGACGACGAAAATGCCATGGTCCGGCTCGACATGTCGGAATTCATGGAACGGCACACGGTCAGCCGGCTGATCGGTGCGCCTCCCGGATATGTCGGATACGAAGAAGGCGGCCGACTCACCGAAGCAGTCCGACGCCGTCCATACTGCGTGATTTTGCTGGACGAAGTGGAAAAAGCACACCGCGATGTCTTCAACATCCTGCTCCAGGTCCTGGATGACGGACGACTGAGCGACAATCAGGGACACACGGTCGATTTTTCCAATACGATCATCGTCATGACATCGAATATCGGAAGCCGAGATATTCAGGAACTCACCGCTTCCGGAGCGTCAGATATTGAGATTCAATCCGCGGCTCAGAAAGCTCTTCAGGGAGTTTTTCTTCCAGAATTCCTGAATCGCGTGGATGAAACAATCGTTTTCAGCCCATTAGCGAAAGAACAAATTACGGAAATTGTCAAAATTCAGCTCCGACTGCTTGAAAAGCGGCTTCTGGAACATGATATTGAACTGACAATCGATGAAAACGCGATAAACGCCATCGCGGAAGAGGGATTCGACCCCATTTACGGCGCGCGTCCACTCAAACGCGTCATTCAGCAGCGTATCGAAAATCCGCTGGCACTTCGTCTTCTGAAAGAAAAAACGACTGAAGGGCTTCATATTACGGTCCGTTTTCAGGGAGAACACTACGTTTTTGACCTGAACTGAATTTCCTGTTAAAATTCGTTTCACAATAAAATATTTCATTCCCAAAATAAAAGAGCTTTTTCGATTTTACGGAAAGGCTCTTTATTTTTTTAGGAAAAATCCGTAAGTTTCAACATAAAAAATAAAAAGTTTAACTGATGGTTCGTGATTTTAAATCACAAACCACTGCGTTTTCACTAAAAAACGCATGATTCAGGAAACCTTGATTTAGGGTAGTCGAGTCTTGGAAAGTTCCTTTTATTTTCGTGAAAATATTCCCTCAAAAAACCGCCGACAAATGTCAGCGGTTTGGGAAAATTCAATTTGGTTTACTTAACGAGGAAAACCGGAACCTTATCCAGGGAGCGAAGATAAATTTCAGACCAGATTCCCCAGTCACCAGCAGTATTTTTTCCAGGATTCGTTTCCAGACGAAGAGTAATTTTTTGATCTTTCCAAGACAAAAGATCAGCCGAAATGGTTTTCCATTCATGCTTCAGAAGATGCGTTTCCGCCACTTGAGCAATTTTACCCGCGTCATCTTTCACATGAAGGCGGAAGAAAATTCCGTCTCCCGGATCACTGCCGTTTTTCTTGCCGACAGACGCTTCGAAGACAAGCGCTTTGGTTGAAATTTTGGCCAAATCAAGTTCCATGTCTGACCAAACCGTCCCTTGGCCATTCAGATACGGCGGATGAGAAAAGAAACCATCTTTTTTAATCTCACCACAATCAAAAGATTTTCCAAAATACCATTGAGCACCCGTTCCATGCCTCAAAAACTCCGATTCTTTTCCAGGATACTGCATTTGGGAAATTAGTTCATCCACTGGACAGTCCCAATACTCATAGTCCATGAAAAAACTGCGCGTAAATGAAATTTTCTGTTTCAGCGTTCCGGAAGTAATCTCAAAATCAAACGTTTCGATTAACGGTTTTTCAGGAGTCGCCCCCTCCGCTTCCGGACCTTTCGGCTTTGGTAAAGTAAACGTGACGTCTCCTTCCCCAACAACTTCTTTTCGCTCGCCGCTGAATGTTACCGTAAGTTTTCCGTACTGCTTAAGAGTCGGCTGAACATGAAGAGTTAAATCTCCCGAAGGTTCGCACTTGGCAGAAACATGAGCCAGCGGACAAACGCGGAAATCGATCCGCTCCGTACCATGCGAAAACCAAAGCTGCTGATTCAGCTCCGCGTTTTCCGGAATCGTGAAAGATTTCATGCCGTCTGGAGTCTGAATTTGAAGCGTTTCTCCCGGCACAGCCTCACAACGTTCAGAAATCAAAGACTCTTCCGGAACCTTTGCCGTTTCAGAAACCTCCACGACATAAGAAAATGCTCCGGGAACAGGTTTCACGTAAGTAAATCCTCTGCTTTGAAAAAATTCCGCCGGTCCAATTTCTTTTCTCTCAAAATCAATCGCCTTAACTGAAACTGGAGCAGCCGCGGAATTGGCGGAGACAGCCCCGGCAAGTGGAATTCGGAACCCGATCTGAGCATTATCCAGCGTAATGATCTCCCAATGATTTTCATCCATTCTTCGGCAAACTCCGCAACCGCTTCCTATTGCTCGGGCAAACCTTTGAACACTTCCCCGGCCATCAATGAAAACGTATTCTGGAGATTCCGCGTAATCGCATCGTTTTCCATTCCGCAATCCGGAGAAGGTAAAAACATTTTTATCCGCGGTCCAGCCGGAATAACCGTTTGGCGGGAGGTCAATTAAATGTCCGTCAACATTCGTCCGCATTGGCTCCGTCATGCTTCCATTGGCACAGATGACAGTTCCGTCCGAATACTTCACGACCACTTGAGAGCGTTCAATAATTCCGGAAGAAATCGCTTCCGAAACCTCTGCCAACTCGCCATCCGGTCCGCAATAAAGAATTTTGTCCGCGCCAACCTGCGTAAATCGAGCCTGAAGCTGCTGAGCATTAAAGTAACCGCGCATGGCCGCACGAATTCCATATTCCATCGCGAGAAAACCAGGATGCCCAAAAGCGACTGTGGCGCAGAAAAAACGATCCGCGGGAACATCCCGAGTTTCCGGCGTATCAGATTTTGGCTCGGATTTTCCCGGATAAAACATTCCAGGATTCCCCATTCCAAAATTGACGCAAAGATCGTGCATTTTACGCAAATCAAGATTTACCAGCCACGGATTTTCCGCTGGACGGTATCCCTGGTCCTGAGCATAATTTCCATCCGTCAGACCACAGTATGGGAAATGAAAATTTCCTTCAGAATAGACGGGACCGTTCCACGCCTTTTTTTGGAGAAGCATAATTTCTCCAAACGAATAAAATGTCGCGGCTTGAGTCCCGGCCCCCGGAACCCGGTAATCGTAGTCCACTCGCGATGAAGCGGAAACGGCCGTATGAACGTCACAGTACGCGGTACGGAAATTAAACTTTTCCTGGTTGATCGGAGAAAGTTTCTCGCAATACTCCACCGCCCAGGAAGGTTTTGGCGCGTAACACCGTGCCCAAGCCCCTTGAAGCTGATTTTCGCACGTCCTGGACGGCATATCCGTATTCCAATACTCATTCACGGGAGCAAAATCCGTGAAATTATTGTACGGGCCGTAAACGAAACCCAATTCTCGATTCATGAAGTCTGAATAGGCACGAAGAGAGGCGTCTCCCCCCTTGCCGGGAGCCGCTTTCGTACGGAATGTGAAACTCTCGCCGCCATCACGGAAACAGGTCTCATGATCCGTTACGACCACTTCCGTCATGCCGTGACGATGAACATTAAACCAGTATTTTTTGTCATTTTCGTGAACGGTTGAACCATGCGCGCGCCAATGACGGGGACCGGTAACCGATTTCCAGGGAGACATCGGATTGGGAAGTGTCGGCAAAATTTCTTCAAAATCCGGACTAAGCGTCAGGAAAAAACGTTCATAGCACGCGTTTCGCTGCCCGTCTGTTTTGGGACGGTAATGAACTCCGCCATTGAAGAAAGCAAGTTTCTGCCTTTTTTCCAAAACAGACTGTCCGTAAATTTCGCTCCCATTATTGACGTACCAGTCGGTATTTCCCATAATAAAAAGCGGTTCAGAACAATTCGGTACCCGGAAACAAATTGCTCTGGGACGATTCGGACCTGAATAGGAATACGAATAATACGGAATTGGAAAAACTTTAACATTTTCCAGTTTTTCCGTATTAAGCCCGCCGTAAGCGACATTTGCGACACGTCGCGAAGTACTTTCGGTCTCGAGAATAAGAGATTTTTCAAGAATAGAGTAACTGAAACAGATTTCGGCTGAAATTTCATCAGGCTCTCCTTTCGCACGGAATTCTGGAGCTTTGGGATTCTCCGCAATCGCTTTCCAGTAAGTCTCTACTTTAGGATACGAAGAGGAACTGCCTGAATCAGGCACAAAGTAAACGCGATTATCCTCCGCGTGAGATGACGGCGACTCCGTTTTTTTAAGCTGGGACTTGATGAACTCCCATTTCGTTACTTTCCAGTTTTCTCCTAACGGATTCTGTGGATGAGCCAATTCGGCAACCCCGCCGCCAATCATGGGAAAAATTGGAGCCGAATCATTCCACCTAACGGAGATTGGACTCCACGGCGTCTGAAAATTTCCATGTGAACTGGAAACCGCGATCACTTCTCCTGGAGACGGCAGAGAAACCGAGTACGTCAATGAACCATCTGAACCTTCATATTTCAAAAAATACGTTCTTCCAGACTGGAAATCGGCAGAAATCGTATGTCGAACATCTTTCACCTTATTTTCCGGCAAAATGGTTTCTGGACGCGTCGGAAAAGGTAAAGTCCCTTCACCCGTATTCAAGCCCTGATCCTGGCGCGGATCTGCAAATGCCCGCTTCGCTCTCGGCTTGAAAGAAAGCGCTTGGAAGACTTCTTTCCGAATGGCCAGATTATCGAAGAAAAGAACTCGGTCTTCCGTATTTTTGCCTCCGGTAACGCGAATACCGGAAAAACGGGCTTTTTCCGCGTGGAGACGCACCTGATTTTCCTCACTGATTCGCTTAAACATCAAAAACCATTCACGCCAATTGACCTGACCAAGTTCAATCCCGAATTCATTTCCATTTTCATCAAGAAACAAAAGGTAAATTTGAACTCTTGGAGTCGTGGTTACCGGCACCCACGCCCAATTATTCCCGTAAACCCAAAGCGAAACCGCGTCAAAATCAGAAGTTAGTTTAATCGGCTGTTCAGGCCGAAGAGTAAGACTGGGATTCCCCTCAAAATCCGGAAACATCCGGTAAGTCAGTTTCGCAACGGAATCTCCCCAGATTTTCTGTTCGTTCGTGATCTCAAAAGAAGCCTCGGAACCCACCGTTTCAACGAGCCAATTTTCAGATTCAAAATTGGTTAATGGCGGAACCTCATCCTCGAATCGATTTGCCCAGTCCATTTCGTATGGGCGTTTTCCCTCTCCAGCCCAAATAAATGGCGCGAAAAAGAAAAAAAACGCGGTGAAAAGCAGTCTCAAATTTCGAGAACAACTCCGTCTTCCGCAAAGCGTAAAATTCTGCGACAATTGGTACCTGATACGGGAAAAAAGTAAGATATTTTTCATGGGAAATCCTTAAAAGAAAGCAAGAATGATGAAAATCAAATAAATTTCAGGAAGGAAAACAAAAAAATAAATGAAAATATGGTCCATGAATCAGGAGCAAAATCCTCCTTCACCTGATTCGAAACTCCCCTGCCAAATTCAATCATTTCCGGCTGAATCTCTATCAGATTCAGGGATTTCATGAATATTACTTAAAATTAACAATTCCTTTTTTCACTTTGACGAACGAATATCATCTCCATTTCTTGGCCCTAAAAGAGCCTCAGCGTATTCGGCAACCTGCTCCGGCGTTTCAAAATATCGATCGTAAACCCAGTGATCCTCATACTCGCAATGCGATGTCGTGTACTGTCTGCAAACATTTGGACGATTTTCATAGTCTGTGCATCGATTTTGCTCATCCAGCTTTCGGCACTTCGTCTGAACCAAAAGAAACCAATGGTTATCCTCCGTAAAAAGTGTCGTGGATTCGTGGAGAACAAACCATCGCAGACGGTCAAAATCTTCCCAGTCAACCGGTTCGTCAATCTCCATCGCGAAATACCGGCAACATTTTCCGGAACAATACTCGCAAAGCGTATCAAGATCCTGAACATCTTCTCTTCGCGGCTTCTTCTTTTCACCCATGACCTTTTCCTGTTTTCGCCCAAACCTCAACCGCCAATATCCGCGACAATTAAGGGCTCCCCAAAAAACGCTTTCCAGTAAAAAAGTGTCTGTTAAGATTTTGAAAGGCACCGAAATTCCGCGTACTTGAGAGCATGCGGGACATCCAGTCCGCGGGCAAAAAAATTTTTTATCTTTTTTCTGAAAATTAAGTTTTTGGAAGTTCCCTCAACACTCGAAAGTTCTTTTCGCGGCAAAAATTCAAAGTACTCTGTTTAATTCTCTTTGACTTTTCTTTGCTCAAAACCGGGAAGATCAGACGGAATCTGAGTAACGTGCCCTTCCCTATTCACGAGTCCCAGCGTAATGTGCGCTTCCGTAAGAAGTTCCCCATTACGCCGAACTTCATATCGATGAATTACTTTTGCCCGAGTCACTTTTTCAACAAAAACTGAGACCTGAAGCACATCATCGTAAAAAGCGGGTTTCAGATAGTGACAGTCCGTCCGAACTACGACAAATGAAAGTCCCTGTTTTTCAAATTCATCATAATTCCCGCCGTTCGCGCGAAATAGTTCCGTCCGCGCCATTTCAAAATAAACGAAATATCGCGAATGATGCACAATTCGCATCGGATCACATTCTGGATACCTGACCCGAACATCAATCGTGAATTCGTTCCGAATCTCCATCAAAAACACTCCTGAAAAAAGAAATTCAAACCTGAATCTTTATTTCCCAAAGATGTGGTCATTACGATAAAAATTCAGTTCCTGAAACTCAAAAATTTCTCGAAATTTAATAAAATTTCCCCAAAAATCTTTCCAGGAGCAAGAACGTGAACGTTTTGAATATTCACAAACCGCGAAAGTCTCGCGTATTTGATAATACGCGGGACTTCCAACGGCACAGGCAAAAATCAAAAAATCCGTTTTCCTGAAATTGATTTTCTGAAAGTTCCTTCAATAGTCCTAGTTTACGTATGGCTGAGTCCAGGCAGTTGGGAAGAGAATCTGATATTTAGGACGCTCTTCTTTTGAAGCGGCGATCGTAACGCGGGCACGAACATAAAGATCATCCGCCTGCATCGTATACGCGGCTTCCGTTCCCTCAACCGTCTTAAGGACAACGCCGATATTTTCCGCGTATGCCGAGATACTGCGTTTGGGAGATTCATGTTCAATCGTCTCAAACGGGCGGGAGAATGTCTTTTTGGTTCCGATAAATTCAATTTTAATTCCCTCGCCAGCCTCCGGGTCAACGGAAACACTCAAAGTTTTGGATTCAGGACAGAAATGAACATCTTTGAGAGTAACACCGTTCGAAACGTAAAAATCGCCGCTAAGCATTGCTTCCATAATGGCACGGGTCGTCAATTCCTCCGCGCGGACCATATTCCAGCCGAGGAATGGTTTACTGTCAAGTTTCAAACCGTGGAGGTCATCGGAACCTGTTCCCCAAAGTACGTGTTTCCGGTTCGCGATACGATAGGCGTTCACGATGTCCCAGTACTTTTCCGGCGTCCATGCTTTCGGAACAGCAGGCCCGCCTGAAAGAGGATTATTCGTTAGTTCCCAGAAATGCACTTTGTCAAGCTGAATGAGTGCTTCAGGCGTCACGTCGTAGAAAGGCCACTGCGGATGATTCAGCGTGAAAACATACGGTTCCGGATTATTCGCGTAAACCTCCTTTCCTTTTTCAAAATTAGCGTTAATCGTATCCACTACGTTCGCTTCGCGAATATACGGGAAATAGTCCTTAACATTAATGAAATTCATATGGACCTGCAGCCCGTCACGTGAAGCGCCAGTCTGCTCAAAACCCGGAATAAGAAGAAATTTTCCTTTTTCCTCAAACTGTTCCTGAAGTTCTTTAAACGGCTTCAGACGCACGTAACGTGTTCCGTCTTTATCCGTCTTGATTTTGACTGAATCTTTTCCATAAACCTCAACCGCCTGATCAATCACAGCCTGGGTCATCTGCGCCCAGCCGCTCTTCGTATTGACGAATTTCCAGGTCGATGTCTCACCTTCAAAAATGGACTTGTCTTCCGGTTCCTTTTTAAAGCCGAAACCGGTGAAACGAAGAGAATCATTCTGGAAATTATTATGGTCGGAAAGGCAATAAAAATCATATCCGTTCTTTTTATAGAAGTAACAGACCATTTCCGGAAGTCCACTGCCGTCACTCCACTGAGAATGCGTGTGGAGCTGACCTTTGAACCATTTCTTCGGTTTCGGCGTTTTGGATTCCTGAGCCTGAACGGCCTGAACCGCGTTCTGCCCCTGCGGCAAAACGGCGGAACCTGCGGCCAGAAGACTTGAGGTCTGAATAAATTGACGGCGGGAAAGTCTACTCATTTTGAGATCCTTTTTCAATCTGAGGATAAAATAAAAATTTTCACGAAAAACCAGCTTTTCCGATCTTTCTACTATTTATTAATCATACTATTCTGACCAAAAAAGTCAAGTAGAGAATAAAAAATTTTTTCGCTTAACACTAAATTATTAAAATTTAAGGCTTCTTTCCGTCAATTCATCAAAACGAGCACCATTTCTTCCAATACTTTTTATTCCATTTTCACCCCCTTTCACTTCCATTTCATAATCATCAGCTAACCGCGTAATATTTTGTCAAATGATCACCAGAAAGTCAAGACATTTCACTCCAATCTTTCCCAAATTACTCAAATCATTCCACCCTTAAGAAAAAAAACGAAAATGCCGATAAAAAGGGTGTCTCTGATTTTATCCATGTCCTTTGAGCAGCGAAAGGATTTCTTATGCCTGCCAATCGTCGTGATTTTTTGAAACGTACCGCGCTTTTGGGAACTTTTGCCGCACTGCCTGAAGTCCTGTCATCAGAAGCAGCAGGAAAAAACGCTGCTCCGCCAATGCCAAAAGCGAGCTGGAAAAAACTCCCGCGATGGCGTGGATTCAACCTTCTTGAAAAATTTAATGGGCAAAACCGTCCTTTTCTGGAAAATGATTTCCGAATGATCAGCGATCTGGGTTTCAATTTCGTCCGTCTTCCGATGGATTACCGTGCCTGGATCATGAAAGGAGACCGAAAAAAATTTCATGAACAGACGCTTAAAGAAATTGACCTCGCGGTTGAATACGGACTTAAGTACGGTATTCATACGATGATCAATTTTCATCGCGCTCCCGGATATACGGTGGCGAGGCCTCAGGAAGATCCGCTCGTTTGGGATGATGATGAGACCCTTGACGTTTGCGCGCTTCATTGGAAAACCTTCGCGAAACGTTACGCGGGAATTCCCGGCGAAAGCGTCAGTTTCAATCTGTTTAACGAGCCGGCCAATATTGATATCCGCAAATTCATGAAAGTTCATCGCCGTCTCTGTGAAGCGATTCGGGCGGAGGACCCAAACCGCCTGATTATCTGTGACGGAATGTCCTGGGGAACAAAACCCACGATGGAATTGGGGGAGCTTCAGGTTGCTCAGGCAACTCGCGGCTACATGCCGATGGAAATCTCCCATTATCGCGCTTCATGGGTTGGAGAATATTTGCGCGATATGAAAACGCCGCCGACCTGGCCGCTGCTGAATGTGAACGGTCTACTCTTTAACCCCCAAAAAGCAGGCATCCAGGAATTTCAACAAAAACCGGCTGTCATTCATCTTAACCTGAAAGGAAGAGCAGGGCGGCTTCGATTCAAAGTGAATCAGGTCTCCTCCCGTGCCCGTCTCCTGATTGAAACTCTGGACTCTTCCGGAAACGTTCAAAAACTTCTTTTTGACCATCTTTACCAGCCGGGACCGGGTAAAGGTGACTGGGAAACGGTCGTTTTTAAACCGGAATGGAACTGTTACCAGAATTTCTATCACAAAAATGAAATCATAGAGATTCCCGCGGAAACGGCAGCACTCCAATTCCGAGTCGCGGAAGGAGACTGGATGTCAATTGAGGAGCTGGCTTTCCAATCCGAAAACGCGGCAGGTGAATCTGTCCTTAAATGCGCTTCTACCTGGACAGAAGGTCCTTTTTCCATAACTTGCGCGATAAAAAATTCTCAAATTATTTGGGATGGTTCCCAAGTCAAAGACGCTCAATGGCACTGGGACAATTACGTCAAGCCATGGCAGGAATGGGAAAAAATCGGCGGAGTCATGGTTGGTGAATTTGGAGCATTCAATCAAACTCCTCATGAAGTCGTCCTTGCCTGGATGCGCTCACTCATGGAAAACTGGAAAAAAGCCGGTTGGGGATGGGCCTTATGGAATTTCCGTGGTTCAATCGGTGTCATGAACAGTGAGAGGCAAGACGTAAAATACGTGAACTGGCATGGCCTGAAAATGGACAAAAAAATGATGGATCTCCTTCAGGAATTTTAGGATTATCCTAAAATCGGACCGACGAAAAACTCAAAACCTCTCCAATTGTTTTTGGGGGGCAATTTCATACTTCCAACTTTGCCGGCCGGAGATTTTTCTGGTCGGCAATACGTTTTTAACAGACTGTTTTTTCAGGAGAAATGAATGGCACTTTTCATTCAGCCCGGTCTTGAAATCCCACTCGATGAGATCTCCTTCACTTTTGCCCGAAGCAGCGGCCCTGGAGGACAAAATGTGAATAAAGTTTCGAGTAAAGTCACGCTTTTCTGGAATCCTGAGACCAGCCCGACTTTTGCCGGGGAAAAGGAAGCAATCCAGAAAATGAAGCTGGAGCATCCGTCTCTTTTTTCAAAAGACGGAACTCTCATCATTTCCAGTCAAATCTCCAGAGATCAGCCTCAAAATAAAGTGGAATGCCTGAAGAAACTCCAAATCATTCTTCTTCAGGCGCTGAAAAAACGCCGAAAACGCATCCCGACCAAACCAACCCGAGGTTCTGTTTTTCGGCGGCTGGAAAACAAAGCCCGAAACGCCGAAAAAAAAGCTGGAAGAAAATTTCGGGGAGACTATTGACCAATTTTCGGCAAAAGGAATATTTACCTCTTGCCGTTGAATGATTGAGCCTGAAAAGGATACGCGCTTCAACCACATTTATCGCCAAAACAGCTGAATGAAAGGAAACCCTCATGAATCAACCCTTTGTCGCCGCCATCGTCCTGGCAGCCGGAAAAGGAACGAGAATGCGTTCTGAACTTCCCAAAGTCTTAACCCCATGCTGCGGACGGCCCATGATCGCGTACCCTCTCGACGCGCTCCGGTTTGCCGGAGTTGAAAAGGTTTTGACCGTCGTGGGATACCGCGCGGAAGAAGTTCAAAAGGCTCTTGCCGAAAGAACCGAAATTGAATTCGTACTTCAAACCGAGCAGCGGGGAACTGGACATGCCGTCAGAATGTGCGTCCCGAAACTTCGCCAGCTCATTGAGGAAAATGGAGGCGAAACCTTCCCAGTCATCATCATTGCCGGAGATTCTCCCTTAATGCAGGGAACAACAATCGACGCCATTCTGGAAGATTGGAGAAATTCCCCATGCGCGTGCCTGTTGGGAACCATCGTGGTCGAAAATCCCCACGGACTGGGCCGCATTCTCCGTGATGAAAATGGAAATTTCAAGGGCATTGTCGAAGAAAAAGATGCCGATGAAACTCAGCGACTGATACGCGAAGTAAATCAGAGCTACTACGTGTTCAGCGCGGTGGATCTTCTCGGAGTGCTGGAACTGCTAACCCCGAACAACGCGCAGGGCGAGTACTACATTACGGACGCTCCCGCTCTCCTTTTGTCCCAAAACAAAACAGTCCGGGCACTCCCCATCCTTCAACCCATTGAAGCTGTTTCCGTGAATACTCCGGAGGAACTCAAAATCGCGGAGGAAATGATGACAGGAGAGAAAAAAACAATCCGGGATACCCAGCCTTAACCCCTTTAAGAACGGATTTTTCCTGACTAAAAATTTCCAACCTGAAATTCTCCAATTCATGAGCCTGATCCGATCAGGCTCAAAGTTCTTTCATATCATTTCTTCTTCTCGCCATCTTTGAAATATTTACTATGAACAAAATATTCGTTTTTTTTCTCAAAATCTTCAAAAAACGCATATAATTTACGAGAATTCGCTTGCCTGAACGGATTTTGTGTGGAATAATGGTATTGGACAAAATCCTTTTGGCACGCAAGGAGGACGCAATGCCCCGTATTTTCACTTTATTCCTGATTTTAGCCGGAGGCGTTTTATTTTTATTTTCTCTGGTTCAGGTAGATGTTTTCACCTGGAAAGACTCAAATAAACTGGAACGCCTTGTCATCACGACGCGGTCAGAATCTGAACGCACCGACTATCCGGCATTTCCTGAAGAGATGAGCAAGGATGATCGTCTCCAGCATCAGGAAGGTTTGGTCGGATTAAGTAATTTAGGAATCAGTAAAATAAAAAAATGTTTCCCGCCCAAAGAGGGTGAAGGAGATGAAACAAACCCGTCGCAGCATGCCAATGTTCACGATCGTCCGCATCAGGTGAGTAAACCTTCCGGACCGCAGGAGCCTCTTGAAGCGCCTTCTGTCCCGGAATCGCAATCCGTCAGAGAGAACAATTCCATTGGCACCTCCGCGGCTATCGATACCATGAGGAGAGATCTTCAGCCCGATTTGACGATCAGGAAGATTCATCGTATTTTTGAGCATCCGAAAGAAATTTTAACCGCTTCATTCAGTGTGGAGCCGCTTCGGCCTCAGCACTTGAACCACGAACAGTTCTTCGACGAGCTTCTGACGGTACTCGCGCAGTTTGATTTGGTTGGAATTCAGGGAATTTACGCTCCCAATCCCCAAATGCTGCGAAAAATCACGGAAAACCTGTCGATACGAACTGGCAGAGAATACGCGTACACCGCGATTTTCCCAAACCAAAATCCATCCATGAACAGACCCGTTCCCGTTTTCCTTTACGATCGGAATGTCTTGGAAGTGGATCCCTCCTCCGTTCAGCTCGTGGGTCAGGTAAACCTGCCTTTCGCTTTTCCGCCGCTCGCCGCGAAGTACAGAGTAAAAAAGGTACCGGCGGACAGGGCTTTCACATTCATTGCCGTCAATATGCAGATCTATCCTGAAGATCAGATGAGGGAAGTGCAGGAAATCCCAAGAGTCATTGCCAAACTCAAAGAACAGCCCGCGAGAAATCAGTTTGACCGTGAAGATGATGTCATCATTTTCGGACACTTCGGGGTTGAACCAAGAAATACCGTCATCGGAGACTCAAGATTCAACCAGACTCTTATTTGGGCTAACCCGGAATTTCCAACCAATACCTTTGGGAAATTCTCCTTCGTTTCGGAAAATATCCTCTTTCAGGCAAATCCCCTGGCCGAATACGGAAATATGTCTGGAATATGGGACCTAAAACGGCAATTCAAAAAAATGGAACAGATCCCATTCGACCACCACCCTGTCTGGGCCCGGTTCAGCTGTTTTGAAGGAGTAGCTCCCGAAAATTAATATTGCCTTCGAGAAAAGTCTTTGCCGTTCTTTTCCGTGAAAATCCGTTCCGTATTCGGCCGCAGCATTCGACCAGCTGTCGCTGAGTACGGCCTTTTTTCAGTTTCATTTGAATTTGCCAATCTATTCCAAGCACCAAAATCATTGATGAATACTTACTTTCAGGGTCGGAGACGTTAAAAAATGTTTGGCCTGGTTGACTGCAATTCTTTTTTTGCCTCGTGCGAAAAAGTATTTGTTCCTCGCTTAAGAAACAGACCTGTCATCGTTTTGTCGAACAATGACGGCTGTGTCGTTGCCCGATCACCTGAAGCAAAAGCACTTGGAATCGCGATGGGAGTTCCGTTTTTTCAGATCCGGAGACAATGCGAGGAACTCAACATCTCCGTTTTTTCCGCGAATTTTGAACTTTATTCTGACATGAGCCGCCGCGTCATGCGGACTCTGCGAACATACTGCCCAAATATCGAGGTTTATTCAATTGACGAAGCCTTTCTGGATCTCAGTGGAATCGAAAACGCCGAGACAGAACCCTTTCAGCGTCAAGTCGTGGACACCGTTTGGAAATGGACTGGAATACCTGTTTCTTTCGGTGTTGCCCCAACTAAAACTCTTGCGAAAGCCGCGACTCATGTCGCGAAAACACGACGCATTCCCTCCTTTACCCTCAATGATCCAGGAACCATCCGGGAAGTGCTGCGTGAAATGCCGGTCAGTGAAGTCTGGGGAATCGGACGCAGGCTCCTCAAACCTCTTCTCGCCCGCGGCGTAAGAACCGCGTGGGACCTCGCCTCCCTCGACCCAATACGCGTTCGGCATGACTTTTCCATCTGTCAGGAACGTACCGTACGAGAGCTGCGCGGGGAACCATGTCTGGAATTGGAAGATTTCGCGCCTCCCAAATACTCGATACAGTTCTCACGTTCCTTCGGAAAAACGCTCTGCGACCTGGACGAATTGACTCATCCTGTCTCCGCCTTTCTCGCGACAGCAATGTCACGCCTGCGTAAATATGATCTTTTTACCAGTGCCGTTTGGCTCTCGCTCTACGGTTTCATTCCGGGACCGGACTCCGCCCATGAACGTATGCCATACTCCGAAGGATTCACCATTCCGCTGGGCAGAGCGCTCAACGACACCATGAGTGTCCAGCCAAAAGTCCTGAATGTTCTGCGCCAAAAATTCAGACCGGACGTCACTTACCAAAAAGCCGGAATCACCCTCATGGCCATTACGAATATTCCGGAACCAGACAAATTCAGAATTTTCCAATCCGCCGAAGAACAGGCATTCAACGACCAAAAAGAAGAAACACGGAAAAATCTGATGAACGTCCTTGACCAGCTGCACCGTGAATTGGGACGCTCTTCCATCATTTTCGCCTCCGAAGGCCTGAAACAGGAACAAAATTGGCAAAGCCGGCGAGACCGAAAATCCCCTTCATACACGACGAACTGGTCTGAAATTCCTGAGGCTGGAGATTGATACCGCCTTAAAAATTCTCACCTTCCCAATCACTTTAAAGAGAAATACCCCAAAATAGTCCCTCCCCCCCTTGTCAGAAACAGAGAAAAAGGTAAAATAGAGTAAGTAATTGAAAATTTATTAGATTATCTTATCAAATCAAATTTTCCTGGCCTGGTAGCTCAATGGTGAGAGCAGGGGACTCATAATCCCTGGGTTAGGGGTTCGAATCCCTTCCGGGCTACTTTCGGGGCTTGCAAGATTTCGCAAGCCTTTTTCAATTTCTTGCATAAGCTCGTAAATTACGGGACTTGACGTGCTTTTCTGTTCGTCCGTGCTTTTCTCTCCGTTGCCGTACAGGCCCCCAATTTGGCCCCTTTTCTGCTCAAGAAGGCCCCTTTTTCGGCCCCCGCCAAAATCCGCGTTCCGTGCCGTGTTTTCATAGTATGAAACCACCCCCGAACCGTTCCGGTTTCCTCTCAAATCGGCCCCTTTTTCGGCCCCCTGCGTCCGTTTGGTCGGTGTAGCGTATGTTTTCAACATCGTGTTTACGTTTGAGTCTTTGGTCAAATCCGGAAACACGCGCTCACCCTCCGGCGCAACCTCAAACCAATCAGAAAGAGCCTGTTCCAATACCGGCGCAAGCGGAATCGTTCCGCGCTTTTTGTTTTTCCCATTTCCAGAAAGAGTGACGGCCCCAATCTCTCCGGCGCAACTCCACCGGATTTCATCCCATTTCAGCCGGAACAGGTCGCAAGCTCCACGACATCCGGCAAAACGCCCCAGCGCAATAATCGCTTTCCATTTACGGCTTTCGGCGATGTCCAGATTTCATGGTCAAAACTAACCAAAAACGTTCAACAGGTTTTCCTCCATATCGCTCATCGGCTCACACTTGCCCGCCGTCTCCGGTATCGTCTCTACCAAATCCAGATAGAATTTCAAGAGCTTTTCCGGCGGAACTGTCGAAAAATCCAGCGCGTCAATGCTCTCTCCCAGCTTTTCAAGGAGTTTCCGCTTGCGCTCTACCTTTTCTCTCATGGACAATCCGAACTGTTCGCGGGCGGTGTCGTTGAAAATCCGTTTCCGCTCTTCCAGTTCCGCCTGTTTTCCGCGTATCACCCGATACACTGTGGACGGTGAAACATTCCCAACCAGCCGGGAAATGCTC
>JAFQUP010000001.1 GCA_017408405.1 Thermoguttaceae bacterium
CACATGTATCCTTCACGTCCGCCCCAGAAAGTGTATCCTTTCGCGCCGAGTTCCTTGGAGACTTCGATCGCTTTCTTGACCTGTGCCGCCGCGTAAGCGAAACTGTCCGCATTGCAGGAGGTCGCTGCGCCGTGCATGAAGCGCGGATTGCTGAAGAGGTTCGCCGTTCCCCAAAGCATCTGGATGCCGGTGCGTTCGATCTCTTCCTTGAAGACCTTCACGACTTCGTCGAGATTCCTGTTCGTCTCGGCAAGCGTCGCGCCTTCGGGAGCCACGTCGCGGTCATGGAAGCAGAAGTACGGCATCTGGAGCTTTTCGCAGATCTCGAAGAAGACGCGGACGCGTTTCTGCGCGTTGGCGACGTCATCGACGGCACCTTCCCACGGACGGGACATGGTCGCGGAACCGAAGGGATCCACGCCGTTCATGCGCATGGTGTGCCAGTACGCGGCAGAGAAATTGAGGTGGTCTTTC
Organism: Thermoguttaceae bacterium; assembly: GCA_017408405.1. GTDB lineage: Bacteria > Planctomycetota > Planctomycetia > Pirellulales > Thermoguttaceae > RGIG3701. Next base: position 475 of record JAFQUP010000001.1, read on the forward strand.
ATGCTCTTGCCTTCGACCAGCTCGTTCGGATCATAGTAGCGGAACGCGAGCGGATTCTTGCTTTCGGGACCTTCAAAATTGACTTTGGAAATATTAGGTAAATATTCAGACATTGCGTACTCCTTGAAAAGGTGGCAGGTAGAGGTAGGCGGCGGAAAGTGCTTTCCAGAATAAAACCGCTTCATTCTGTTTTTATTTTAACAGACATAAAATCTTTTGTAAATAGGGACCTCGTAAACTTTCCAAAATTTTCATCAAAATTTCCCGCCTTGAGAATAAATTAAGCGGCACAAGCGTTTTCTGAAAATCACACGAAGAACTATTCAATAGTCCGTTACGTCAAATTTTCTGTCACGAAAATAAAAATCGCGGTCTTTTTCAGTGATTTGACGGAGAATTCGGCAAGGGTTTCCAGCCGCCAACACATTGTCCGGCAGGTTTTTCGTCACGACACTCCCGGCACCAACGACGACGTTATTTCCAATGGAGATGCCCGGAACGACCACGACGCTCCCCCCCAGCCAGACGTTATCCCCAATGGTAATCGGCAAGCCAAATTCATATCCCGAAATTCGGGAATCAGGATGAATGGGATGACTGGCTCCATAAAGCGAAACATTAGGGCCAAACATAACGTTTTTCCCAATCGTGACTTTTCCAACGTCAAGAATCGTCAAATTATAATTTGCGTAGAAATTTTCGCCAACTTCAATATTCCAACCATAATCACAGTGAAAAGGCGCCTCAATCCAAATTTTTTCACCGCATTTTCCCAGGATTCCCCGGAGGAGTGCCGGTATTTCGTGCCAGCGTTCCGGCGGAAGGCGGTTAAATTCAAATATCTTTCTTTTACATTCGATATGTTCCTGCCGCATACCGTCCAGCCACGGTTTGTAGGGCAATTCCGCCAACATTCGTTCTTTCTGATTCATCGTGATTGATTCCATGCAATCTGATTCCTGGTATTAAAGCTCGACTTTCAGTGTTCTTGCCGTTATTAAGAATTCCATAAAAAAACCCCTTGCAGGGGATACCTGCGAAGGGGAAAGTGGTCTCGCTTAAAGCGTTTCCATTCGCGATAATTCTCATTATCCTTACTAAAACTTGAGGAATTATCGTTCTGGTATAATACTGGCAGTATACCACAAAATCAGAATCGCGCAAGAGGAACCATTGGAAAATTTACCGAAAAACCCCCAAAATTTTCGAGTCTGTACGCGGCAACGGGAAGGTCAATCTTCTTTGGTTTCGTCCACCGCTTCTCCGCCGTCACGCGTTGCGAGACGTTTAAGAATGGAAAGTTCCATTTCATCATTCAGATAGGATACACTTCCATCACCGCGCGCAAAAAAGACACCGTCCGCGTGCGGAGAACTGAATGGGAGATGGTTGAAAGGAACGGATGAACTTGACGTTCCGCTATCAACGCGATTACACTCGGTATTTAGTTCCCAGCGAATGGCTTTTACCGGGTAAAGCGTCTTGGCACCGTTTCCGCCATTCTGGCAGCCGCGTATCCACGCCCGATTACTTCCAGGGTATTTGTGATAATTCCCGCTGACAGATTTATCGGCATGCACCATCTCTCCAAAAAGAAGCGTCTGACTCAGGCCGTCTTTAACAGTACCAATGCCGGTTTTGTTTCCATATTGCAGAAGACCGTTATTAGGAATCTTGCCGTAGCACGAATTCAATCCGGAGGAAACTTTCATTTTTTCGCTTTCTTTCAGCCCATTGTTATCCTCCGCCGAAATAATTGCCCCGTTCACTCCATCGTAGGTTTTCAACGCTCCCTTTTCATAACTGGCGTAGCCTTGCCCAAGACCGGCGACCGGCTCTTCACCCCAACTTGGGCAAAGAAAAGCGTTAATAGGAGTGTAGAGCACCGTAGATCCAGCTGCCGACGCAATAAAGGAATTGAGACTTTGTTCCTGATCAATCATCTGGTATAGAGCGTTCTGATCAAGATACGGCAGCAGAAAAACGAACACACCGTAGTTATCTACGCCCACATCCCATGTTTCACGATACTGTTCATCTCCAATTCCAGGCGGCAGGTGATTGTTATGAGCAGAAACATAATTGTGTACTGCCAATCCAAGCTGTTTCAGTTTATTTTGACACTGCATCCGACGCGCGGATTCACGAGCCATTTGAACCGCAGGAAGGAGGAGCGCTACCAACATTCCAATAATCGCGATGACTACGAGTAACTCAACAAGCGTAAAGCCTTTTTTTTTCATTTTCTCAATCTGCCGATATTCAGGAAACAGTTATGCCTCAAACTTTACTTAATTCGAAGCCATAAAAGTATTATATCCTGAATTTGAAAAAATGCAAGTAAAAAAAAGACTGAATTTCTAAAAATAATCCAGTCTTTTTAAAAATAAAGGAATTTTTAGTGTTAATTTTGCCGGTTAAGTATCCTATGAATCCATTTTTGTTTTTCATAGGGCTGTTTTTTCATGAAATCACGTTCTTTTTTGATATTTTCAGCAAATTCAGGCGATTGGTAGTCGGCAAGGAGTTTCCTTCCGTCCTCACGACCTTGCCCTCCTATCTGAATGGTTCGGTTTGTCATTTTCTCAGCTTCCTTTCCGCAATCAAGAATACCATCCGCGATTCCTACGGTAAGGGAATTACAGTTGAAAAAACGGACATAATTTCCCTGGTACGGTACCGGACTGTAGATAAATCCCTCAGGATATTTAGTGTTGATTTCGTTTTTGAATGTTTCAACCCTCTCCCAAGCCTCAAGCACGTTTTCAACCGGAAGCTTAAGGACCTGAATCGCGGGGTGCAGACGGTCATTCATGGAACGTCCTTCGAGGTAGTGTTTCCAATTATCAATATCAAACGGAAATGAACGATCGTCCAGGCTGGTGGAACTACCGTAATTGGTAAAACCATCGTAGTTTTGAATGTCCAGGTTCAAATCCCGGATCCAGTATTCATCGTTCAGCTTTGTGAAATTCAATTTATTTTTCCCGGCCGCAAGACGGATTTGATTGATTCTGTCCGGCGTTTTGGTAATAAGGCAGAGACCGGTATGCGTTAAAAATCTCAGGCGGACAGAAATAATGTTCGCCCCTGGAATCGTGCAGGCAACATCATTGGCGTAAATGTAGATTCCTTCCTGGGGTTCACGTTTTTGGAGAATAAAACACGGCGTTGCCATGGAAAAAACGAGTACTGCCGGGAGAAGTGAACTCAGTAAGAGGAGAATATCGCATTTTACCCATTGCCCAATATTAAAAATCCGAATTTCCGACCGGGAAGAGTCAGAACAAGGAGATTCTGGCGTCTGAATCGGTTCAGCCGCCTGTTCTGACTCAATATTTTCACCAGTTTCAGAAACGGCCTTCGATTCGTGAGTCGGTGAAGTTTCGATCACCATTGAGGTAAAATTCCGCGGAGAGAAACGCGATTGAAAAAACCAAAAAACCAAAATCAGCTCCACGGCAAAAAGGATAAGAAACAGCTGGTTGATAAATTCCGCGTAAAAAGCAAAATAAAGTGTGTCCAAAATTAGGCCGGAAAGATAACCAGCCGTAACAGCGACGGTAAAAAATCTTTTTTTACTGGCATTTTGCGGCGGCAAAAAGTATTTTTGATGGATAGTACCTGCTGGCAAAAACACGAATCCTGTGGAAATCCCGACCAAAAAACCGAACCATCTTGCCTGAAGGTCGTGATTTCCACAGAAAAAAATAATGGCAGCTTCTGCTAAAACAAATAACATGGGAAAAATGTAGCGACAAAAACTGAAAGCCATAACAAACTCCTTTTTGTGATTCATGGAACTTTTTTAGAGTTTTGCGAAGTGGAAATGAAAATTGAAATAATCCCTGGAAACAGTCAAACATTGATTTCCCACGAATTTCTCACGGATATTTAAGTAAAAAATTCCAAATCATGAAATGAAAATCGGCCCCATTCCTCAGCCGAAGGTTCTCCCAACGTAAAAATTTCCTTTCGGCAAGCACGTTCATACTCCCGGCAATACGGCGGAAATGATTAGAATTAAAGAATCCAACAGCCAAAAGTTTCGACTGATTTATCGTCTAACCTCCAATGAAAAACGGGTTCCCGGAGGAAAATTTCCGCTTTGCGCCAGATTCCCATTAACGATTGCCAATTCCAGAAAACCTTGGGAACCAAAGAGAACGACGGGAGTACCAACGCCCTGCTCCGCATAGGTTCGCACTGGCAGGAAACGCATTCCTCCAAGTTGCGCGGTCCCCTCAAAAGTCTGGCCGGAAAATGGTTCAAAAACCGAAAAATCGCGATGAGTAACGTTCGTCACGAGATTACCGAACGAATCCGCGAAAAGAATCTCTCCTGTTATTTTCAGGCTGTTTTCTTCCTGGCTGATCTCTGGTTTGGGAAAGTTCAGGCGAAGAAGTGTTTCCTGCTTGACCGGAGGCCCAAGATCATCCGGTTTACCGCCGTTGGCAAGACAGGCAGCAGCGGGAGCAAGAATATCCCGACCATGGAAAGTAGATGAAATCTTCTCCTGAACGCAGGCGGAGTTTTTCAGAAAAAACACTTCTGAAACCGCGTCTTTCTCCAGCAGAAATGTCAGAAGACCATTATTGGGACAAACAATTCGCTGCTGCCCCCATTTCTCGTTCAGGACCGCGCAAAGCAATTCGCGTTCCGTACCAACCCCCGGATCGACGACAGCAATATGGACCGTTTTTTCCGGAAAGAACGGCACTGTCTGGGTCAGGATTAATGCTCCGTGGAGTATATTCTGCGGAAGGACTGACTCGGTTATCTCGACAATCCTTACCCCAGGCACCCGGGAAAGGAGGATTCCTTTCATTTGCGCGGAATAAAAATTCCCAGGCTGAAAATCTGTCAAAATCGTTACGATTGAAGATTGGTGACACATGGAATTCTTTGTGACATTTTCTGTTACCAATAACATAAACCGGCGTAAACCATTAATTCCGGTCCTTTATTAGAATAAACGTTCGGCTGTTACGCGAAAACCTATTTTTAGGGAGAAAATATTGAAAGTTTTCTGAAAATGGAAAAATTTTCAGTCAAAACAAGAAAAGCCTTCCCCAAAAAGAAAGGCTTTTCCGTAAATCAAAGTTTTAAATCGTCATTTCTGCGCGACGGATGATTTGATCCTGATACGGCCGGTCAAGTTCCACAAAATAGCCGCTCCACCCCCAGACACGGACAATAAGTTGACGATAATTTTCCGGATGCTCCTGCGCGTCAAGCAGCTGATCGCGGTTAATAGTATTGATTTGCAGCTGGTGTCCGCCCCGATCAATAAAGAGTTTCACAAGCTGCGCGACTTTTTTAATACCGTCTTCATGCCGGAAAACACTGTCGTGAAGTTCAATGGTGAGCGGCCCGCCATTGATGACGCGGGTGAGGTCCGGTTTCGTGAAAGATTTGATGACGGAAACTGGCCCTGCGACCTGAACGTCAAGACTCGGCGCGTAATTAGCGGGAAACGGATTTTTCGCGAGACGTCCGTCCGGTGTGGCCGGGAGTTCATTGGCGTGCCAGATATAGTACATCGCGGAGCCTGTCCCTGCCCGATAAATACCGCCGCGGCAGTTGATTCGATTCTCCCACGAATCGGCAAAATCATTCAAAAGCTGAACCGCGATTTCATCTACATCATCAACATCATTGCCGAACTTGGGAAATTCATGCCGTACTTTCGCCAGCAGTGACTCTTCACCCTGAAAATCTTTGTCCACGATTGCCGCAAGCTGTTCCAGAGAATGGCTTTTTTCTTCATAAACAAGATGTTTAATTGATTCAAGGGAATCAACCGCGGGAGCCAGACCGGTTCCGTGGATTCCAAAATTATTGTATTTTGCTCCCCAGCACATATCCAGGCCGCGCTCAATCCGCCCTTTGCAGAGCATGGAGAGTATCGGACAGGGAAGCATATCCACCCGTTCAAGCGAAGCGGCAATCGTATCCGCCTGAACGAACAGTTCATCGCGAACTACCTGCATGAAAGAAGCGAATGAGTCAGCGGCCTGCCCCGCCCCGCTGCGCATGACAGTATTAACTACGGACGGGAAAGAAACCGCCGCGATATTCGGAATGTCCATGCCAATGCCGGGAATGATAAACTCCCAACACGCCGCCACCGCGTAGTCACGCGCGTCCTCCAGCTCGTATCCAAGGCGAACCAACCCCGGAATAACGACATCATCATTAGCGTATTGCGGGAAACCAATCCCCTGTTTCGTCAGTTCCGTGGCCTTTTCGAGAACTTCAATCGGCGTGTTTTTCGAAACGCGAAGATTTATCTTCGGATCTATCAGTTTAAGCTCGCACGACGCTTCCAGACAGAGAATCGTCAGAACATTGGCTGCATCGTTTCCGTCCCGATCGCATCCGCCGAGCATCATGCTTTGTCCGTTATCGCCCTGTTGAACGCCAACATAAAGGTCACTGTCGCGATTAAATGTAAGAAAGAACTCTTCGAGTAAATCCAAAGCGGTTTCCCGCGTAAGAACACCTTTATGAAGATCCGCGATCAAATACGGATAAAGATACTGATCCAATCGGCCTACTCCGTTATGGTACGCGCCTTCACACCACAAAACATAATGCAGAATACGAATAAACTGAAGAGCCTCATGGAAATTACGGGCAGGTTTTCGCGGAATATTCGACAGCATGGAAACAATCTCAATCATTCCGCGTTTCCGGGCTTCTTCCGCATAGGCGTCTACCAGGTCGTAAATGGCCTGAATTCCGCTAAGAACCGCGTCAAGATATTCTACCGCGCCATAGTCTCTTTCCTCAAGAGCGCGTTCACGGCGTTTTTCCGCCTCAAGACGTTTCCCCTCAAGGCCTGTGGAGAGCGTTTCCTCAAAATTGGGACTCAGATTGAAAACCACGCCTTTTTCATGAAAATACGCTTCTTTTCGAAGGCGTTCCATTACTTCCGACGGATAACGTTCCGGAAGATTAGCGCATGTCCTGGTAAGAACGATACGTTCATTCGGAAGAAATACCGGATGTTTCGCCTCTTCCGAAAGAACGGTCTTGAGAATTACCGCGGCCTGACGATCCCGGTCGATATCCCAACGGGGAAGAAGAGAATCCCAATCCACCTGACGGCGAAACTGAAAATGTTTCTGTTCGAGAAGATATTTTTTCAACAGTTCGATATGCGGGGTCATGACTTACCTTTATCACTGACTGGATAGATTCATGATGATTGATACTTTTTAACTTACTCAATTATACTTGATTTTTTTTGAAATGGAAGGGGGGTTTAGATAAATCTTTAGATTTTTTTGCTTTTTGCCTGAAAGAACTCTTGACAGATATAAATTATCAACTATAATTTAAATTAAATGGGTTTTCGAAGACAATTAGATTTTAATATGGAAAATCGTATGAAACGTTACGGATTTACTCTGGTCGAGCTTCTGGTCGTTATCGCGATCATTGGAATGCTGGTGGGACTTCTCCTGCCGGCTGTTCAGCAAGCCCGTGAAGCCGCTCGGGGAATGCAGTGCAGCAATAACCTGAAACAGATGGGAATCGCGTCATTAAACCACGAATCAACCGTTAAAACATATCCAGCTGGCGGTTGGTATTTCTATTGGAAAGGAGACCCGGATCTTGGTTTCGGATACATGCAGCCAGGAAGCTGGGCATACTCCATACTCCCATTTATTGAGCAGGACGCAATCTTCCAGCTCGGCTCCGACAGAGACGTTAATCAAATTAGCGGAACGCAGAAAACTGGAACAAAAACTCGCTGCCAGACTCCCGTAAATGTTTTCAACTGCCCCTCAAGACGCACCGCGAAACTCTACTATATGCGGGACTATGGCAAGGACTGCGACTCCATGACCGAATGCGTCAAGGGAGACTATGCCGCGAGCTTCGGAACAAATACGACTGGATTTAACAATGGAATGAACCAATCCACCAACTCCAATTGGTCAAGCAGCTTAACCTGCGCGAAAAATAAAACCTGGTACGACCCGAAAGCCAACGGTGTCAGTTTTGACTACGGCGCGGCAAGAATCGGCGAAATTAGGGACGGAACGAGTAACACATACCTGATCGGCGAGAAATACCTGGCGCCGGAAGCGTATGAATCGACAAGCTCATCTTTCTGCTACACAGACGATATTAGCGTTTACGGAGGATGTGACGGCGACAATATGCGTGTCTCGACAAAAGATTCACGGCTCCCCATGCAGGATCGTTCACAGTATGAAGTCGGAACCTCCTACCGCTTCGGAAGTTCCCATGCCGGCGCGTTTGGAATGGTCATGTGCGATGGATCTGTACAGAGAATTTCATACTCCATTGACGGAGAAACGCATGAAAGGCTCGCGAATCGAGCAGATGGACAGCCGGTTACTTTACCGTAGTATTTAATCATCCGAGAACAATACCCCCCTAAATAAGCGGCTGTGACTCTCGCCCGTTTATTTAGGGGGCGGTTCCTTTTGGGAAAAGTTGCTTTTTTTCTTTTTTTTCTTCTTTTTGGGAGATTCCGTTTTCTCAAAACTTGACAAAATCTCAAAATCTGCTAAAATACGCTCAGGTTTGTTTTTCTGTCGTTTTTGCGCTAATGATACGGCAGCGTGCGCGGCGGATTCGACCCTCTACGATATTTCGTAACCATCTTTTTTGGGAGATTTCAAAATGAAACAGGATCTTATTGCCATTCTTGACCTTGGCAGTGAAGAAAATTCACGTCTTGCCAGAGGGATCCGTGCTCTGGGCGTCTACAGCGAGATTTACGCTCACGACATCACGGAATCCGAACTCAAAGCAATCGCGAATCTTAAGGGAATCATCATCAACGGCGGGAAAAACGACGTGGTGGACGGTCTCAAGATCGCGGCGGGCGATTGGGTCTACGATCTGGGAGTCCCCGTTCTGGTCATCGACCACACGCGCGGAAAGAAGGCGCAGGACTGGGACACCATCCCGGAATGCGACAGCGAGATGTGCGAGCAGCTCAAGCCGTTCATTTTTGACGTCTGCCAGGCCGAGGCCAACTGGAACATGAAGAACTTCGTCGCGGACCAGGTCGAACTGCTTCGTCAGCAGATCGGCGATAAAAAGGTCCTCCTGGCCCTCTCCGGCGGCGTGGATTCCTCCGTCGTCGCGGCGCTTCTGGTGAAGGCGATCGGCGATCAGCTCTACTGCGTCCACGTGAATCACGGACTCATGCGCAAAGGCGAGAGCGAGATGGTCGTGGAAGTTTTCCGGAACCAGCTCAGTGCGAATCTCATTTACGTTGACGCTTCCGAGCGTTTCCTCACGAAGCTCGAAGGCGTGGCCGACCCGGAACAGAAACGCAAGATCATCGGCGGCGAATTCATTCGCGTCTTTGAGGAAGAAGCGCGTAAACTGGACGGAATCGAGTTCCTCGGTCAGGGCACGATCTACCCGGACATCGTGGAAAGCGGAACGAAAACTGCGAAGATCGTGAAGAGCCACCACAACGTCGGCGGTCTTCCGGAAGACATGCAGTTTGAGCTGGTCGAGCCGCTGAAGTAC
>JAFQUP010000182.1 GCA_017408405.1 Thermoguttaceae bacterium
TCCGATGCGTCGGAATTCGACAAGATCCTCATCGACGGCGGTTCGATGGACGTAAGCCACACGATCCTTGACCTGACGATCGACGACCTTATGAGCGTCGCTCCCGGCACAGAATGGGAACTTTTCTCGACGGCAAATGACGGAACGCTGACTGGCGATTTCTTCTCCGTCACCCTGAACGGTATGGGGCTGACCGAAGGCTGGGATTTCACCGACGGTATCCTTTCCTTTAACGGTACGAGCAATCAGGTTCCCGAACCCGGCACGATGGTCCTCCTCGTCCTTGGACTTGGCGGACTGTTCCTCATGAGACGGAAACGTTAAAAGGGTTTTTAAGCACATGAAAAGCCGTTTCTGCCGTGCGCGGAGACGGCTTTTTTTCTTAAGTGCTTCCGCGTTTTGTGTGCGGCGGAGTTTGAAAAGATACTAAAAAAGTGAGGACCGCGAGAAACGGGCCTCCCTTGAGGTGCGAATGCTTTTCTTTTGCTGTTACGTCTGCGCCTGCTTCTACTTTCTCTTTCCGCGGCGCATCAGTGCCAGAAGCGCGAGTCCGCAGCCGAGCAGGACGTAGGCGGACGGTTCCGGAAGTGAAGTCACGTCACCAACCGTCACGTGGAGCGTTCCGCGTTCATCCACGAAAAGATTTCCGGCGTTCAAAATGCCGCTCACCTGCGAGAGATCGACCATTTTGGCCCACTGCTCGTCCGTGAGTCCCGTACCGGCAAAGAAGGTGAGTTCCACCGGAAGCATTTCCGTGTCGGAGGTGGTGAACGTAAAGGTCGTGTTTTCCGTCAGACCTTCCGTGCCGCTGACTTCCGTGAACCAGCCGGTGTCTTCAGTGATCCCGGTCAGGTCGATGAGGAAATCAACGTCTCCCTGCGAATAATCGCCAGTCAGCTCGAAACGCGTGTCTTTCGAGAGCTTCATCGTGATGTTGTCCCCCGCGTACAGCGAGCCGGCCGAGGAACCGGAAAGGGCGTAGACGGAATTTGCGCCTGATGTGTTTTCCAGCGCGAGCGTGCCCGTGCCGGTGACGTTGGCGGTCATCGTGACGGAATCGGCGGGAGCCGGGTTGCGGATGGTCAGCGTTTTGCCTTCCGCGATATTAAACGCCCGCGTTCCTGCGGCCAATTCGCGCTGCGTTTCTAACGTCAGCCCAAGGCTGGGATCACCGATGAAGCCGTCATCGCCAATGGTCAGCGAATAGTACGTGTCGCCCGTCAGCGCACCGCCGGTGAGCCGGATCCCCAGACCGAGCCGTTTTCCGGTTGGATCCAGGATCGCTCCGTTGTTCGCGTAAGCATCGCCTCCGACGTCCGCGACACGCGCGTCAAGAAGATAGTATCCTGGAGAGAGAACGACGCCGGATGCCGTCACGCGGGCACACTTCCCGCCGAAATCCAGAAGCGTCTGCCACTCGGGAGATTCAAGAACGATGCCGTTTTCGTCCGTGATTTTCATGGCGAAAATACCGGCGTAGTCATCATAGCCGCCGGTCAGGTCCAGTGTCGTTTCTTCCGTGACCGTAATGTACGTGCGGTACGAGGCGGCCGAATTGTTTCCGAGGCCGTTGGCGCGAACGGAGGAGTTGGAGGTATTGTTGATCAGGTCATCCACGTTTTTTCCCTCTCCAAGGTATTTCGAGGAGGTATACGCGGTCGTCGGTTTGATGTTTCCGTCCGCGTTCGAGTAGACCGTTTTGCTCCAAGTCCCCTCATGGACCGCGATGTTCCACACCGTATCGTTCGTGACGGTCAGAGTGCCGAAGTCGGAGTAGATCGGAGCCGTGACGCTTCCGCCGTCGAAGACAGTCACGCCGTTTTCGCCCATCGTGAAAATCGCGTCCGAGGCATCCAGCACGGTATTTCCGGAGAATTCGATCGTTCCGTCTCCGGTAAAACGCGCGTTTGTTTTCTGCACGGCGTCGGCAAGATGGAATCGGATCTTTGCATCGGAGTCTGCGATGAATTTTTGTCCCTGCGGCTGGAAAGTGAGCGGAGCGTCGGCGGAACCCACGTTCAGGGTCGATTTCATATTTCGCAGTGTGCCGAAAAGGTTGGCGTCAGCCCGGAGCGTTGATTCCGCGGAACGGTCAAACTGCAGCGTCGCAGCGTGCTGGACTTCGACAGCTCCGGTGCCGAGCGAGCCGTTCTCACCGCCGTTTCCGATCTGAAGCGTTCCGTTCGAGACGGTCGTTTTGCCGGTGTAGGTATTGGCGCCGGAGAAGATCTGCGTTCCCGTGCCGACTTTCGTGATGGAGGCCGCGCGTAAGTTACTGTTTACCGTATTGTCGCGGATGACCCCGGCAAACTCTGCCGTGTTGTTCGCGACGCCGTAAGCCGCGCTGTTTTCGTTATTTCCAATGCCGAGTTTGACCGCACCGGACTCAATGATCCCGGAACCGGTCAGACTGTCGATGGTGATCTCGTTTCCGTCCCAGAGCGAAACGCGGGACGCGGTCTCTTCGATGTTCAGAGAACCGTAATTATCTGTCCAGGAGATGTGGTACGAGTATCCACCAAGGACGAGATTACTTCCGTCCGCGACATTCAGCCACCCGCCTTTCGCGAGACTGATGCTCGCGCGCGCGTAATCGCTGCCCGGCAGGATCGCGGTCGTGCCTCCGCCTCCAAATTCAAACGTACCGGTTCCGGCCAGGATGACGTGCCCCGTCGCGGTGTTGGCGAGCGAGTGGTTATTCTGATGTCCGATGTCGGAGTAGGAGGTGCTTTCAAAACGGACTTTTCCACCGGTCTCAGCCGTGATGGTGGAGGTGATGGAGGGACGCGGCGCGACGGCATCCGTGAAGAGAAGGACCGCGCCGTCGGCGACTCTGACGTTGGCAACCTGAACGTAGGCTTCTCCGGATTTTGGAGATGAGGCCGTGAACCGGACTGTTCCCGACTGAATGGCGAGCGTGCCGTCACCGCTGATCGTGTTCGTTACGTCGGTTGTCGTTCCGGCTCCCAAATCGTACGCGAATGCGGCTTGAGAGTTGACCGTGACCGTATTTGAGGCGTTCATTGCCGCGTTTCCCGTCATTGCGGCCGTCCCGGAGAGAAGAGTCACGCCGTTCGTGAAGTCCGTGTTTGCCGCGGTGAATTCAAATCGTCCGTCACCACCGAGGTAGAGCCGGCCGTTTCCGGTGAGCAGCGCGTCTGCCGTGATGGTGGTGTCCGCGGAGGCATACGCGCCGTAAATTGGTGAGGTCTTGGCACGTTCGGCGGCGATTTGCGCAGCGGTCCAGGCAGTCGTGTCGGACTCTGAGGCGCGGAGAAGCAGGATCCCGCCATCCTCTGCCGACACAGTCTCCATGACCGTGCGGTTCAGGACCGTAAAGCCCGCGCCGGAGTTGACGGAAACGGTGCCCGAGTCGGAGTTGGTGAGATTCGGAAGCGTGACGAATCCGCCCTGGATGCTGACCGTTCCGCTGTTCGCGATGGAAGTGTTGGTCGAATGGATGTGCCCCGACGCGAAGTTGAAGGCGAGCGCGGCGCCGTTTTCGACCGTGACGTTTCCGGTTCCGAGGGATCCTGTCGTTCCGCCGTCGCCGATTTGAAGGGTTCCGCCGGAGATCTTCGTCGTTCCAGAGTAGGTATTCTGCCCGGTGAAGATCTGCGTGCCGGTTCCGCGTTTCTCAATGGATATGCTTCGCGAGGCGGCGGGAGCTCCAACGATCGTACCGGCGAACGTTCCCGACCCGTTGTCGACGCCGAGGACAAAAAGTCCCGGATCACTTCCAGCGCCGGCCGTGACTTTCCCGGTTCCCGAAAGGACGTCGATCATAACGCCTGCCGAATTGGTTCTTCCACCGTCCCAGAGATCCAGCGTGCCGTTAAGGAGCATGTCCGCTTTGTTTTCCGTCCAGTCCTGCTGGAGCCATTCGCCATTTCGGAAGGTTCCTTCGAGGATCTGGATCTGCGCGCCGGAATCGTACGCGAACTTGACCCGATTGTCGGCGTTCAGTGCCTGAAGTATTCCGCCTCCGGTCTTGATGAATCCCTGCGACCCGTTGAGCGTCAGGAGAGCCGAGTTTTTCACGAGCGTCTGCGTGCCTTCCGTAACGTTGAACGTCAGCGTTCCGTGATTCGTGACCGTGATCGCTTCCGTCTGATTCGGAACGTAGTTTGTGAACGTGAGGCTTCCGCCTTCAAGTACCGTCAGGCTCTGGTTCAGGTACGCGGCGTTCGTATCCGCGCTGGAAATCGTGACGCTGGTTGAAATGTCCGCAGCGTTTGCCGCGAGCACAGACATCAGCAGCCCACAGAAACTGGTGCCGTGCAGGACGTTTTTCAGGACACGATCCTGATTTTTCTGGCGTTTTTGTTTTTTTCTGCTCATATTTTACCTGATTTCAAAAATATTAAAATGGGAAGATTGGTTTTGGCGATTCAGGCCATTTCTCGCACATTCCAATTAAACTCAAAAATAGATTCATATTTTGTTTCGTTTTTTTCAAAAGTCAAGCATTATTTTTCCTGAAATTTTAGAATTTCAGAAATTTGAAGCGATTTGTCAAGAAAAGTTTGGCAATTAAAAAGCGAGAGGAGAGAAAGTGAGAAATTCCGAACATTTTTGAAAGAGCGGAAGCCTGGACGGATATTTGGGGCGAGAGGTGGAGAAATGAAGAGAAAACGCAGGTCATTTAAGGAAATTTTGTTGTTTTTTTAAAAAAAGGTGGCCCTTCCCGGTTGATTTTTTGGGAGGGAGAGGGTAAAATGAATAGACGTATTGGGAATTGAAAGCCCATTTACCCGCCAACTTACCTTTTTTCAGGAGTGAAAGACGAATGAAACGACGTGAATTTCTGGCTGCCGGCGCCGCTGCCGCAGCAGTCGCCATGACCAATATCGAACTGAAAGCCGAAGTGACCGACAGCACCTGGGACGGCAAAAGTGCCAATCAGACCGCTAAAGCCCGTCTTTGCCTCGGTTCCCAGCTCGGAATCATTCCGGGGAACTCGGTCGAAGAAAAATTTGCGAAAATGAAGGCCTGGGGCATCGAAGCCGTCGAATTCGGCCGTGATGTGGAAGATCCGGAACGCGCGAAATACTACAAAAAACTCCTCGACGACACCGGACTCATTCCGTCTGCGGTCTGCTGGGGTTCGCACGGCGGCGACCTGATGAGCTTCGATAAAGATCGCAAACAGCGCGGTACCGACGCTCTGAAACGCGCACTGGAAGGTGCCGGCATCATCGGCTGCACAGGCGTCATTTATGTTCCGGCGTTCAATGGTCAGAGCCCGCTGACGAATCAGGAAATGCGCAAAATGCTGCTTGACGATTTCCCGGCTCTCGCCGACTTCGCGGCAGACTGCGGCACGCACGTTACGTTTGAGCCGCTCAACCGCAGTGAAGCTTTCTTCCTCCGCCAGGTCGCCGACGGTGCTGCGATCGCCCGCGACATCAACGAACGTTCCGAAAAGAAATGCGGTATGTCCGTCATGGGTGACTTCTACCACATGAGCATTGAAGAGACCGACATGATGGGTGCGTTCATCTCCGGCGGCAAACTCCTGACCCACGTTCACCTTGCCGGCGGTGTTTCCGATCCGCGCCGTACCATCCCGGGCCAGAACAAGAGCCGTTTCGTCGAAGGTTTCCGCGGTCTGAAATACATCGGATACACGGGACCGTGCTCCTTTGAATGCGGTGTCCGCGGCGATCGTGAAGTCGAAATTCCGAAAGCCCTCGAATTCCTCAAGAAGGAATACGAACTGGCTGTTATCTGATAGGCGCGTATTTACTGATAGTAACGAATTCAAAACGCATTAAAAAGTGACCTGGAGTCCTCGAAAGACTTCAGGTCATTTTTGGGGTTGATCGGAATATTTTCCTGGTAAGTTTTAAAAGCAGATTAAAATACCCAATAAAAAAACCGGTCAGGAATTTCCCAACCGGTTAATGTTTGCGAATTATGTCTCAATCAAAGACTTAATCCTGTTTCAGCTGCTCGAAACCAGCGGATCCGCCGCCGCCTTTGAGATCTTTGGCGGGAGTGGAAACATGGACCGGCGCGGCCGTCGGAGTGTTGTCTTCTTCAACCGGTTCGACAGCATCTTCAGCCCATTCGACACGTTTACGGGAGAGACCGATTTTTCTGTCTTCCGTGTCAACGCGGAGAATTTTGACTTCGAGTTCTTCGCCAACTTTGACGATTTCTTCCGGATTGTCGACTTTGTGATCGGCAAGCTCAGAGATATGGAGGAGACCTTCCAGACCATCTTCCAGTCCGACGAAGACGCCGAAATTGGTGATCTTGGTAACGGTTCCCTTAACGAGCTGACCGGGTTCGTATTTGCTGGGAATATCATGAGCCCACGGATCTTCGGTCATCTGTTTCAGACCAAGAGCGATGCGGCGGCGTCCCTGATCAACGGAGAGAACGCGGCATTCGATTTTCTGGCCTTTTTCGACCATTTCACTCGGATGAGTAATACGGCGAGTCCAGCTCATGTCAGAAACGTGAAGCAGTCCGTCAATACCTTCCTGAATTTCAATGAAGGCACCGTAGTTGGTGAGATTGCGGACGACACCGGTGACAGTGCTTCCCGGCGGATACTGTTTGGCAACAGCTTCCCACGGATTTTCTTTGGTCTGTTTGATACCAAGAGAGATTTCCTGCTTGTTCTTGTTGATGGAAAGAACGACAACATCAATTTCGTCGCCGGGAGAAACCAGTTCGCTCGGATGATTGATACGTTTGGTCCAGCTCATTTCACTAATGTGAACGAGACCTTCAACCCCTTCCTCAAGTTTGACGAAAGCACCGTACGTCATGACATTGACGACAGTACCTTTGACCACTTTACCCTGGGGATATTTGGCTTCAACTTCTTCCCACGGCGAGGCGGTTTTCTGTTTGAGACCGAGAGCGATTTTTTCCTTTTTGTAGTCAACCGAAAGGATCTGCACTTCGATTTCCTGGTCAAGCTGGAGCATTTCTTCGGGGTGATTGATGCGTCCCCAGCTCATGTCGGTAATATGGAGGAGACCATCAATACCGCCAAGGTCAACGAACGCGCCGAAATCGGCGAGATTCTTGACGATACCGGTGCGAAGCTGACCGGGCTGAAGCTGCTTGAGAAGTTCCTGCTTCTGGGTTTCGCGTTCCTTTTCGATGAGATAACGGCGGCTGACGACGATATTGCGTCGCGGCTCGTCAATTTTAAGAACGGAGCAGTCAATCGAACGACCGATATATTCGCCAATATCAGCCGGACGACGAATGTCAACCTGGCTGGCGGGCAGGAAAACGTTCACGCCAATATCAACCAGAAGACCGCCCTTGATTTTACGGATGACGTTACCGGTGACCACATCGCCTTCGTGGACCGATTCCATGACTTTTTTCCAGGCTTCGATCTTTTCAGCCTTGCGTTTGCTGAGCATGATCATGCCTTTGGCTTCGTCCATCTGCGGCATTCCGCCAGCGTTGCTGCCATCTTCGACTTCTTCAATCAGGACGCGGATCGTGTCACCCGGATTCGGAAGTTCCTGTCCTTCTTCCCATTCATTGCGGTTGACAAGGCCTTCACTTTTGAAGCCGACATCAACGATTACGTAATCACCTTCAACGCGGATTACTTTACCTTCGACGATCTGGTTGACGGTAAGATCACTTCCGCCCCAATCCAAATCTTCCATCTGAATACCGGCGAACGCGGAATCAAGTTCCGCATCCCAGTTGCTCTGATTCTGGTCCAGTCCAAGAACTAAGTTACGATTAACCATTAAAAAACCTCTGGAAGATGACTGAATCATCTCCCAACAAAAAATTGTTAGCGGCCTGATTTTCCGGTTGATTTTACGCTTTCAACAAATTCAGAAAATCTTTCATTAAGCCAATATACCAGATTTTCAGATTTTTTCAAGGGGAAGGGACAGAAAATTGATAAAGATTAGCAAAAATTGTCCAATTATGGCGATTAAATCAATAATTCGGCTTGATTCTTAGAAAACAGTCGTTCGGGAGCACGGAAAACCTTTCTTAAAATGGATAAACTGAAAAATTTAACGAAGTTTTTTGGCGGAAAATTTGAATTATTGATTCAAGGGAAACATTTCAGGATTCAATTTTCAGAAAAACGGGTCGTTTTATTTTTTGCCGCCATTTCTGGAAGTTTCATATGTTTGCGAATAGGGGGAATTTTTTGTGCCTCGCAAAATTCAAATGTCTTTCTTTAATTTTTCACAGACAAGCCGTTTGGGGAATGTTTCTTGCTTGAAACATCATGAAATTTTTGGTTTATTTGATTTTTATTAGTCGCGTAATGAGGAAAAGTGGATTAAAAACACGAAAAAAATGGAAAAGATAAATCAGGATAAAAAAAGAGCAAGAAAAAAAGGTTCATGAAACGAATCGGCAAGAAAAGACGGCTTTAGGCGATTATTTCCCAAAGCCGTGGATTGGATTGAAATAAAAGCGGAGAATCCGCTAAACGATTTGAGCTGCTATTCGCCAAAAAGCGTAAATGGGCTTGCTTTGACGATTTTAACTTTTTTTATTTCCCCGATGAGTGAACGTGGTCCGTCAAAGACTACGATTCTGTCGCAGGGGGTACGTCCCGTCAGCTGGAGTATGGCGTTAGGATCGTGGGAATTTTCATAAAAATTACTGTCCTGACCCTCCAAAATCGTTAGTTTATTGGCGTTTTTGCTTGTTCCCTCAACAAGAATTTCAACCTCTTGACCGATGAATTTTTCACTGTCTTCCGTGCTGATGCGGTTTTGAACGGCAAGTAATTCGTTGTTTCTGCGGCGTTTCACTTCGTCCGGAATATTGTCTTCCCAGAGTTCGTACGCTTTGGTTCCCTCGCGCGGACTGAACTTGAAGATGAAACTGTTTTTGAAGCGGATATCCTCAACCAACTGAATCGTTTGCTGAAAATCGTCTTCAGATTCATCACAGAAACCAACGATAAAGTCACTGGTAATGGCGGCTCCGGGGACTGTTTCGTAGATTTGGTGACAAACTTCACGATATTTTTCGACGGAGTATCCGCGGTTCATTTTCTTGAGTTGGGCATTTGAACCACTTTGAGCGGGAACGTGGAAATAGGGCATGACGTGCGGCAAGTCACGCACCGCTTCGAATAGGTCTGTCGTCATGCTGTTCGGGTGACTGGTAACGAATCGAATGCGTTCCAAATTCGTGGTTTCGGCGATTCGTTCGCACATTTCGAGGAGTCCGGACAGGCTGGTTCCGGAAGTTTTGTCATGATATTTGCTTACTGTCTGGCCGATGAGCGTGATTTCCCGGCAGCCCTGATCAACCAGCTGTCGAATTTCAGCGAGTATTTCCCCCACCGGCCGGCTCTGTTCCGGACCGCGAACATAGGGTACGATGCAGTAGGTGCAGAACTGATCGCATCCGAACATAATCCGGACATACGCCATGAAAGGATTCAGTCTGGCAGTAGCTTCCCGCATTGGATCGTAAAAGTCAAAACTGTCTTCCACTTCATGTCGGCCTCTTCCGCGGCGTTCAAGGCTTAACTCCATCTGCGGTCCCTGCCCTGCTCTGATTTTTTCGATGAGTTCAGGCAATCTGGCAATTTGTCCTGGACCAAGTACGAGATCGACAAAGGGGGCGCGTTTGAAGATAAGTGAATTGTCTTTTTGCGCCATGCAGCCCATGACACCGATAATTTTTTCCGGATGCGCTTCCTTTACCAGCCGCAGCCGCCCGAGCGCACTGTAAATTTTGTCCTCCGCGTGCTGGCGGATACTGCACGTATTGAAAAGGATAATATCCGCTTTTTTCATGGATTCAGCCAGCGAGTATCCTTCACGCAGCAAAGCGGCGATCATCAATTCCGAATCCAGAACATTCATCTGGCATCCGACGGTTTCAATAAAAAAACTGGGCATGATTAAAAAATGAGTGCGATGTCAATAAAACGTAAAAAGTAAACGATTGGAACCAGGGGAGTGATTTCGTTGAAAATCAGCCCGCCGCGTCTCTGGATAAACGGTAAATGGGAGCGAATCGGTCTGATTGCGCAGGTCCCCGAAAAAATGACGAATGAACCGCCGCTGGACAAAACGTGAAGCGGATGAGTTTTCAGACGGAAAACCGTTCCCGCGGGCGGATGGAATTGGTGAGTCCTGGCGTTTTCCCAGTCACACGTATTTACTGAAAGGAATATCCAAATGAAAACATGAAACCAATTTTAAATGAAAATCAGGAAAAGTCAAGAGCTTTGGTTGAGAATTGTTCAAAATGGTGGAAAATTTCCAGTTAAATCATAAATAAGAAGATCAAAAGCTGAAAAAATTGATAAAATCCCCAAAAAAGAAGAGAAATTGAGAATCCCATCCTTGCTTTTTTCGTCAATTCAAGGTAGAATGAAATAAAGAGATCTTTGTGCACTTTCCGAAGGGGGAATCGATGAAAGTGGAAATTTTTGTCATCGACTGCGAAACGGCAAGCAATCGCGTGCTTCTTTCGCTTCCGGCCGTAATAGGACGTGGAAATGATACGGATCTGGTGATTGCTCATCCGGAGGTCAGCCGCCAGCACTGTCGTCTTTTTCATTTCCAGAACACTGTCCACATTCAGGATCTTAATTCTCTTAATGGAACGGTCGTCGCGGGACGTAAAATTAAAAACGCGGAGAGTCCCATTCTTCCGGAAGAGATTTTTTCCATTGGGCCGGTTCAGTTTCAGATTCGCTACCGCCGCCAGGATATTTCCAATTCAGAGGTGAGCGGTTCGTCCAGAAAGTCTAAAAACGGGACAGCTCTTTCGGGTGGCTCAAATTCGGCGAGTTCGTTGTCTTTATCGGCACATTCCGCTTCCAATCAGTCCCTGTCTCTCGGAGCTTCTTCGGTTAAAATGCGAAAACGAGCGGTTAAGTGAGAGAGAAATGAAAATGTCGGATATTTTTTAGAGATGCGATCCCTTCCATTTAGAATTTTTTCCTGTTTTTAGTTGAATTGCCCGTTTTGATATTTAAAGCCTGGTAATTTCCAGTTTCTTTTTTATTTTCAGTTTTATGGAGAGATTTCAATGGTCATTCCAGTTCGTTTCTATTTAAAGAAGTATTTTTTGGCGCGAAAATTTTTATGCGGAACCTTCCTGGCCTTCCTCATGTCCAATCCCGCCGTTTCTTTTGGTGCCGCTGTTTCAGATTGTCCGCCGGCAACCCCGTTTTCGTGGAACACGAACCTTTCCACGTCCAATGGCGGTTTTTGGAAAAAGCGAATCTCGTTTACTCTTACGGTTACGGATGAAGTTCTTTCGGAGCTGAACCGGATTAACGCGGAGAATGAACCAGTTCAAGGTAAAGACGACAAACCGCTTTCCGGAACGGGGATGAAGTCAACCCTCCAGCCGACAGAATTCGTGTTTACTGTCGTGACTCCGGAGGAAAGAGAGGCGGCCTCACCGGAAAAGCGGCAATTTATGCTTCCCATGGCTGGAGCGCGTGCGCAGGATGTTCGTGTCTGTGACGAGAAAAAAGCGGAATATCTTTTTGAGCTTTTGGATTCATCCGGGGAACCGCAACATTCCGGGATGTTGGCCTCAGGAGCGCGGATCATCATTCCGATCGAACTGACGACTATTTCGCGGAAACCGACTTTTTTCGTTTATTTTGATAATCCGGAAGCGTGGATTCAGGCGGACTGGTGGTCGGTCAAGAAATTTGTGAACGGAAGTTTCGAGGAAGATAAATCTTCCATGAGCGGCTGGCAGCTGGATTTGGGAGACGCGAAGCATGAGATTGCGCGAGTTTCAGACATGGCCCGGACCGGTTCCTGCTCAATGAGGACTGTCGTGGCGAAAGGAGCTGAGCATACCTGGATTGGAGCACGTCAATTCGCCATATCTGTTCGTCCCGGTCAAAAATATCGTATTTCAGGTTGGACGAAGGCTGAAAATATTGAAGGATACGCTGGTTGGTTTTACCATTTGGGAAACGCTTCCAATGGGATGGTAGGCTCCGGAATGTTAAGCGCGGGTTCCGGAACGTATGATTGGAAAGAAACGTCACAGGAATTTACGGTTCCGCAGAATGTGGACCGCCTGACCATTGGCACGGTACTCCGCGGGACGGGAACAGCTTGGTCAGATGACGCGAAACTTGAGTTGCTCGAAGATGCCGGGCAGGCTTTGGCCGTTCCGTGTTCTATCGGCAGCGTCGAAGATTTCCCGCTGGCAGAACGTTATCCTTCGCGAAAGAATCCTGTAGGAACCGACAAATTTAACGCGGAGGAGTTTTTCGGGACGAAGCATCTTCCCCGTTTTGCTTTTATCCGGATTACGAATGATTCCGCGTCTGTTCGCCAGCCGATGGTCAATATCAGTTCCGCGCTGATTGGAGCCAGATGGGGAGTTGATTTGAATGAAAATTCGCTGGAGATTCTGTCTCTTGACGGAACTTCGATTCCATTTAAAATATGGAGTTCAAATCTTTTCATCAAACCGTTACTTCCAGCCCAAACAGTTAGTTATCTGATCTTGCGGGAAAAGGAGTCGGCTGTTTCACGTTCGGAAGCGGCGCGTCAAAGACGGGATGAAGCGCTTAAGGATTCTGGTTTTCCCGGTACTTCCATTCAGCAGGTTGAGGAGGCCGGTGGAGTCGTTACGCTTGGCAGTTTTGGTCAGCTGCGGGGAATTTTGAAAAACAATCTGGTGCAAAATGCGGGTTTTGAAGAGCTGGATCTTTCAGGGAAGCCTGTTGGCTGGACATCGGGTCCGGAGTCAAAAGGTATTTCTTTCATTACGGTGAATCCGGAAGATCCTGAGAATGTTTTGGGCGAGCGCTGCGCTCAAATCAAATTTTCCCCGGAGGCGAAAGCCGGCTGGAACGGCTGGCGTCAGATGATTCCGGTTCAGGCAAATCGTACTTATTTTTGCGGAGTCTGGATGAAATCCAATTCGGAGAATCAGAAACGGCATGATGTTCACGTTCATTTTCACCAGGCGGATGGAAAGCATACTTCATTGGGAGCAATGACCAGTTTCAGCAGTACTGCCGGCGGAGTGAATGAGTGGACATTCGTTTCCGGTATGCTTCGTGCGCCGGAAGGAGCGGAAACGATGGTGCTCCAACTGACGACCAACACGGAAAACGATTTATTCTATGATGAAGTTTTCGTTGCGGAAATGGAAGTTGGGGTTCCGGAGAATTTTCAGGGTGGAAGTACCGGAATTTTCCAGATTTCGCCGATAATCAAAGTGTTTCCTGATTCTACCTGGACAAGAAATCCGCGGGAACTTGAGAAATTTGCTCTCAAGACGGTTGCCGCCGCGAAAAATGAAGAGGAAACCATTCAGTTCGCTCTTCGTTATCCGAGTGACCGTAAATACCAGGTTTCACTTCAAAGCGCGGTTTCCGCTGACGGAAAATCCGTATTGCCGACAGAACTTTTTGCCGTTGGTTATGTTCCGGTAAAACACGTTACGAACTACTATAATACGCGAATTGCCAAATGGTTCCGGAAACTTCCGGGAGGCACAGGCCGTGCGGATGGCTGGGTTGGTTACTGGCCGGATCCGGTACTTCGATTCTCGAACATGAAGCGGAGTGAGGCTCACGCCGATGCCGGAAGTTTCTGCCCGATTGAGGAGGCTCGTGCCACGTGGGAAAAACTGGAGGGCAAGGAATACTCGAGTGATTCGGAACGTCTTGTCCGATTCGCGGAGCAGAATCTTATCGGCTTTAAAGCGTGGGAGACCCGGCCATTAATCGTTTTGGTCAAAACGGGTAAGAATACTCCGGCGGGAGTTTACTCGGGCAGGATTCTTTTGCGCGATTTGGAAAACGAAACCGTTTCGTCAATTCCCTTTTCGGTTGAAGTGAAAGACTTTGCCATTCCAGATGAACCTGTTTGCGGAGCCATTTATGACTGCCGCGCCAGTCATCCGGAATACTGGAATGCCCCGAACAGCCGTGAGCTGGTGAAAGACATGGTGCGATTTCTTGCCTCCAAACGTCTTGCTTCCGACAAGATGAATGTGGAGCCGAAATTTACCTACGATAAGGAAACCGAAACCTGGAGCGCGGATTTTGAGGAATTTGACCGGGAGTGCGAATGGTACTTTAATGAACTCAAGATTCGCTGCGCCTATCTGCCGGGCGATTGGTACTGTTTTGGATGGGGAATGCCGCCGAGAGCAAGGCAGGGCATCGAACCGTATGAAGGCGAATGGCCCTACGAAGGAGTGGATCGAAGTAAGCTTCGTCCTGAGTTTAAAAAAGTCTATCAGGACAAATTGAGGCTGATGTGGAATCACCTGAAAGAGAAAGGGTGGGACAAAAAATTCGTACTCTATATTTCGGACGAACCTTTTTATTTTCAGCCGCATATTATTGAGCAGATGAAAGCATGTTGTTCGATGATTCATGAAGTGGATCCGAATATCCCAATTTACTCAAGCACGTGGGGACACGTTCCAGAATGGGACGGTTTTATCACTGCCTGGGGAATTGGCCATTATGGGCGTGTTCCGGAAGAGCAGATCCAAAAATCCAAAGACCGCGGCGACATCATCTGGTGGACTACCGACGGACAAATGTGCACAGACACGCCGTTTTGCGCTACGGAAAGGCTTTTGCCGTACTGGTGCGTTAAATATGGCGCGGAGGCTTATGAATTTTGGGGAGCTTCCTGGTTCACATATGATCCATATCGTTACGGATGGCATTCGTACATTTACCAGAGTGACCAGCCGGGCGTGGAGTACTTTGTCCTTTATCCGAATGGTGATGGATATATTTTCTATCCGGATAAACTTCTTGGTGTGAATGAAATCGTTTCCTCGATCCGTCTGGAACAGGCGCGTGAAGGCGTGGAGGACGCGGCGTATATCGTGCTTCTCCGCGATGAGATTCAGAGAGTGAGCGCGCTTGCTGAACTTGACGAAGCAGGAAAAAAGACATTGGCAAACGCGAAGAATACTCTTGCCCGTGTCTACGATTTGGTTCATATTCCGAACGCGGGCGGACGATTCACTTCGCATTACCTTCCAAATCCGGAAGAGGTGGACGAGGTGAAGGAATTGGTTCTTCATTTGATCGAAGAGCTTCAGAAGGTACGCTAATTCGATTGGTTGGACTTAATACTCAGAGGGAAAATGGTTTTCGGATGGTTTTCCCTCTGAGTTTACTGTTTTTGAAACTGTTTATTTTTTTAATTTTATCCCTGGTTTTTTCATGAATTTAACCCGTTTTCTCATTACGATCGCGACATTTAATGAAATCGAGAATCTTCCCCGGCTGGTTACGGAGATTTTTGCCGAAACGGACCGTTTCGCGGCAAAATATGGTTTCTCGTTCGATATTCTGGTTATTGACGATAATTCTCCGGATGGTACCGGCAGATGGTGCGATGAACATTCCGCGGAGTTTCCGCGTTTGAAATGCCTTCATCGTTCCGGGAAGAATGGTTTGGGAACCGCGGTCATTGAAGCCATGAAGTACGCGATAGAGCATCAATACGACCGGATGATTAATCTGGACGCGGATTTCAGTCATCATCCAAGATACCTTGAAGCAATCGCGTCGGGTACAGACGATGTTATCGTTGGTTCGAGATATGTTCGCGGAGGCGGAATCATTGGCTGGCCGTTCATGCGTCATGTCATGAGCCGTTCCATTAATACTTTTGGGCGTTTTCTGCTGGGGCTTTCCGTTCGGGATATTAGTGGCTCCTATCGGAATTACCGGGTTTCATGCCTTGCTAAACTTGATTTTGACCGATTTCAGTCTCGAGGATATTCTTTCTTTGAGGAGGTTCTCTGGCGGTTAAAACTGCTCGGAGCCAAAATGTCAGAAGTACCGATTGTTTTTGAAGACCGCGTTCGCGGAAAATCAAAGATTTCGCTTAAGGAAAGTATTACGGCAGTCAAGACTCTCATTACTCTTAAAAAATGAGAATGAAACTGAACTGAAGAGAACAGGAAAAGGTTTTGTCGAGGATAAACGGCGCTTTGAGCGGGAGTTGAAGTCCACTGAAAAGAAGTCAATGTCTGAAACGTCCATTAGCGGCTGTTTATCCGCGGTGAATCCTTTTCTTGAACTTTAGTGCCGTAACGAATACCAATTTCTGCCGGTACTGGAGACGGAAGTACTGGAGAGTGAGAATTTTCGGGGCGAATCACTGGCGTTTGAGGTGTTGGGGGTGAAGCGGTGGCCGTTTCCCGCTGACGGTAGATATTGGAGGCGAATTGGACCTGGGTCATGATTTCGGAACAGATCTGATTTTCCGGTTCAATTTCCAGTCCTCTGGCCACGGTTTGGAATGCCGGGCCAAAATTCTGGTTTTGGTAGTGGGCTTGAGCCAGCGCGGAAATAATTTCGATATTTTGAGGTGCCAGAGTATTGGCCTGGTTAAGGATCTGGATTGCCTCTGAATTCCTTTGGAGCTGAAGCAGCGCGTTCCCTTCACAAAGGAGAATTTCTTCATTTACGCGGTTGCTCTGATTTTTGCATCTGGCTGTTTGCGCCGTTTCAAGCGCTCTTTGCGCTTTGCCAAGTTTTAGATACTGTTTGGCCAAAAGCGTTTGAGTCTTTTCATTTTCCGGGGCAAGAAAAACAGCCTGGTGGTACGCGGCCAGAGTCTGATCGGATTTTCCCTGGATTTCGTAAAGTTTTCCCTGAAGAATCCAGGCATCCGCTATTTCGTTATTTTCTTTTAGTGCCCGAGAAACGTATTTTTGCGCCGGAGAATAATTGTTCTGCTCAAAATGCATCCAGGCAAGTTTCACGATTTGCTCTGCCTGAACTTCAGGATGACGAACCACTTTCTCCATTTGTTTCGTTGCTTCTGAGTACGAACCCTGATTCCAAAGAGTGTCGGCAAGCATCGTCCGCGCTTCAATATTTTCAGGGTTGGATTTCACCGCCAGTTTGAGTTGGGACTCCGCGTTTTCCATATTTTTTTGCTCAATTGATTCGGCTGCCTGCTGGACAAAATGACGGCTTTCCAGTGTCGAAGCGGACGTGACCTTTGTCCGCTGCCAGACCCGGCAGCCGCCTGAAAGCAAAAGCAGTACCGAAACAAGCAGCGCGGCCCTCTCCCGGTAATGGATACTCCATCTGAAATTCATTCAGTAACCCCAAAAATAAAACTCCCCCAACCGTGACTTGGCGGCAGGAAAAATAAAAAAGCTATTTATTTTAACTCTTTTTGCTTTTCTTGTCGAGACGAAATGCGTGAAAATTTTCTTCAAAATTCAAAAAGGAGGAAAATTTTCCAGAGTTTAAAATTTTTTTCAGGTTTAGAAAGCGTGAATGGAGTGATTCAGAGTTTAAAGTATTTCGCTTTTTACGAAATGACGTGAAAAAGAAAACAGCCAACCGTGAAGAGCGCGAAAATTTATTTTGTGAAAAAAACGGTCCCCCCCCTTGAAAGAAAAATTTTTTATGGTATACTAATTTCATCATCGAGAGATGATTCATAGCTCGCGGGGTAGGGCAGCTGGTAGCCTGCGAGGCTCATAACCTCGAGGTCGCAGGTTCGAATCCTGCCCCCGCCACTTATGGAACTCTTCGGAACGCCCATTCCGGAGAGTTTTTTTTGATTAATTACGGAATCAGTTCCCTTTCTAGTGGGATTTTGATTGGCTCATTCGGAAAATTTTACGGAATGAGCCGTTGTTTTTTGGGGTTGTCGTCACCCATTGTTCTTTTAAATTCTCTAAGCGTCAAATTTTCGACACTTTTCCATTAATCGCTGGACATAAATTCCGCGTCTTAAATCGGGTTCGTCGTTCAGGATTTTTCCGGCGGCTATGTTTTGCAGAAAGTGAGCCATTGATGTGCAGTGAGCGCGGACCCAGCCAATACCGGATTTCGCGGCGGGGAAATCCGTGTCAGGAACGGAATATCGATTTCCAACCGGAATCCGAATCCAGCCGGATTCTCCGCCAAATGGTGATGTTGATTTCTGACCGTCGAAGTATTCCAGATAGTGCGGTGAATCAAGAGTAAAACGCAGAGCGCCGCGGCGTCCGAAGATTTCAAGGGTCATGTCATTTTCCGTCCCGTGGGCCATTTTGGAGACATGAAGTGATCCAATCGCGCCGTTTTGGGTCTTCCAGAGCATTACGATGGAATCCTCTGCCCGTTCGGAGTTTTGTGGATCGGAGGAGGCGTCAAAGAAGAATGTTTCAGTCAGCGGTCCAGCAAGCCAGTCGGTGAAATCCAGGAGATGGGAACCAATGTCCGTCAGTGCTCCGCCTCCTGCTGCCTTAAGGTTTTTCCAGCGGCTGGGGCGGGTTGGATCCACGTGTGAATTTTGGAGATAGGAACCGCGGAACTCAAGAATGTCGCCAATTTTTCCTGCCTCAATTATTTCTTTCATTTTCATGGCAGAAGCAAAAAATCTGGTATGGAAAGTGACTTGAGAGATACCGCGGTAATTGGTTAGCAGAGGCTCAATCTCATCCGCTTCAGCCGCGTTCAGCAGAATCGGTTTTTCGCAGTAGATATTTTTATTCGCGAGGATAGCCGCCTTTAGGACTGGAAAGTGGAGATGATTTGGGAGGCAGATATTGACCACATCAATTTCCGGATCCTGAATAGCGACATTCCAATCTGTCAGCGGAATTGCCCTGTCTGTCAGTGAAGCGGCTTCCGCGGCGGTCTCAGGTCGGGAATTCACCACGTATTTGATTTCAGGTTTGACTGGAAGCGGATTCAGGTAAAAGGGAAGAGTCTGGTAGGCGTAGAGATGGACTTTTCCAATGGCTCCAACGCCGAGTATCGCGATTTTGACGGTTTTCATTTTAGTCTTTTAGGGTAATTCGATATTGAATTTTCGGGAAATTAAAAAAATGTCAGGTTTCAGGAGTGAGAAGAACATGAATATTTAAAGCTCTTTTCTCCCGCCTGTGAAGTTTCCTTTAATTTTATCTTAAATTATTCTTTTTTCAAGGTACCTAAAAGGAAAGAATGGATTTTATCTTCTTTTTGAGTGAATTTTCTTTTTATTTTACTTCCGAATATTGACAATTAAAGATTATGGATTAAAATATTTGTTATTGATTTGGACATTTACGGTGAGGAATGCCGAAACAGATGGAATTTCCCCTGTTTTCGTCAATTTGGTATTTTACTGGACAATACCGGAGAGTTCTCAAAAAAGTTGAGGAATACTGAAAGACTTTTGGGAGACCGCGTTTTAAGCTCTCCAGAATTTCAGAAATTTGGCAGTATTGGCCTTTTAAAATTCAAAACGCTCTTTTCTTCTCATAGAGAAGCGGTTTGGGGAAGGTCTTCTTATTTTTTCAGAAAGGAAACCCGTGATGGCTGCTAAAAATACGATGAAGTGTTATTGTGCTTCAAGCGATTCCAAAACCTACGCGCAGGAAGTGGCGGAGGCTTTGATGAAGACGGATTTTGATATGATGAAGCAGATCGCGGAGGTTTTGCTTGCCGCGAAAGAAAACGGGAACATGATTTTTACCGCGGGGAACGGCGGAAGCGCTTCAACAGCCAGTCACATTATTAACGATTTGACGAAAGGTTGCCGTCTGAATCATCGTGAAGGTTTCAAAACGACCTGTTTGAATGATTCGAATGTTTTGGTTACGTGCCTCGCGAATGATTTCTGCTATGAAGACGTTTATTCCATTTTACTCAAAACACTTGGAAATCCAGGGGATGTGCTGATTGTCTATAGCGGAAGCGGCAATTCCCCCAATATCGTGAAGGCGTGCATTCAGGCGAGGAAAATGGGCATTAAAGTCATCGGATTTGGCGGGCGAGACGGCGGTCAAATGAAAAACTGGTGTGACTACTGCCTCCTGGCTCCAACCTGGTCCATGGAGCAATTGGAAGATCTTCATGTTATTTACTTCCATTCGCTCGTCTGT
The DNA here is from genome assembly GCA_017408405.1 of Thermoguttaceae bacterium. Taxonomy (GTDB): domain Bacteria; phylum Planctomycetota; class Planctomycetia; order Pirellulales; family Thermoguttaceae; genus RGIG3701. Next base: position 19,831 of record JAFQUP010000182.1, read on the forward strand.
ACGCTGAAAGAAATGCTCAAGACGACGTGGGATGTAGAAATTATGGAGTATCCGACTCCGGCGCAGTCTCAGGCGGTTTACTTTTTTAATGAGAAAACCATCACGAAAATACCGGGATTTGACGCTTTTTTCAGTATCCTTCAGAATACGGAGATCAACGATTGCGAAGAATCGGAGGATGATTTCATCGTTTTTTGCTTAACGGAAGAAGAAGTCGCGGAAGTAAAGAAAGCAGGCGGTTACGCGGTGGGCGTCGCGCATGATAAAAATACGCTGAATCTCGTTAATGAACGGAAACGTGTGAAAATGCTTGAGGCGGGAGCGGACTGCGTCATTCCGAATTTTACGAACGCGGAAAGGCTCATTAAATTCCTGATGAGACGTTAAGTTAAAAATGGAAAAACTTCGGGAGAACAGGCGAATTTCCCCCGAAGTTTTGATTTTTCTAAAATTTGTTTTTCTGGCGGGCAAACTGGTCAAATTCCGCGGCGCGTTGAAGAATATCTTCGGCATTTTTTAATTTTAACTGATTGGCGGCATCAGAAATGGCATGATCAGGATCCGGATGGATTTCGGCAAAGATCGCGTCCACGCCAACCGTAAGGGCCGCATTCATCAAAGGCGCGACGAAATCTCTGTTTCCTCCGGAACTTGTTCCGTTTCCGCCAGGTTTCTGAACACTGTGTGTCGCGTCAAAAACGACTGGAACTCCGTATTTTCGCATTTCAATTAGTCCGGTGAAATCAACGATCAGGTTATGGTACCCGAAAGACGTTCCGCGTTCACAGAGCAGCACATTCTCGTTTCCTGCTTCCTGAAATTTTGTCACGACGTTTTTCATGTCATCAGGAGCCATGAACTGCCCTTTTTTGACGTTGACCGGTTTACCGGTTTGGGCGGCGGCAATCAAAAGATCTGTCTGACGAGCAAGAAAAGCTGGTATTTGAAGCATATCGACGATCTCGCCAACGATTGGACACTGCTGCGTTTCGTGAATGTCCGTAATGATGGGGAGATTAAACTCTTTTCGGATTTTTTCAAGAATCCGAAGTCCTGCTTCCATGCCGACTCCGCGCGGGGAATGGATTGAGCTTCGATTGGCTTTGTCGAAAGAAGACTTGAAAATAAACGGAATACGCAGCTTTTCGCAGATAATTTTCAGCGTTTCCGCGGTTTTCATGGTCGTTTTTTCATCTTCAATCGCGCATGGACCAGCGATGAGCGTGAAAGTATTGGGTGCGTCCGGAGTACCGAAGCCTCCGATGGAAACGTTGGGTGAAATCTGAATTTTTCGAGTGGCTGACACTGGATACTCCTTATCCAAAACGGATTCCGGAAATTCCAAGATGACATTCTGAAAATACCGGAATCACGTTGAAATATGCTTTATTGAAAAAAACCTAAAAAGAGATACCTTTCAGTTTTTGCCGAATTTCTTCCATTTCCTCTTTTTTTCCCATGAATTCAAGCAGCTGAATCATATTTTGGTAAGGTGTTTTCAGCTGATTTTTGTCTTCGGGATGAGCTTCAACATGTTGTTCAAGGCAGAAAATAGCTGTTTTGAGTAAAACATATGCTTTTTTCATGTCTCCTGTCTCGGTATAGGAGATACTCATTCCGTTGACGATTTTTCCCAACTGAAGTAAATCTTTCCATTCCTTCTTCTTGATGACATTCATCAAATAAGGAATGGATTTGTCGTACCACGTGACGGCTTCCTGATGAAGCGCTTCCTTTTTTTCATTTTGTTCTGCGAGCGTCATTTCTTTCAGCTCATTTTCAGAACCTGCCATAAGTGAGAAGATCATTCCTTTGTGGTAGTAAAGCTGAGAAAAAAGGAAGGATTCATTGATACTCAGTTCTTTTTTTGTTCTTTTTTTATTTTCTTCAATCTGCTCCATCATGGCGATTGCCCGATTCAGGCATCGCTGCGCGTTCTCCATCTCATTGCGCAGAACGCAAATTTGACTGGCGTCATCGAGAATAAGAGCTGACTTCATGCATATGTCGGCGTATTCCTGAGAAGATTTTGCCTGTTTAAGTATGGTTAAGTTTACCTCAAGGAAGGTCTTGACGCACTCTGAAACATCCGCTTCTTTTCCCAAAGAACACAGAATTGTCAAAGTTCGGAATTGCGCTTCGTAACGTAACCGGTGGGCAGCTTTGGGTTGTCGGGTTTCTTGCGCCTTGAAAATTTCGTTCATCAGCAATTGAGCTTCATTCAGCCATTTGCGCGTGTTTTGGACCTTAGGCTCCCATGGACCAGCGGCAATATCTCCGGCAATTCCAAGTTGAGCATTCAAAAGAAGTTCCTGAACAGTTAATTTTTCGGAATCTGTCAGCGGATACATTCTGCCGCGAATGACTTTTCCCGCTTCAAGGAGTTTTTTGCCTTGCTCTGCCGCACGGCGATGACAGAGAAAAGCCTGCTCAATATTGGGAGTTTCCTCAAGGATCAGTATGTCGCCTTCAACGAGATTTGCCCGGAAAGAGACAAATGGATTGTCCAGAAACTTTTTGCGAATTTCGACCAGAAGTTCAAGTGCCTGTTCCTGATTCTGGTTTTTGGCGAGATATTCGACTTTTTCAAATAATTCATTTTCAAAAGAAAGAGTCGTTGGAATTTCTTCTGCCGGCGATTCGGATTTAGACTCAAGGGAATTAAATTCCTCGAGTAAGTCATTCGGCATATCAAGCGCGGTCTGTTTCTGATTTGGATCTGCCCTTAATGAACCATCCTGAAGACCGGCGGAAGAGATCGTGTCGGGCAGCGATTCCTCCTGCGGTTCGGAATTTTGTTTTTCTCCGCTTAATTCCTGAAACGAATTGGGAAGCGGTTCCTCTTTCGGCATGGCATCAGGAAGGGATGGTGCGTCCGTAAGGTCTCCGGGGAGTTCCGGCGGGGCAAGTGCCGATGGAAGTTCGTTTTCTTCTATTCCGGCACTGCCAGGGAGTGGAGCCGCGGCCGGCTCAGAGGGGAGGACTGCCTGCTGCTCAAGTTTTTCCAGGGTATTGAGCTGCGCGGAAGTATTCTCCGTGCCGTTGCCTTCCAGTGAATCCAAATCTGGCGGATCCAGCTCGGTCAAGCTGGCATTTTCCTGGGAAGCTGTCTGGGAGGCAAGGGGATCCTGAGGCGCGTTTAGTTCGGGCGCATTTGGGGAAGACTGCGCGATTTGGGATGAAGAATTCGTTTCGGGAGTCGAAGTACCAGGTGGAATGGGAGTTCCCCCATTTTTCAATTCAGGAACAGCTTCTTCAAGAACCTTCAGATACGCAAGGGCTTTTTCGTTTTCCGGTTCCAGTTTAAGGGCCTGCTGAATGTCGCCGTAGGCCCGTTTGGGATCCACGTCTACCCAGGTTTCCGCTCGAAGGAGAAAGGGGTCCGCGGAAACAGTCTGGAAAATAATCTGGAGAACGTTCATCGGGATGCTTTCCGGAGATTGCGTCATCTGCTCGACATTTCCAAGTTTTTGAGACGGATCATAAGCAAGAGCTACGCCGATTTCCGGAAATATTTCACCTTTGATCGTTCCTTTCTCATCTACCATGAAAACGGACTGAATGTGGGCCATTCCGAGGTCGCCAGCCAGTTGCCGAGCGTTTATGGTTTGCGCCAGTTCCGCGATGATTCCGTAAACGGTTTGATTAATAATGTGAAACGCGACTCCTTTAAAGCCTTCTATTTGATATTCTTCGACATCAATCCCCTTCCCTGCTCCGTCTTTCTGGATTCTTGCCGGTTCTCCAAATGATTTATGCAATTCGTCAAGAGTCGTTTTTCCAGGAGTAATTCCATTAAATGAGGCCGTTTCAACAGGAATTTCATAAATGGTCTGTTCCGCGGCAGGTTTGGATTCCGAAGTACTGGGAGTTTGAGCGGCGGAATTTGTCTGGGCATCGGATGTTGACGCTTCGGAACCAAGTGATGGAGTCGCCGCTGCTTCCATTGCCTGAGGCTGGACATTTGAATATGAATGAGTGGAACCAGAAGAATTTTTTGGCTGAGCGGTTTCAGTACGGGGTTCTGAGGAAATGTGGATTGCGGGCAGAGATTGCTCCTGCGCCCCAAGTTCATTTACTGGAAGTAAAAAAAGCAAAAGTGACGCAAAACCCGCTGTTTCAAAAGCAAAAGTCGTTTTATTTCGTATGTTTTCCAAAAAACTTTTCATTGGGCAGACCATTCCTTCGGTAAAATGAGAAAAATCCTAATCGTTTTATCGACTGTTTGGGGTGTTTGGGTTAAGTAAATTTTGACGATTATCTGGATTTTATTGACAGTGGGTGGTTTGCGGCAGTAAACGCATCGTGAAAGATTCCGGCGTAATTAAGAAAATTTCAGAAAAAATGAGGTCCCCATCTTGCGTTTTTATGGAAAATCGGGTATGATGAGAGAATTATCCAGAGAATTATGGGAGGTTTTCATGCTGAAGTACTACCAAATTCCGTGTGAGTGCGGGCGAATTCATGAAGTGACCAAAACGCAGGCGGGAAGTTCAGTCGTTTGTGAATGCGGTGAGTCATTATCGATTCCGACGATGCGCGAGCTTAAAGAATATCCGGTGACAGAGCGTCCGGATCCGCAGAAAAAAGCACTTTCTCTTCACAGTGCTTCCGGTGTGCGGCAAAGAAGGAGCGGATTGCTTTTCGTACTTTTGGTGGCGTCTGTTCTTTTTGCCGGAATTGGAGTTTATTATTTTCAGGCTTGTCCGAAGGAACCGACGGTTGAGAATGCCTCATCTCCTTTTGAGGTATGGCAGGTTTGGCAAACCTTAAGAACAGGAATCGATACGCCGCCCAGTCGGGCAGAAATGATGCGGACAGAGACGATTAAAATGTCCTGGCGCTGGATCGCTATTTGCGGAACGGCTTCCGCGTTGTGCATTTTAGGAATGTTCGGCACATTGGTAATTCGGATAAATCACCAGATTAATTTGGACCATGAGTAAAGAGAATTCCAGGAATTCTGCTTCCGCTTCTTCTGATAGTGAGGAACCGCAAAATTCGATTGAGACGCGTTCGGTATCTGAGTCTTCCGGCTGTGAAAACATGGAGTTACGGACGGAGGTTTTCGCGGTTGGTCAGGGGAATGACGAATTGCGGACGGAGGTTTTTGAAGAAGAGCAACGGATTGAAGCCGTTTCGTTTGAATATGATATTTTATCAGCAGAAACGGTTGAAGTATCTTCAGAAGCGCGAAAAGCTGTTAAGTCAGGTGCTGTTTCCGGTTCACAGGAATCTGCTTCTCGAAAACGGATAGTCTCGGAGATTCCCACTCTTGAGCTGTGTGAGGACGAGGCGGTATTGGAGGAAGATCGTTCGTTTCCAGAAAATGAGGATGAACTGAATGGTGTGGCGGTGAACGGGAAGACGTTCTCGCGAGTACCGCCTCAGGAGATTCCGGGATATGAATTTGATCGATATTTGGGCAGCGGCGCGTATGGTGAAGTCTGGATCGCGCTTCAGGTAAGTACCGCGCGCCGTGTCGCGGTTAAATTCTATACGCACAAAAATCAGAACATAGAGTTTCTGACGCAGGAAGTAGAAAAACTGTCTCTTTTGTTTTCAGACCAGAATGTGGTTCAGCTTCTTGAGGTTGGGTGGAGTGCCCGCGTTCCATACTATATTATGGAATATCTTGAGAATGGTTCTCTGGCGGATGTGCTTTCCCAGCGAAAGTTTACTCTTTCTGAAGCTCAGGTTTATTTTGAGACGCTTCTTTTGGCAATGTGCCGGGCGCATCAAAAAGGGATTATCCACTGTGACCTTAAACCTGGCAATATTTTGCTGGATCAGAACCAGAATCTTCGTTTGGCGGATTTTGGTCAGTCACGGCTTGGCAAAGACATGGCACCTGCTTTAGGAACGCTTTTCTATATGCCGCCGGAGCAGGCGCAGCTGAAGGCTCACGCGGATGTTCGCTGGGATATTTACGCGTTGGGGGCGATTTTTTATACGATGCTCATGGGGCGTCCTCCTCATTACGCGCCAGCCTTTGTGGATCGTATTCAGGAACAGAAAACCCTTTCCGGTCGTTTGCGAGCTTATCGCACACTTCTTTTGGCGCGTCCAATTCCTGTTGACCATCGGCAATTGCGCGGGATGTCTCCGCGAATGGCGCAAATACTGGAGAAGTGCCTGGAGCCGGATCCGGAGAATCGTTTTCAGACGATGGAAGAGCTTTTGGCGGATTGGAAACTATGCCAAAAGCGAAGCGCGAAATACCCTTTATTTATTTTGGGGATTATTTTGCCTGTTTTGCTGATTTTGGTTTCAGGTCTTTTTGCGGTCAGTGAATTTCGCCATGCTTTCAGGAATGGTGAGAGATTCATCATGGAATCAACGCTGCGTTCCACAAAATTTGCCGCGGATGCGGTTGCGAAAAACGTGGAATCTGAGATTTATCGACGCCGCAGCATGCTGGAAGAGCTGGCTGGGAATTGGCAGTTCAGCAATCAGATCATGGAAATGGAACGGGATGTCCAGTGTCGTGAATATGTTTTTCAGCTTGGCAGAGATGATTTAGACGAAGCTCAGCGGCTTCAGATTCAGACGGAGTTCAGCAATAATTTCTATCGTCTGCGCGTTCAGGAGATTTTTGAGAACAGTATTTCTGAAAACTTCAAGTTTACGCTTGGGGATGATTTAATGTTCTGTGATCGTCATGGGATTACTTGTGCCCGTTCTCCATTTTCGGGATTGGTTGGCAAGAATTTTCTTCCATATTTTCATCGGGCAGCGGCTGATTCCGGCGAGATTTTCCTGGCGGAAACGATTCTTTCGGATGTTTTTCTGCATCCGGTTACGAATCAGTGGTCAGTAGCTATTTTGACGCCGGTTTTCAGTCCGGAGGAGGAACCCATGTTTCTTGGAGTTCTTTTCATGTCGGTGGGAATCGGGAATTTTGTGATGCTCGAAAACGATAAAAACCAGTTTGCCGTTCTCGTCGACCAGCGTCCGGGTGAGTCAAAGGGGTTGATTTTGGAGCATCCTCTTTATGATCAGTTGGCCAAGGAAGAGAAAATGCTTCCGGCTTCATTTCGGGAAAAACGTTTCAGGGTTACTTCTGAGCGAATGCCGAATACGCCGGTAAAGGCACGAAATTATTTTGATCCGCTTTCGGAATCTGAATACGCGGATGAAGAATTGGCCCAGCGTTGGCTTGCCGCGTGTGCGGATGTTGATTTGGGAACGGCAGGAAAGTGGACAGTCATTACCCAGACTTCGTACCAGAATTCCGTTGGGGCTATTTTTGAAGGACTTCAGAGACATTTTTGCCGGGTTGCCCAAAAGGCGATAGTCGTTTTTTTGATTATTATTGGCGGGGTCTGGTTTTATCTTTTCCGGGTCGCGGTCACGAATCAGGAGAAGTAGTTTAGGATAAAAGGGTAGACCGTTTAACTGTTTTTTGGAATTTTTACGCGGTTTCTTGAATAGAGTGAAAATATGGAACTGAATCTTTACCAAAATCATACTCGGGCATGGCTTCAGAATGATTACGCGTATCCAGTTTTGAGCCGCCGCGCGGAGGGGATTTCCGTTGGTATTAATCTTTCGCCGGCGAATGAGTGCAATTTTCGGTGTGTTTACTGTCAGGTTATTCCAGAGCAGATTCATCCCGGTATGAAAGTTGATTTTGCCCAATTGAAGGATGAGCTGGAAAAATGCGTGGACTTTGCGTTGTCAGGAGCCATTTTTAAGCATCCGTATTTTCTGGAGGTTCCGCCTCACCAGCGCAGGATAAACGATATCGCTTTCAGTGGGAATGGGGAACCGACGCTTTCGCCGCTTTTTCCGAAGACGGTTGAATTGGCGGCTGAGATCCGAAGAATCAGGATGAATGAAGGACCGACAGAAGATTTTCGTAATGCCGCGAAAGAGATGAAGATCGTTTTGATCACGAACGCGACGCGCCTTGGGCAGGATGAACTCCAGGATTCGCTGGATACGTTGCTGGAAAATAATGGTGAAATTTGGGCCAAACTGGATGCCGGGACGGAAGAGTATTACCGAAAGATTGACCGTTCATTGGTACCGTTTGATGGGATTTTAGCGGGGATAACGCGGTTTGCCAAAAGGCGTCCGATTGTCATTCAGACGCTGTTTTCAAGGATGTGCGGTGAGGTTCCGTCTTGGGAAGAGCTGGAAGCGTATGCCGAACGAATTCGGAAAATTCTGGATGATGGAGGAAGGATACGCTACATTCAGCTGCATTCCGTATGCCGCCCGCCGATTTGTGCCGAAGTGCAGACACTGGAACCGGAGCTTCTGAAGGAATTTGCTCATTTTATTACGAAAAAAACCGGCACGTCTGTGAAGGTTTTCTAATGGGGGACTCGTTAAAATTTGAAGCGCGGGAAATTTCAAAGTATATTGGAGAATATTTTTTGCCTGACCGGTTTAAAACATTTTTTTTGTAAAAAATGCGCGTTTTTTCTCAAAAAAATCCTTCGTGCCTCTTGAAAAAAAGTGAAAATACGTTTCAATAGAGAAAACAGATATTTTACCCATTGACCCATAGGAGAGTTTTTATGAAAAAATTCGCGCATTACGGTGCGGTTTCCGCCGAGAAAAAAGAAGGAATGTTTTATCTGGATTCCATTAAGTGCTGGGCCACCGATCCATCACAGGACCCCAACATGATTGAGTATCTCTATTTTGAACCGGATTCTCCGATGATTGACTTGCCGGTTGCTAAAGGCGGACACATTGCCTATCTCGTAGATGATATTGATGCCAAATGCGCTGACAAGAAATGCTTCTGGCCGCCGATGAATGTCGTCCCGAATATTCGGATTGCGTTTTTTACTGATGAAAACGGTGTTGTTACCGAGTATTGCCAAATTGACTAATTTCGATTGAAATGAACGGCGAATGTCGGAATCCGGATTTGGAATGCGTTTAATAAAACGGGATTTCATTCCTTATTTCGTATTTGGTCATCTCACGCAATGTTTTTATTCCGGATCCTGTTTGAAAATATTTTCACGGGATCCTGTTTCTTTAAAATAAAGAGATCTTCCCGAAATGGAGCATTCTAATTTTTCCAGTGTTGCCAGAAGTTTTGGGTATTTCCAAATTCGTGAAATTTCCAGCGTCTCGCGAAACGCCGCTCTCACGCGTTTACTTACTGGAAAGGACTTTGTGGATTATCACCCTAATTTTTGATTCCAACGACAATTCTTTGCTGCTGGTCGAGGTCTTTGAGCGTTTTGACGTACTTCAGACCTGGGGTCTTTTGCATCGAATCCACGATACCATCATGAATCATTGGGCTGAGTTCCATCAAAAACCACCCGTTCGGATTGAGCCGCCGTGGTATTTCAGGAAGCATTCGCTCGATTAGTTCCGTACCGTTTTCTCCACCGAAAAGAGCGGTGTGCGGTTCGTAGCGATAGACGTTTTTTTCAAGTTCCGCGTTAATTTCTTTTCGTCCGACATAGGGAGGATTTGAGAGGATAAAATCGAAAGTTTTTCCTTCAGGGAGCGTACTGAAAAGATCACTTTGCTGAAGAGTTACTCGGTTTCCGAGCTGTTTCGCATATTTTTCCACGTTCTTTTGAGCGGTTGAAAGAGCTTCCGCTGAAATATCCACCGCTAGAATCTCGGCGTTTTTCAGGTGAAAGCCGGCTGTGACCGGAAGGATTCCGCTGCCTGTGCCAACGTCAAGGATTGAAACGGAAGCCGCCATGCCGCCGTAATGTTCTTTTACCAGGTCGAACAGACCCAGAATCAAAAATTCGGTTTCGGGACGCGGGATTAGAACATTTGGATCGACCAGGAAATCCAGCGAGTAAAATTCCTTATGTCCGACCAGATAGGCAACCGGCATTCCCTGAGCGCGTTTTTGAATATGCCCTTTAAAGACGGCGCGTTCATCAGCGGTTGGTTCGTAGTCAAAACGGGTATAGAGTTCAACGCGTGAGCATTTCATCGCTTCGGCAAGCAAAATTTCCGCTTCGAGTCGTGGAGACGCTATTTCCTGTTTCTTCAAATAATCGGTAGTCCACTGAAGTAAACGGAGAACGGTCCAAATTTCCGGCGCGCTGCTCATGCCTGATTTCCCTGTTGGGTGAAAGATTGCGGATAACGTGAATGGTAAACGAATTTTTTATATTATATTAAGTCGGAAAATTTTGTCAACCTCTCCCGAAAATAAACTAAGGAAAACTACCAAATACTCAATTTCTGGAAAAAGGAACTTTTGGATTAAGGGGGGCAAAAGTCCCCTTCATTTCCGAATATGCGGAACTCCTGTTATCTGGTAAAGTTCCAAAACCTTTTTGATTTTCACGCTGGAAATCGGTTTAGGGGAGGTCTCTTAAGGAGTAAAATTCATGAGTAAAATTGGCGAGAGGAAAGGATAAACAATTGGATCTGTCGACCAGCCGATTGTACCCATTCTCCCTCTTAATTCCACACTTGAACTTTTTAACACAGTGAGATTAGGGATCGTTTAAGGAAATTCTGAGTAGTTTTCATTGGCAGGAAGATTGAGGTTTGCTTTTTCCAAAAACATGTGAAATCCGCCGGAAATTTTGGGGAATGTATTGACTTTTATTTTCGCTTCTGATATAATTAATTGTGTGAGGAAGATTAAGCAAAGCGGGAGAAACGAAATGCGCACATCCAGCGGAAAACCTTTTTTGCCGGCAGCGGCGGACATCGTGTTTCAGTATATTTTTTCCTCGGCACGGTCGGAAGAGTGTCTGCTTCATTTCATCAATGCCGTCCGAATGAGCGCGGGAAGGCCGCTTGCTCAGAAGGTCGAGATTCGCAATCCGTTCAATTTGAAGGATTACGAATCGGACAAAAAAACGATCCTCGACATCAAGGCGACCGACGAGATGGACCGAACGTACGATGTCGAGATCCAGACGGCCAACGAGCTGGCGTTTCCCGAAAGGATGCTTTACTATTGGGCGCAGCTTTACGCGGGACGGCTCTCTTCCGGCGACGGATACGAACAGCTTCGGCCAGTCGTTTCCATCGTCCTGACGCGGTTCCCCCTTTTCAGTCAGCTGACGGACCTTCACAATGTGTTCAATATCGCGGCGGAAAAGGATCCGAAAGTGCTTTTGACGCGGCATTTTGAGATGCACACGCTGGAACTGACGAAGCCCAAATGGGATCGGTTCATGGAACAGATTTCCACGGTACCGGAAGGTCAGAGACTTTTACGAAACTGGATTGATTTTTTACTTCACTCCAACCAGAAAACGGAGGCGGAAATGGAAACCCTTACTTGCGGCACGCCGGGCCTGGAGCTTGCGTACCAGAAGTTCGTTGAAGTAAACTCGGACGAACGAATGCGCGAACTGGCGTGGGCGCGTGAAAAAGCGGCTCGCGACGAACACGGCCGTCTCCTCTTCGCTAAAGAAGAAGGCAGAGCGGAAGGCAGAGCGGAAGAACGTGCGAAATCGCGTCCCAATGGCCAATGCATGATACAATATCCCTGAAATTTCGCAAATTGGAATTTTTGTACCATCGTGTTGGGAAAGTCGTTTTTTTGAGGTTACCAACGCGCTAATATTCTTCCGTTTTTTACCATTTCCTTTTTATGTGTTTTTCCGTTATGGTATATTCAGGAAGAACATAATAAAATCTTTAGAAATTTATGTCCTCATCTTCCGGCCATGGACCGAAAGCATCGTTACTATGTATACACCCCTCTTCAGGAGTCCAAAGTTTACGGAACCCAAATCCTTTCAGCTTACGTTCGCGGACACGCCTAAGGAAACGGTCCGTGACAAAAAAGTTAAAATCCTCAGGTATTTGAAAAATAGGAGTATCGCCAATCATTTTCTCCAGAAACCAAAATCGTTTGACATAAGCAGGACGTTTTTTTTCCTCCTCATCAAACCAAATGATTTCTGATCGAATTTTATCCAAAGCGTCGCAAAGCTTAGTCGGCCACCAAGCGGTAAGCTGAGGATTTTCGTCGCACTCAATGGGGTAGAATTCTCCTTCGGGTTCCAGTAAATCTCTCAATGCGTCTGCCGCCCTTAATGATAAAATCAAGTAAGAGGAGGACTGAAAATCATAAGGAAAATCTCCTCGGGCAGTTCTCTTGGATAAATACTGGTATTTGACTTTCGCTGGCCAAATCTCTTTGAGGGATTTTCCCCTAAATTTGTCCCACATTTCCTGTTTTAAACGAATCCCCGGCGTTTCGTCTGGAACTATCATTTGAACTGAACAATATTGATAGTCCTTTTTTTTAAAATTTAGTGAGGGATGCAAACAATAAACGGTCATTTTTTTCTCCTATAGTGAAAGTTTTCCTTCTAACAATTCTTCACGAATTTGATTTAAGGCTAGAACCAATTCCTCTACTGATTCCAGATTACTCAGACGTTCATTTACGGTACTACCAATATCCCCCGGTATGTCTCCCATTGTGTTGCACCAGATAAACCCCATTTGCTGGACTGTTTAATCCGGTTTCAAATTGTTGTATCTTGCCTCTGGCTGGGCCACATCGCTTATCTGTTTTGCAAACAATATGATGAAGTTGCCCTTTATCCAGATTGTGTACACCAGCTTTATCCATGGCTCTCCGTAATGATTTGGTTTCAGTAACGATTAGCGTCAAATCCTCTTTATTTTTTATCATTTTCTTGATGTGCTGTACATATTCAACAGAATCCATTGGAACAAAACAGGTTCCGACTGCAACAGCTGCAAGCGTACGGTCTCCGCAAGGCGCGTTTTCATCTAAAAGTGTTGCAATATCTAGTAATGTTCCAATGAGTGGCATCAATTCGGCTAGTGCTTTGGCAACTTCCTCCGAATCCGCATAAGTTCCGTGGGTCTTTTGACCATCTACTGGCGAAAGTCCTGTCAATCCACGATTTTTAAGAATTTCTTTATTTCGTTCATTAGCGGCTGGACAA
>JAFQUP010000183.1 GCA_017408405.1 Thermoguttaceae bacterium
AGCCGTTTGTTTTCTTTCTCGATCGCCCGCATGGCATCGTCGATCACGGTGCCGATTTCGGGAGTGTGCGCCCTGGAAGCGATGACGCTCCAGCGGGCAGTTTCGGGAACGAAGAAAATACCTTCGGAAGTGTACTCATCCACATCTTCCTCAAAGCCGTCGCCTTCTTCCACCAGCTGCTGGTGTTTTTCATCAAAACGGTCGGAAATGTACTTGAGAAAAATCAGGCCCAGAACCACGGACTTGTATTCCGACGCGTCCATGTTGCCGCGCAGTACACACGCGGCGTCCCATATTTGTTTTTCAAAGCCAATACTGACAGATTCACATTTTCCCATAGCGGATCGTTCCTTTTTCTTCCCGCAGCCTCAAAAATCACGTTTTCGTTAAAATTTACACACAGTAAACGACATTATATCATGAAAAAATTTCATTGTCAAGGCGGAAGGTTTCCGTGTTTTGGAAAAAAGGCTCATCCGACAAGTGGGTACCGTACTTGCCGAATGAGCCTTTATTATGTGTTTTTAAGTACTTTTCAAAGGGGATTACTCAACCCGAAAGGAGAGACCGCCGCTTGCCCGAAGCTCCAGATAGTAAAGTCTTCCTGGTTCCAGACGCTGCGCGGGCGCTTCTCCATGAATCGCGCGTATTCCCAATTCTTTCTGACGTTCCGGATCGTTTGAAATGTCCCAGAAATTTTCCCAAATCTGTTTTTCCAGTTCAGATGCCTCATCGTTTTCATTTCCGCTCCGGTAAACCGCGGGAATCTGATGCTCGGCGTCAGTACGATACCCGTCAGACGGAGCCTGTTCCTCTCCAAAAATCCTCTGGAAGGAGACAAGAGAACGATTTTTGAGGAAATCGCCAGCCTCAACGAAAACATCGTCAAACTTAACGATGAGCGCGTCAACGTAAATCATGTCACCGCGCACCGTAAATTCAGCCGGACGCGCCACGATACTGCCAGTATCTGAATCAAATTCAGTAAAACGAATCTTCGTTTCAAGTACTTTTTGGGGATTCGCGGAATCGAATTTTTGTTCCAGAACCTCAATTCTCGCTTTTCGAAAATCAGTTTTCAGGTAACGGTTGGCTAATTCCAGCTGAGCCTTTTCAATTCCCAGCACTTTATTCTTCTGCAGCAGCCCTTCGTTTGCTTTACTCAAATCATCTTTTTCTTTTTGAAGAACAGCGTTTTCCGTCTTCAAATTCCCTATTTTCTCCATTTGCGCGACATTTGCCGCTGAATAAAATTTCAGCAGAAGCAGTCCCACAGTCAAAATCAGGAGAATAACGATGATTTGAGTCAAAAGATTTTTCATGAATCAGCTCCACCAAGTTTATATGACTGGACCAAAAATTACCCATTTTATTTTCGGTCATCTTTCGTTTAAACTTCAATTTTCGAAAACGCGGAAGGAAATCCCCTTCATTCCTTTTGCCTTCAGGAAAATTTCATGCGGTTTGCCCTAACTCAATTTCCCGAAAAGCAGATTTGAAGAGGTCACTCATTTCTCAAACCGCCATTCCCCAGAACCAACGTTTTTCAGGATCCAAAATCCATTATCCCAATCAGCCTCAACGGCCTTTCCGTCCATCTTGAGCGGAGAATTGGGCCGTAAACCATCAGGAGAAGCAGCCGGAATGTGAAGTTCCGCCGTTACGTTCGCCGGAATGGAGATTTTCAGAAAACTCTGATTCCAATCCACGCCAACTTTTCCGCGAATGGTCGGAACAGTTGCCGTAAATGAATCAAGATCCGCCGGTTGAGGCTTGATTCGGATTTTTGAGCAGCCCGGTTCGAGAGGCTCAACTCCGACGAGTTTTCTCGGAATGATATTCGCGGGAGCCGCTCCCCACGCATGATTCCAGTCCTGATTCGGTTTGTAGCGGTCATCCCACGCCTCAAGCGATATGGTTGACCCCACTCTCATCATATTTACCCAGCTTCGGAGGTCTTCCGCAATCATTCGTTCCAGACCATACGCCCCATCATTTCCGTTGAAGACAGCCTCAAGTAAAAACTGCGCGCCGTAAACACTGCATCGCATTCCACGGTTTTTGATGAAATTCGTCACACTTTTTTGATGTTCAGGCGGCACCAGCCCAAAAGCCAACGGAAAGATATTGGCGTGAAGTGAAGCGTGTTCCATGGATTCTCCATCCCGATAAATCCCACGTTCCGAATCAAAAAAGACCTCTTGATATGCCTTCCTGACTTTTTCAATCCTCTCCTGAAAAAAAGCCTCATCTTCCGTTTTTCCAAGAATCCGCGCAAAGCGAAGCATCGAATTTAAGGCAAAGAAATGGTAAGCGTTCACGACAGAATTAAAATTCTGGAAAACGAATCCGTCCGTTTCTCCGCTTTCGGCATTCTCGTTTCCAGCCAGCCCTTTGTGCGGCCAGTCCACGATATCGCGGAATTGCGGTCCGGAATGAATGTGAAGTTTTTGAAGCATCTCCGGAGTGACCTTTCCCAATCTGGTACTGATCAATCCGTTTGGTTCGGCTAAATCAATCAGTGATTTTGTCTTCAGTTCCTCGTAAAAACGCTCAATTCCGCGCGCGTCACCAGAGTAAAGATAGTCATACCAAGCCATTTGGCAGCACTGGAGATTCCATTCCGTCGGCCAGGTAGGATGAAAAATCAGATACTCCCAGGAATAACGAGCCATAGAGTATTCGCGGTCAGTTCCATAGTGAGAAAGCTGATTCAGGAGCGCGTCTCCCTCATACGGAATCCGTTCACGATCGCCGTCAACGTAAATGCCGAGAAAGCTCGTTGCCTTAATGGAATAACGGCAGAATTCCCAAACGGCATTAAGCGTTTCATTTGAGGAATAAAATTCAGCCGCCGCATCATCAAAATGGTAATAGGCTGAACGGCGTTCAACAGATTCAATCCGAACCGGAGTCTCGCACTCTTCAACCTCCGCGTAACGGAAAGGCATTACTTCTCCAACGTATTCCGGCATCAAAAAGGCCGCGCCGGACGTATTCCGCTTGTCCTTTCTGGTTTCAATAAGATATTCATGACTTCCTGCTTTCACCGGGACGAGATATTCCCAAAATCGGGTTGAACCGGCAGGTTTTCGATCAACCGCACCATCTTTAACGCGTTCACCGACCCGGACACGAATCGTACCGTTTTCCTTCACCTTGATTTTCAGGACAATCTGGCCAAAAGCCGCTTTCCCAAAATCAAAAAAAGTAACCTTTTTTCCCAAGGATTTTGACTGAACTGGAAACTCACGAACCAGCCGAATCGGGTAACGGCTTACCTCGCCTTCCTTAATATTTTTCCCTGTCCGAAAACCTTTCGGCTCCGACCATGGCGAAACTTCCGTTCCTTCGTTCTTGCCTTCCTGATTCCATGTCCTGACCCGCCAATAGTAGACAGAATTCTCTTCAAAAACATTTTCTCCATTTGGTAAAAAAACGGAAGAAGAAACTCCACTCTCAATCTTTCCCGAATCATAAATAAGAGGCTCCATCGATTTTTGAGCAGAAACCTGAATTTGCCAGGCACGCTGGAGAATATTTTTCCGTGAATCCCGAACGATCCAGCTAAATGAAGGAGTAAGGGTACGGATTTCCGCCCATTGGTTTTTGTCCGGGTCAAGCGTTTCCAGCGTTTTTTCCGCTGGAAATCCGCCCTCAAAAACCGTCTCGGTATCCGCAAGCAAATCCGTCAGAAGCCCCTGCGGAGCTTGGGGGGCCTGCGCTCCTGCCACACTCAAAAAACATAAGGAAATTAAGAAAAAAAACGATCGCATTTTGAAACTCCTGAACGGGAAAAGGAATCAAAAAAGTTTCCAGAATGGAATTTTGGATTTGCGGGAAAAACCAAATTAGCCTTTAGTACCTGAAAAAACCAACGTGGGTAGCTCACACAAAAAAATAAAATTTTTCTCATTCTTTCTCGCTGACAGTTTAAGAGCCATCCCAAACCGCTTTCCAGCGAAAAAAATGCCTGTTGAACTTTGAAACGCCTCAGAAGTGCCGCATATTCGGAAATACGCGACTCTTCTGGTAACGCAGACAAAAATCAAAAGGTTTGTTATTATGGAAATTCAGTCTTGGGAAGTTCCCTTAAGTGCTTCCATGGCTTCGTTCGGATAGTCGCGCAAAAACATAACGATTTCTGAATCATGGTTTCCTCCAGGAAGTTTCACTAAAAAACCAAAAACCAGGACGCGGGAGAGTTCTCTTTAGGAAAATCTCCTCGTGAAAATAATCAAACTAAGGCGCGGGTTTGAATCCTTCTGCCTTGATGAACCACTGTCCGTTCCGCGGGAAACCGGGAGCTTCTCCTTTCTCGCGATCGACTTCCGGCGCGCCGTCCCACCCGCCGGCCATCATGCCGATCGCGTAGAGCAGACCTCCGTTTCCGGGAAGGTATGGGCACGGATTGTTCGCGTTGACGCCGCGCAGGTCGTGGACGTTTCGCGGACTTTCGTGAAGCAGAATGTCCACCGCGATCTCCGGTTCGCCCACTCGTGCTGCGCACATCGCGGTCCACGGGAAATCCCAGCCCCAGACGCGGTCCCAACGCCACGTTTCGTAGACTTTCCGAAGCGTACGGCGCGCGATCTCCGGATCGACTCCTTCCGTCGGCGGGATCATGCCGTAAACGCCGACCGGGTTGGGATGCTCCCAATTAAATTTCTCGTACGAGTTGATCCAGTCCGGAGAGTGGAGCCAGACGGTCTCGTTTTCCGGAAGGCCTGGATGTGTTGGAAGCGGAGCCAGATGGTCTGCGATCTCATCCCACTCGGCGACCCGTTCTTTTCCCATGCGTTCCCGCCACGTGTTCGCCAGACGCAGACCAAAACGCCAGTACGCCAAGTCGAAAACGGAGTCTTTCACGATCCCGGTCTCGCTCGGCGGCATGACCGGAGCCAGATGCCAGACCCCTTCCGCATCCTTTTCTGGATACGATGCCATGAATTTTGCAGTCTCGTCCAAAATCTCCGCCCACTTTTCGAGTGTCGCGGCCGTCGGACGGTTTCGGTACTCCAGCTCGGCGAAGATCATGGGGTGCGGCTGTTTCCAGAGCAGGACCTGATTTCCGTACCATGGGGCCGTCCGCCCTTCCGGTCCTGTGCACTTGGGCCACTGTGCGCCCGCGTATCCAAGCTGCGCCGCCAGTTTTCGCGCGACAGGGAGGTTTTTGCGGTAGCAGTCCAGCGCACGGTCGGAAAGTTCCTGACGGTCCCAGAGTGAGTAGTGCGCGAGATGCCAGTAGATCATCTCGCCATGATACCGTCCGCACCAATTATCGGTCCCCAAAAGTCCCGCTTCCGGCGGTGGGTAACTTCCTGCGGAATTCGTGCGCATGAGGTACTGTGAGAGGACGATACGACGTTCAAGTTCCTTCCAGCGTGGGTCTTTGCTCCGCGAGAGATCCACTGCTGCGCCGGAACGCCAGTACGTTTCCCATTTTCGGGCCGTTTCCGCGCGAAGTGTTTCGAAGACCTGTTTTCGTGCCTCGATCTTAGCCCAGCCGTCGTGGAAGGCACAGAAAAACTCGCAGAGTTCCCCGTCCGTTGAAATCGTCAGCGCGTGGCTGTCTGGATCGATCTGGAAGGCCGAATTCTCGCCGCACTGGAGAGAAACGAGGTACTCGAAATCATCGACCTTGCGCAGGATCTGTGCGTTTCGGGTTGAATTTCCAGGAAGAACACGCGTCTCATGCCGTGAATTGGGGCCAAACTTGCCCGACCAGGCTTCCATTCGGATGGTGGGGTACGGAAACTCGACACTCACGAGCAGTTTGCCTTCCGTGAGCAGATTAGACTTCACGCGCGATGCGATCAGGTCAGCGTCCATCGAAACGAAAGTCTCGACGCGGACCGACTCGCCGTCCAGCTCAAATTCCGCAGTGTGCTGACCTGTCCAGAGATCCATTTTTCGGGAAATCGGACGGATCTCCTGCGGCATGACCGTTTTGCCGTCTGGCCGGATCAGACGAATGCGTGCGAGGTCGGCACGATGCGGATTGTCGCGGAGCCACTGCTGAAGTGCCTGTTTTTCAGGCGGAAAAGAGTGGTCGCCGTCGAACGTATTGCGCCCTTTCTGGAGCGTTCCCGTCTCCGGAACGTCTGCGTTGGTAAATCCCTCCGGAAGCGGAAATGAATGCCAGCCCCAGTGCGCCATCGTGTTTCCTCGCGTCGTCTGAAGGCCAGTGAAGTCCACATTGAAGCAGAATTCGCCGTTTCCGAGCGGGATCTCCAGATTCGGTTCAAGACTCTGAATGAAATGCCGACTCACGACGGCCTTTCGGTTAATGGTTTGCGCCGAAAGCAGTGAATGTGCCCCCAAAATGAAAGTCAGGAAAATCCCTAAAAGAACTTTTTTCTTATTCATAATGAAACTCTCCAATAAAATTACTGACTGAAATTCCAGAACAGACCGAAACTATTCGATTCGAGTCAAGCGCAGCTCCTTAAGCTGAACATTGAATTCACGCGGTTCAAGTTTAAGCACAAAAACTCCGGACGGCAAATTCAAATCCACTGGAAGTGATTTCTGATTGGGAACCCGAAACTCAACCCATCGCCAATCCGATGATGAATCCAAGGCCCAGCATGGAAAATGAATTCCATGCGGTATTTCCGGCGTCCAGTAAGTGAGTTGAAGTGAGTCCTGCTTCCCATCAGGCGCCAGCACAAACGCGGCGAGACGAAAACGCCCGGGTTCATCAATCCGAAACCTGAAATATGTCGCGTTTTGAATCACGACTGCCTGCCCATCAGACGCAATGAAATCAGGAAAAAAATGTCCTTTAATAGCCGAAAAACAAAAACTTTCCTGCGGTTTCAGAGTAATTACCAGCTGCTTTTCCCAAGTTTCAGAAAACCAGCTTTTTCGCTCTTCTGAAAAATTCTTCAGTGAAGAAAGTCTGCTTTCCAGAAACTTTTTTCCCAAAGGCAGACCGTTTATCGTCAAAATTTCGTCCGAAAAGCTTTCCCGCTCAACACTTTGCGTTTCGCGGTCTTTTCGCGTCTCCTCTTCCTTTTCCAGTGAAATTTCTGACTTCGCGGTTTCTTCCAGCAAAACGATTTCGGCCTCAAAATCGATTTGAATCTCTTCCGCAGCCTCGGTATCATGCGTAACGCACCAAGCTACCGCGTTTCCATCCGGAGAAGGAAGAAGTTTTTGAGCAATCACTCCTTGCGAAAGAGACGTTACCGTCAGAATCATCTGATGTTTTCCATACCGTGCCAATAGCCGATTCTGACTTTCAAAAGAAAAAGAATCCGGCGTTTTGAGAACAAAAACCGATTGGATACTTCTCTCATTTTCACCTTTTTCCAGCAAAAATTTCTGAATTAAATTTTGAGGATAAACGACTCGGCAAACCGCCAAACTTCGAAACGTATTTTCTCCAGAAAAATTTTTTGTTTCCAGTTCTTTAAGCTCAGCATGCCACTCCGGATCCAAATGCAGTGCTTTCTGGTGTCCGCCTCCAGTAGATTCCCGCGCGATGCCCCATGGATCATTTCGTCCGTCAGGCATAAAAAAACATCTTGGATTTTTGTCTTCCGGTCCCGTTTTTTTCCAGTCAACTGTCCACAGCTGATCCTGTCGCGATCCATATTGAACCGCAGAAACTCCATGGGCGAAAAATGGCGTGCGAAGCGTTTTTTTATGCTGTTCCGCTTTCTTTCCCCAGCGTTCATGAATGACAGTCCGTTCTGAAGAAGCGATCTTTCCTCGAAGAGAATCAATCCATTCCGGCGGTAAATACTTTCCGTTAAGTGCCGCCAGGATCGTGATGTCCGAACGATCTTTCGGAAGCTCTGCCCAACCCCAGACACCAACATGATGTCGAAGGTAAACATCGCCCAAAAGATAAGAATATGTCCGACTGCACGCGCCGGAAAAAGTTCCGTCTTCTGTCCAGTGAACCGCAGTCAAAAGAGCAAGATAGTCCAAAAGCGTCAACGCTCTTTCACGCACGTACGAATCCCGGGTAAGATTTTTGAGCTGCTCAAGAACTTCAAAAATTTCACTAAAATAAGTCGGGGTTGAGAATTCAAAAATGCCGGAATCCCAAGTTTGAAAGAGAAAACGATTCATTCGCCGGATTCCTTCCTGCTTCAGCTCTGGCTCATTCAATGCTTCACCAAGAAGAATCAGATTGGCAAAATTCATGACCGCGATATTGGAATAATCCGGTTTCACCATTCGACGCAGACATTCCTGTGCCGAATCGCGCAGAATTTCAAGAATAGGCTCCCGACTGGATTCCGGAAGGAGATTTTGGTAAAACCAACAGAAAATGAGGCGTTTCACCACAAATTCCACCGCGTTTCGGTCCTCGACAGTTTTTTGACGCCAGTACCAGCGAAAATTCCCGCGAAAAGGTGAATCCGCTGAAAGATCCTGCATTTCACGAATCAGCTTCACCAATTCATGCGCTTCTTCCGGCGGAAAAACACGTTCCGAAGCGTAATCAACACGAAGTTCAGGATATTCCTGAAAAAAAAGTTCCACGCTCGTCATCGCGTAAAGGTAATCTGCCGGTTTCCGGACACTCAATGTTTCCCACGGGCCTTCCCGCTTGAGTTTTCGCCAGTTCTTATCGTAATTTGCCAGAGAACGAAGATACCAGAAACGCTGGGACTCAGGTGAAAAAATCAGAGCACGAGCCATTCCGCGTTTCGGGTCAGCCGGAAAGCCCGCCTGAGCAATCTCCGAAAGGACCTCCTCAAGTTCCCGGGGAGATGAGACCAATTCAGCCTGTTCCGTTGCCAATAGTTCCGAAACAGAAGGTCCGCTGGTATTCATGACTCCGAAAAAAATCGAAACACAAAAAAATAAAACGAACTTAATCGAAAAAATCTTCATGGCGGGGCTTGCGTAAAAAGAAACATTCGATAAAATTAGGAAACTATCCAAACAAACGATTGACGATCAACAAATTTTCAGACCGTATTTTCAGGAAATCCTGATTTTATTCCCAATTCGTTTTAGATCAAGCATTCCTTAAATGCCAAACGCTTCCTGAATTTAACTTCCGGGAGAACCAATCAAAAATACCGTAAACCTTTACCAAAAATCAAAATATGGACAAAAACATTTTGGAACTGGCTTTGGATTTTGCTCGCGAATCATTCAAAAATGACTTCAGCGGTCATGACTTCGCGCACACCTACCGCGTGTTCCAGTTGACCGGCACTATCGGCAATATGGAAGGAATGGCGGAAACGGAACTGAGAATCGCGAAACTGGCAGCGATCCTCCACGATGTTGACGATTTCAAACTTTTTGGAGGAACTTTCGGACAATACGAACGAGCGGAAGCGTTTTTGACACGTAATGGCGCGACTCCGGAGGAAACCCGAAGAATCTGCGCCATCATTTCGGAAATCTCATTTAAAGGAACAGACTCTCAAACCCCGGAAACACTCGAAGGAAAAGTCGTTCAGGACGCGGATCGGCTCGACGCGATTGGCGCCATTGGAATTGGCCGGGCTTTTGCCTACGGCGGTTCCAAAGGCAGAAAAATGTTCGATCCGGAAGAAAAGCCGAAATTCGGAATGAATGCCGAGGAATACGCGCGAAATCAGGGATCCACCATCAATCATTTTTATGAAAAATTGCTTTTACTCAAGGAAATGATGAACACTCCATCCGCAAAAAAACTGGCCGAAAAACGTCATCAGTTCATGAATCTTTTTCTCGATGAATTCATTGCGGAATGGAATGGCGAAAGATAATTGAGAAACCGCGAATATTCCCAAAACGAGAACGATAAATTCTCATTACCCCTGATTCACGGGAAACGCTTAGCAATGAATCTCGGCAATGTCTTTATCGTTCAAAACGTAATCCCCTTTCATGGGGGTGCCGTCATGAACCGCGCTTCCCCAAATCTTCGCGTATTTGAGCTGGGAAACGTAGTCTTTATGAATCAATGCCGCCAGGTCAAGCAGCGTACTCCCATTCGGAAGAGTAAACGGCCGGTCCATATCCGGCGTTTTGGAGGTTGGTAATTTCGTGTAGACACGAATGACATCGAGTGAATGATAAATCGCGTTTCGCAGTTCCTCAAGACCAATCTTTTCGGTCGCGCTGATCTGAAATTCCTCAAACTCAAAATCTGCCAGTTCGTGAAAAATCTCAAGACGTTCCATCGCACCGGGAAGGTCGATTTTATTCGCGACCAGGAAAGTTTTGGTGAAAGCCAAACCAATGTCATCCTCATCCAGACACGTTTCCTTGCCAAGACGAGTTCTCGTCGCGTTAAGCCGTTCCATCACCGCCAGGCAATTTTCAACCCCGTCATCGTCACCAAGATCAAGCATCAAAAGAGCAAGATCCGCGCCGCGGATAAATCCATAGGTACTCGGCTCAAGAAAGTCCGGGGTAATGGGCGGAGTATCAATCATCTGAACAAAAACATCTTCCCAAGGCATCATTCCTGGCTGCGGAAGCTGCGTCGTGTACGGATGAGGCGCAACCTTCGGAGTCGCGCGCGTCATACTCGCCATCAACTGGCTTTTGCCTGCGTTTGTGCCGCCAAGAATGACCACCGTACCTGCTCCCTGGCGCGGAATCTTAATACTCAGACCGCCTGACTTTTTACCCGACGTCCGATCGGACTCAATATCCTTTTTCGTTTTCGCAATCTTCGCTTTCAGAGAAGCCTGAAGGTGGTCCGTGCCTTTATGCTTCGGAATTTCCTGAAGCATAACCTGAAGACAGCGCAGTTCTTCATCAAGTGATTGAGCCTGACGGTACGCCTGCTCCGCTTTCAAATAGGTAGGAGTTAAATTGGCCGGCATGAAAAAAACCTCTTCTATCGGGAACGTGAATTATTTCGTTATCGTTACTTTCTTTTCAGTTAATGATAGCATAAAAAGTATTTTTTTTCAAGAGGGGTCTGAAAAAAAAGACCTGTTCCTGCGTCGCTTTCAAAAAATTTTATTTCACGCGCGCTGGTTTCATTTAATTCTGAAAAAAATCCCCCGCTCAAAACTGTGCGACAGCCCGAACCGGTGCCCCTTCCGCGTCGCGCAGCGAGAGAGGAAAGGCCGTCAGGTGAAATCTTTGCGGAAGAGTCTCAAGATTTGTCAAATTTTCGATAAAAAGCAGACTTTTACTCAAAAGAATCCTGTGGTTCGGCAAATCCTCATCGCCAAATTCATCCGGTGACGGCCAGTCAAATCCAAGAAGAAGCAGCTGCGATCGCGACGCAAGCCATCGGGCAGCCTCCTGCGTGAAAAAAGGAGAATCCTCAAAATAATTTCCACGCCACTGTGCCGAGATCAAAAGCCGTTCGCACCCTTCAAAAATTCCCTCGAACATCGTGAGCATTTCTCGAGTCACCGCGCTTTTCGGTCCCATTTTCCCAAGTTTCAGCACTCGGGCAGGGCCGGAAAATATCTCAAGCGGAAAATCTTTCAAATACGCTCCCCGCTCCAAAACATGAGCCGGAGCATCCACGTGCGTCCCCTGATGACTGGAAAAACTCAGATTACGCAACCGAAACCGGTCATGCTCCCAATCCGCCTCGGAAGTCAAAAGAACAGGCGGATCGCCGGGAAATGGGAGAGATTCATTGGATATTTCTCGCGTGAGGTCCTGAAATTTCATAAAATTTTTCTCAAAACACAGTTTATTGGATGAAAATTTAGGGGGTACTTCTTTACAGAATCGGATTTTTATGGTATAAATTTGAGATATTTAGCAGTTTTTGATTTTTTCTTATTCAGGAGAATTTATCGTGTTCAACATGACCGCAGTTTTGGGCGCGACAGGCGCCGTCGGTTCCATCATTCGTTCACTCATGGAAGAGCGTAACTTCCCGACGAAGAACATCAAATTCCTCGCCACGGCCCGCTCGGCCGGTAAGGTCCTGAAATACGCGGGACGCGACATCGTCGTAGAAGAAGTTTGCCCGGAAGCGTTTGACGGCGTTGATCTCGTCATCAGTTCCACGCCCGATGAGACCGCTGCTGAATGGGCGCCGATCGCCGTCCAGCACGGGTGTATCGTGGTCGATGAAAGCGCGTTCTTCCGCATGAAGGAAGACGTTCCGCTCGTCATTCCGGAAGTCAACCCGGACGACATCATGAAGCACAAAGGCATCATCGCCAGCCCGAACTGCTCCACCACCCAGATGGTCCAGGCTCTCCAGCCGCTGCACGCTTTCGGAAAACTGACCCGCGTCAACGTCGCGACTTACCAGGCGACTTCCGGCGCAGGCGTCGGCGGACAGCGTGAACTGGTCGAATCCTCGAAGGCGCACCTCGCGGGCGAAGCTTTTGAAGCGAAAACGTTCCAGTATCCGATCGCCTTCAACGTCATTCCGCAGATCGGCAATCCGAAGCACCCCGACACGTTCCCCGGATACACGAGCGAAGAAGTCAAGATGATCCTCGAAACCTGGAAGATGCTGGGTGACGATTCCATCAAGATCACTGCGACGTGTGTCCGTGTCCCGGTCGAAAACTGCCATAGCGAAGTGGTTTCGATCGAAACGGAGAAGAAAATCACTCGCGAGCAGGCTATCGAACTCTGGAAAAACACGCCGGGCTTGGTCGTCATGGACGACGTGGCGAACCGCGTGTACCCAATGCCGAGCATTTGCTCCGGAAGCAACGACACGTACATCGGCCGCATTCGTGAAGACGTTTCCTGCGAGAACGGTCTGACCTTCTGGTGCGTGAGCGACAACCTCCGCAAAGGCGCTGCGACGAACGCAGTCCAAATCGCCGAACTGCTCGCGAAGAAAATGTTCAATTAATCTTTTGATTAATTAAAGACGCTTTATTCATTAAGAGTGCCTGAAATCTTGAATTCAGACACTCTTAATTTTTAAGAAACCTTCCCCCAATGGCTTTCCAGCAAGAAAGACGAAAGTGCTTTAAATTTTCGCGACTCACCGGAAATTCCGACTGGGGCGGCGTTTGGATAGAAATTTAAAATGCCCAGCCGCCGTTTTTGAAAATCGCGACTTCCTCTCCATTCCGCGTTTTACCGGTAATGGAGAGATCCGGAGTACCAATCATAAAATCGACATGAATCATTGAGTCATTTACTCCGCATTTCCGGCACTCTTCAACCGTCATGTTTTCAAATCCTTCAATAAGCATACTGAACCCCTGACCAAGAGCAAGGTGGCATGAGGCGTTTTCATCAAACAGAGTATTAAAGAAAAGAATTCCCGTATTGTTGATGGGAGAATCAAATGGAATGAGCGCGCATTCTCCAAGCATGGCAGCTCCTTCGTCCATCGCGATCATTTTCGCCAAAACATCCGCGTTTTTTTCCGCGCCGGATTCCACCGCTTTACCATCTTTGAAACGAATCCAGAAATTTTCAATGAGCGTTCCCTGGTACGAAAGCGGTTTCGTCGCGTAAACGATCCCCTCAGCCTTCCCGGCCATTGGAGTAGTGAAAATTTCTTCCGAAGGAATATTGGGATTGAAAAAATTTCCTCCAAGTGTCTCTTCACCGCCGCCGAGAAATCTACCTCTGTCAATCAGTCCAACAGTCAAATCAGTTCCATTTGAACTTTCGTAATGGAGCGATTCAAGTTTCAGAGAATTCAGATAATCATATCTGCGTTTCAGTTCCGCGTTATGTTCCTTCCAGTTCACGAGCGGCTCCCCCTCCAAAGCCCGGGACGTAGAGAGAATAGCCTCCCAAAGAGCTTCTACCGCCTCATTTTCATCAAGTTCCGGAAAAACTTTCAATGCCCATTCTTTTCCAGGAACAGCCGCGATGCACCATTGGTAACGGTTCTCCATCTTATCGCGAAACGGCTTTATCAAGGGAAACCATTCCTGACGAGCTTTAGCGATTTTTTCCTGATCGGTCTCCGCCAACCCATCCGGATTACTTGACTCAAGGTAAAGTTTGCACGGTAAATTGTCTGCCTGCCATTGCCATTTTTCCAACTGCCATTTATCGAGAACGGAAAGGGTTTCAAGTTCCTGGTAATCATAGTGCAGCTTTTGAACTTTTTGATGAGTCCAGTCAAGCAGAACCTTTCTCGCGCCCGCCCGATAACATTCCTCCACGCACATGGTAACAAATTCCGGCTGGTCAAGTTCTGCCGTAATCATTACGTCCTGCCCTTTCTGAACGTTCAACCCGCAGCGCACAAGCAATTCCGCGTATTTCTGAAGAATTTCCTGTTTCATCTTTAATCTCCTTTCATCTTTTTCGTTCACTTTACCTGGATGAGCTTCACTCCCCATCGTTTTTACTCCTTACTTTATCGGCAAAAAACAGACAGGAAATAAAAATTGCCTTGACAGAAAATAGAGTGTTCAGATATCAGGAAAAAAATCAGGAATTAAAGATTCTGCCAGGAATTAGGCACAAAAATTAAATCAGCTGCTAAATACCTCCTGAATTAAATCGAGCAGATCTGCCCAAAGACTCTCATTTCAACCGACTGTTTCCTTAAAAAAACGCGGGATTCCAAAAATCCCGCGTTCCTGCCTGAAAAATGTCTCTGTTTTACCCGGATTTCATTCCGGCGCCTCTTCAGAAACTGGTTTGGGAGGAGCTACCGGACCAAGAAAACTATGGAAATTGTCATGTCCCAATTTAGGCCAGCCGGAATCACAAAGTTCTTTCGATTCACAGCGAACTCCGACAAGAACATCATCGTCCAAGGCAAATGCTAGGAGATTCGGCGCGATAATCGTTCCGGCGGAACGAATGCCCGCTTCAAATTTGGCAGACCATTTCTTATCTCCCATGGAGTTGAGAGCAAAAATCCAGCCCGAATTATTACCGAAATAGATCGTTCCGTCATCCCCAATGCACGGGGTCGATTCAATCATATCATCCGTTTCATATTGCCATCGAATCTTGTGCGAAACTCCGTCTACGCAAACCAGATAGCCTTTATTGCCCTGCCGGGTCGAAATACTTGCTCCAACATAAATGTTACCGTTGGCATCGATAACAGGTGACGCGAGAAGCTGACCCGGCATATACGCGGTCCAGAGAATATCTCCGACCGAATTGAAACCAATCAGTTTCTCCGCCCGTGTCGCGACGACGATCGTCCCGTCTGGAGCAATAGCCGGTGAAGAATTCAGGAACCCTCCCGCGTAACCAACTTCACGAGCCTGATCCCAAATGAGCTTTCCGCCAGCGTCATCCAGGTCAATCGCAAAAAGATAGCCGTCTTCCGATCCGATATAGAGAATACCGCCAGCGATCACGCCGGAAGAATCAAGTTTGGCTCGACTCCGGAAATAAGGTCTGGAATCCTTTTGGCCTTGCGAGTTTACCCGAATGAGTCCTCCTCCGTAACTGCTGATGAGAGTGTTCCCCCAACCATCCACGATAGGAGCCGCATATCCAAGCGGTTCACCAACCAAAACGGGACGATAGGATTGACGTCCGTCTTTCGTCACCATGTGAAGGTAACCATCCATTGCGTGAAGATGATAATCTCCATGAGGATCCACCACGATCGGCCCCGGAACATGAGCTTTGATCAGATACTCCCAAACCACTTCCGGCTCCGGACGGCTAATATCAAGACAGAACAATTTGCCCTGAGAAACCATGACCATACGGCCTTTTTCATCAATCACCGGTGCGTTGCGCATCGGACGCGCGTCGCACGTGAATGGCGGTTCTTCCGGAAAACCCCAAAAACAGCGTTCCGGGCGATCCATTTCCGGACGAATCTGAGGACGGGGTTCCGGCGCGCGATAACGTGGGCGCTCCTGAACTGCCGCCACTGGACGCTGCACCACCTGACGAACTCGAATTCCCTTCTGCTCCGCCGGAGGGGCCGGTTTCTTTTCTGGTTCCTCCGGACGACGCACCGGACGCGGCGCAACCTGCGCGGTCGGTCGTTTTTGAGGAGAAGCAACCGGACGTGGAACCGGTGAAGCCGGAGCTTTGGGCTGCGGCACGGCACCCGGTGTGCCTGACGGTGCCGCGGCTGGACGATTACCTTGAGGAACCGCTGGTTTCTGCCCCGATTTCAATATCGGTTTCAACCCCGGTTTTTGAGTCAAGCCGGAAGGTGTCGGTTTCGAAACCGTTTGAGAAGCAGTCGCGGAAGCGGCCTGCATGGGCTGCGCTTGGTCTGACGGCACTTGGCCTGACGGTACTTGCGCCGCGGTTTCCGGAGTACCTTGCTGCTGAACGGGAAGTGCTTCCGGAATGGAGGTTTCACTCGGCTGTCCCCCCCCCTGCGCCTGGTTAAAGGCAGGCTGAGGCTGCGGAACACCCTGCGCCTGGTTAAAGGCAGGCTGGGGCTGCGGAACACCCTGCGCCTGGTTAAAGGCAGGCTGGGGCTGCGGAACACCCTGCGCCTGGTTAAAGGCAGGCTGGGGCTGCGGAACACCCTGCGCCTGGTTAAAGGCGGGCTGTGGCTGCGGAACACCCTGCGCCTGGTTAAAGGCAGGCTGGGGCTGCGGAACACCCTGCGCCTGGTTAAAGGCAGGCTGCTGATTTGAACCAAATGGCGACATCGGATTCGCGCCATTTGGTTGACCATATCCAGTACCTGAGGAGAAACCGGAACCGGGCTGGTTCATTCCCTGTCTGGTAAAAGGCTGATTTTGAGTTCCGCCGCCAAAAGCCTGCGCTGGCTGCTGGAAACCGCCGCCCATTCCCTGCTGCGGGAAAGCACCACCCTGCGTCCGAAATCCACCGGAGATTGCTCCGCCTGGAATTGCTCCGCCAGGGATACCGCCCATACGGTTCATGTTTCCCGGCATAGCCCCTCCCGGCATGGGAGAAGCGGACATTCCACCCGCAAAAGGCTGGGCCGGCCTCTGAAAAGCCCCTCCCATTCCCTGCTGCGCCCCCATTCCGGAATTCATTCCCTGCTGCTGAAAAACTCCGCTCTGTCCGTAAACATTCGGCTGGAAAGCACCTTGCGAAGCCCCAAAACCACTATTTTGAGGCTGAAAGGTTCCTGGCTGCTGAGAACGGAATCCCTGATTCATTCCGTAACCGGTATTCCCAGCTTCCCCAATAGCCCGGAAAAGCCCAATCCCCTGTGAGCCACACTGCGGGCAACGAAATGGTTCCGTAGGCTGCATTAAGGAACAGCCGCATTTTGTGCATTGAAATGTCTTCATCTCAAAATCCGTTTATCTTCAAGGTTATCTTTATTTTTTTATTTGATTTAACCGCGAACCGATCTCCCAAAATCAAGCATAATCAGAAACCGGGCAAATTCCCCATTAATCCAGGAGGAAGACCAAGCGATTGACCTAAATCCTGCTTACTCTGTTCTTCCGCGCTGCGAATCTGATTCGTAACATTGATCAAGGCGGCAAAAATGAGTTTTTCGAGAATTTCAGCCTCTTCTTCACCAAAAAGCTCCGTATCGCATTTTACGGAAACGGGAGCATATTTTCCAGACATGGTGATTCGAACCGCCCCATCCTCATCGGCCCCCTCAAAAGTACTATTCTGCATTTTCTCTTTCATGGCGCCGACTTGCGTCTGAAGAGCCTGAGCACGTGCCATGAGGTCACCAAAATTCAAACTGCCAAAATCCATATTTTCTCCATAGTATTCAAGGCCAGGATCCACTCGGAATTATTTCATCCCGAGTGAATCACTGAAGTTTTCTATCGAAAAGACTACTGAACATCCACCAGTGCTTTGGAGTAAACTGAACCGTTTCCGCGAAGAACGACCCAGCCGTGGACCTGCGTAATGGCGACACCGCGCGTCGTCGAATTGTGTCTGGCAGCATCAAAACGCTGACCAGGACGAACCAATTCAATTCGATTCTGAAGTCCGGCACTTTCGCAAAGCCATTGCGCCCAACGCACCATCACTTCCTGAAACTGTTCAAGATCATTACCTGGAAGTGAATTGACCCAGCGATAGAGTGCTTCACCAAGATCCTTCAAAAGAAGAACCATTCGGTCAGGCGGGGAAGACTGGAACATCATGAGCACACCGCCCAGATATGAGCAAATGGAGTCGTGCGCCAAGATTCCCTGCAAAATGTATTCGCGCTCACTTTGAATGGAAGGTTCAAGTGCCATTTCGCCAAAAAAAGCCTTATCCAGCTGAGTCAAGTCTGATTTTCCGCCAACAGAACTGGCCGCGACTGAAAGTGAAGGAGCCTGCGGCTGAATATCCGCCGTTCCTCCAACAGAACCAGAGGGCAAAACGTCTCCATTCGCCAACTCAGGATTCAAGGCCGGAGTGTCACTCGCGGTACTCTTAGTTTCCGCGGAACCAGAAACACTTCCATCACTTCCGGAAGTTTGAGGCGCGGAAAGCCCAATCCCGCCAGCCGGAAGCTGACGCAAAAGAGCCTCAAGCTGATCGAAACGCTGGCAAATACCGGGAATCATCTGCTGATCCATAAACTGTCCCAGCATATCCAAGCGATCAAGGATAACCGGCAGCGTTTGCGTTAACTGACGCATGTCTCCCACATTCCCCTCGCTCGGAACACAGGAAACCGAATTCGGGAGCAGTGCGGAGCTTGCGGAACGATCGGCTTCTCTGGCCAAAAGATATTCCGCGATCTGTTTTTGGGAATCGGCAACTACCCGATAAAGCGCGGCCAGGGAAACCGTTTCTTTTTGCCCGGAAACGGACAAATCAGAATGAACATTCTCCTTTTTCTCAACTTCCTTTTCAGGAGCCGAAGCAGGGGACGAGGCCGTATTTTCAGGTTTTCGCGTTAAAAAAGACATATGTCCTCCTTTCGTCTCAAATGACGCCGCCAAGTTCAATATTGTCCAACCCTCCGGTGTCGAGATAATATCGTTCGTCCGCAAGAGTACGCCACGTGAAGAAGACATTTTCGCCAAGGACCGCATCTTCTCCAGCCACTACGCCGCTGACGGATTCTACTTCCAGCCCCTCTTCACGACCAGCTTCCGCCTTGCGGCGCTTGATCTTAATTGAGACATTCGTACGGCCGATACGGTCACCAACGTCCATTTTCACGACATAGACAGGAGAGGCCTGCGCGGTATCAACCGCACTCATTTTACGACCGATGATCACACGCTGAGAACTGGTTGAAAATTCAGTAATTTCCTCACGCGCGCTTTCATCCGCGGGAGAGAAAAGAATGCGTTCCGGACGAATACCGCTGGTCGAATCACTCATGACACCCCAGTAATAAGAGTTTTCGTCCGTGCGTTCCTCCATTTCAAACTTGAATTGAGGAAGCATACCATTCGCGGCCATGAAATTAATCGCGGCCCCAACCACGACTGGGCTTTTAGGATCGATGATAATACCCGGCAGACGGCCTTTTTCGTCCTGGTAGGGATACCAGTTACCCGCGTAATGGTGGAACATGGGGACAATACGCGACGGCGGAAGCGGCAGATACATTCGGACAAGTTTTTGAATGAAACTCAGTTTTGAGGGCTGACCGGCAAGCAGAACCGCGTCCACTTTATAGTCAATGCAGCGTTTGCAGAAATCAAAAATCAGTTCGTCAAAAACTTCAATGACCACGTCCTCAAATTCCTGCGGATGGAAATAAAGCTCCATATCCTGCTGCAGATTGTAGTAGCCGGGGCCTTTAAGTTTATCGAAAATACGCTGGAGCGAATCCAGAATCGCGGGATCAATGACTTCAGGATCCATATGATTCACGGGTTCGTCCGTGATACCTTCCGTAGCCAACGAGAAGTACTTTTGCGCCAGCGGAACAAACAAACGGTTCATCCACATGATTCTGAGACTTCGGAATTCACGGTTTCGCGGCACTTCCGGTCCAAACATGAGCTTAACATCTTCCTCGTCCATGGCCAGCGTATCGGCAAAAGCAGGAATGATAATGCGCTCCAAAAGACGTTTCGCCAGCTGGTCTCCAGCCAAGGAAATTCCGTCCTGATGGAGTACCTTGCCTCGAATACTGTCATCAATTTTGGATTCGAAATTATACTTGGCGATCATCAGGTCGGAAGTACCACCGCCAATGTCGATGCACGCAAGACGAACTTCGTGATTTTTACTGCCAAATTCTTCCTTCGGCGCGGCTCCGCGAACGGCCCCCATTCTGCGCCGCGCGGCGGGCGAACCCATCATCGGCACGGCAGGAGCTTCTTCCTCTTTTTTCTCTTCCGGATTGGAACGTTCCTGATAGAGAGTATCGAACCAGATACGCGGATCCTGCCCCAAAAGACGCAGCTCGCTCCAAATGTACGTAAGATGAACGGCACTCGCTTCGTCAATTGAAAGATTCAGAAGCGGTTTGACATGCTGATGACGTCCAAGAGTCATGCTGAAAATCTCAATCGCTTTCTGAACCTGCTTCTGAAGACGTTCCTTCTCTTCGTAAATCATTCCGCTTGGGTAAGTCAGAGTTAATGTGCGGATTTCCCGGGCACGCCCCGCGTCTCCCGACTGCATTCGGTAGGCGATAGAGTTGACGTAAGTGTACGCCTGAGTCAGCAACTCGTAAATGGCGCCAGTCATGAGACTTCTCGGAGAATGACGCGGTTTCAGAGGTGTCTCCGGAGCGAAATCCTGCGGTTTGACGCCCGTTTCCTTCAAAAGAAAATCATTGTCGTCCTCATGAATAAACTTCAGCAGCGAACCACGGAGCGTTCCGCAGTAAGTGCGAGTCTGTTCACGATCATACGGGTCGGCCATATGCCAGTTAGCCCCTTCAAGCCAACTGGAATCGTCCGCCCACAGATAACGTTTGGGAGAACTGACACCAGTACGAATATCATCGTCTGTCGCAATCACCTGGAGAACATCATCCGCCTCTTTCCCCATTCGAACCATGGAGAAATCCTCAAAAATGTCCGGACGTCTGGCTACTTCCACCTTATTGGTCTTCGTTTTGCTTGATGATTTTCCGAATCCGAACCAGCCTTTTTTCTCGCCGCCCTCATCTACCTGCTGATACTCAATTTTACGCATAGTCTGCGCGCCGAGATACGGCGTGTTGCACCAGTGCGATTTTGAGGAGAACCAGCGCGCGCCGGGATTACGCAGATACTGCCCCTCATCATCCCAGGCATCCAAATGGTATCGGTTCGTCAATTCAAAAGGAAGCATTTGAGGAGTTTGGGAAATTTCACCAACGACTTCAAGAAGAAGCGCTCCCGTTCGACTGTTCCCGAAGTCCACGACCATATGAACGTGTTTCGCGTCACCAGCGACGGCCGCCGCCGGACGAATGCAAATTTCCGTTATCGGTACCCCGCGAAGCGGCTGGCCATTGAGGTCCTGAATATTTTCCAGCTTGATAAGGTGATCTCCAGTAAGCGAATTGGCATCACAGAAATAGCCAATCTCCGTATCGCCGCAGGTCGTGTCCACGGCCAGGAACAATTTGGTGGAAGTTCCCTGAATAATCTGCCATTGAATGAACGGGAACTCCAGAGCCGTAGATTCCGCAGGCTGAGCACCGCGTTTTTTCGTGTTTTGCTCCTGCTCCTCCGCCAGGCCGCAACGGGTACGCTGCCAACCGTTGCCAATCTGACTTACGGAGTAACGCGCGCCGCCCTTAAGCGGGACACAGATGGTTTGAACGCCGGTATTTGCGAAAAGTATATGCATTTTATTTCTCTTTAAATTTAAGTACTTATGGTGGACAGTAAAAGTTGCGGTCCGCGGCAGCCGTGACTCAAAATTAACCGTAAAACTTCCCGAAACTCAGGGGGTTAAAGAGCCGTTCACCCAAATACGTACGCGATTCAGGAAAGCGGCAAACCGTGCCGGCTTGGACTCTTAACGAAACTGGGAACAGCTGAATGGGTAATCCATGGACGTTTTTTATTCCAAGGAAATCAAACCGTCCATGGACCATTTCTCCAATCAGTTACTTCCGTTCATTTGAGCCAAAATACGTTCAAAAGGTTCAAGGATCTGAATCAGCTCGGCATTGCCCGGCGGAATCTGAATATGATCTCCGGCTCCGAGAGCGAGAGCTTCCGGAAGACGTTCGCACCAACGTTTAATGAACGAAGCGGTCTGACCGTAATTTCCGTAGTATTCAATCGGTTTTTCATGCGGTTCTTTATTGTCATCGTCCTCGTCCGCCTCAAGCTGCGGAGGCGCGATGGCAGCCTGCACAGGACCTGGATTCATGATATAGTCATCCATGATCATCTTCACGTACTTTCGCCTCGCGTAACGCCGCGCCGCTTCATCACGTGTTTTCAGATTACAGACAGGAGTAATCTCTCCCAGAAGTTCGTCAATGCAGTGCGAACTGACTAAGTAATCCCGCATATATCGCACAAAAGTATTCAAATCATCGCCGGAAAGCCACGGTGCCCCTTTATCGTTCATCTTAGTGTATTGCTCCCAACGTTTAGGAACCTGCTTGGTGGCCCACTCGTGGAGGAAGTCACGCAGAGATTTGGGAATTGGATCACCAAACCGCTTACCCGTATCAGCGCAGTCTGCCAAGTGCCAGCTTTCCCCTTCCGGTACCGAAAGCGTTTCCTGGAGAGCGTAAACTCTTTCGTAAACACGCTCCGGATCATCAGTAAGCCAGTTAACGACCTTTTCTGCAGCACGAACGCGTTTTTCCCGGTCCACGTTGGCATCCGGATCCACCGCCCAGTCACGAGCCAGAAGAAGTAGGCGATTCAAAACATCATTCACTTCTTTTTCCAGCTGATTCTGCTTATCCGTAGCCGTCGTAACCGCTCGAATACCAGAGCTGATGAGAGAAAGACCGCCGTCACCGTCAGTCATCGCGGCTTTCCATTTCATTTCAGGATTCGCGGTATATTCCTGAACGCGTTCAGAATCCAGGAATGCCTTCCCTGCGCGTACCCATTTTTCCGGATCATCTGCCTGACGCTGCGGTTCATCAGTGTCCCACGTTCCCGGGTAACGAATCGGGTAGGTATTCGTAAAAGCTCTGCCACGACCGCCGAAATCTGTCATGACCGGTCCAAGTGTGTCAACCAGCTGTCCCAAACGCTGCTGATAGAGTCCTTTATCGGCATATTCCTGACGGTTTCGGAATTCTTCGTCAATTCCCGTCATTCCAATAAAGAGAGCGGGAAGCTCATCCGTAACTTTACTCGGCCAGTACTTTTCACCGTATCGGGCACGGCCCCATTTGTCGATATGGTACTTCATCTGGGAAGTAACTTCCAGGTTTCCACCGCGCGAAAGAAGAATCAGCGTCTGGATCTGAAGTTCATCAGTAAATCGCTCAAACAAATAGGCGACCTTGCCTCGTTTAACGATCTCCATCTGTTCTTCCAGCTTGTCAGCTTCCGTTCTTTTTCCCTGTTCAGCCCCCTGACGTCCGGCACGCATACCCGGAATATCCAGAAAGTCCATCTGCTCAATGACCTTGCGCCAGTCGTCATTCAAACGATGAGGCAGAATTGGAAGTACCAGTTCCAGCATGGCGGCCTGAATGGTTTCAAGGTCTTCGTCACCGTTTCCGCTGCCCGGCACGTACTCCAAAACGTACCATTCCTTTCGCTGGCGAAGATGAAAATCCGCCCAGTCAACACGGGTAAAGCATTTGGAGTTCTTTCTTTCGTGAACTTTTGAACGCTGGGAGTCGAGCAGAAAACGAACGCCTGCCCAGTGAACGAGGATAGCGGGTTCCGGTGAATTTGCCAATTTGTCAAGGAACTGGTTAATCCGGATAAAAAGACCGGTCAGGGAAGGCCAGCCGCCCCAGAAAATTTCACCACAGGCACGAACGTATCCCTCTTCCGACAGCATATATCGGCTGAGCAAGGCACTGAGAATCGCCTCTTTCGTCGGGAAACCGCGGCGATCAACCGTCCGCATATACGAATACGCGTCAATCAGGTCCATTCTCCAGCGGCGGTCCACACTCGTTCCAGGATACTGGCGGGAAATGTCCTCGAGCATTTTATCCAAATGAGCTTCATCCCAAGCGAAGTCCTGCGAACGGCACTCAACCTGGAAACCGCGGGCCAAAACACGGATCCACTCAACTCGGGTGAGAGCTTTGACCATCACCGGATAATCCGGAGAAACACTCTCGGAAATACGATCTTTTGTGGTGAATCGCGTAACCAGCGCGGTCGCCTCGTTTGAACCGGATTGCGGATTGAGGTCCGTATTAAATGAGAGGTCTTTATAGTACGCTGGTTCTCCATGCGCTTCATCACGGCCAAGCGGACTGTACGCTTCACTTTGCGCACGAAGCACCTGACCCATGAAAAGACTTTTTCCGACCTGCGAGGGTCCGTAAACTGCGGCGGCAACCGGAACCTTTGACGAAGTATAGAGACTGCTGGCAAGACGGCGCAGCTGAAGAATCTCAAATTCGTCACTTTCAGGAATGGGAAGGAGGTCAAGTTTACGGCGGTCTGCGTTAAATTCCGCAAGCCAGTCGCAAATATCAGTAGCCAATCTTTCTACCTGGTCTGCCTGTCGAATGATCTGACGATCACGTTCATCTGGAAATCCCATAAATCTCTCGTTAATAAAGTGTTAAAGGGTGAAAAGGAATGAAATCAAATACAGTATTTTGGATTTTGTTCAATTCTGTCCGCTGTTTCAGCCTCAGTATCAAGGAACTGCATTGACAATGTGAAAAATGGACAGTAAAACAGTTAAATGCTTTTGAAAATAAAAAACCTATTCAGCGGCCGTTTTAGCCTCTATGAATATCAGGCTCAAGTTTACCTCACTGAAATCGGATTCGGTTAACAGTCCCCAACTCCCTTTTCAAAAGATGATTCTGGATTCAAGGACTGTTCACGTCAAGTATTAAGCGGAAATTCAGTTAATATTCTGCATGACACGCCCCTGATGGAAGAGACGGAAACTGCACGGATATTGCTGAATGTTCTGCTGTCCTTTCGTACGCGACTCAATAATCAGTCGATAAACATGATCATTTCCAAAACGACCGTCAATTCGCGGACTCTCGATAGAGATGACCTGCCCGGAAGCGTCTGGGGAAGCCGGCTGCCAAACGTCAGAAGGATTGGTTCCTTCCTGATAGACACGATACTCCAGTTCTCCTTCCTGATTACTGGCCAGGACATTAAATCGGACCGTAAACTCACGCGTAACCGCGTCATCTGAACCAAGCTCACTTTCTACCTTGAGGTAACGCTCACCAATGACCGTAACATCCGCGTAAAGCTCATTGCCGAGGTAAGATCCCCAAACCTGAGTTTTTCCTGGTCCAACAGCCTGGAAAGAACCATTCCCGAGCGAACTGAGGACCGAGGAATCGGTTGAGTTGATTTCCGCGGCAACCGGGCGTTCCACTCCGTTTTCCAGTGAGGTAACGACGAACGCGGGAGTGGATTCACCGTCGCGAATGGTAAGATTCTTCGGCGTAATCTTCAGATTAAGACGCGGTGAAACCGTTACTGGAAGAGTCGTGCTCAGTCCGTTGAAGGTACCATTCGGATCTTTTGCTTTCACGACGACCGTAACCGTTCCTGGCGCGTTGGCACGAATCTGATTGTCCGCTCCAACGGAAATGATGGAACTGTCAGACGGCGGAACGATTTCGTAGGGAATATCGAACGGCATGGTACCATTCCCCGGGTCCACCTGCGCCAGGTCAATTGTTCCGGAACCTCCTGCCACAAGGTAAAGCAGCTCGGGATAAACATTAAACTTCGCTCCCTCCGCGGAAACATCGCCAATATTGATAATCATTGGAACTTGAGAAGTCAGATTACCAAGCGTGGCGGAAATCGTGACAGTACCGCGCTTCTCTCCCTTCGGCTGAACCTGCCAGACACCGTCCGCGCCGCGGACAAGTTCCGCCGTCGTAGTGGAACGGCTAAAGTCGAGCTTCAGATTCGGATCCGCCGAGACATTGCGTCCAAGACGTCCGTCAAGCAATTCTTCAAAAACTTCTACCGGCACAGCCGTACCCGTTTTGGAAAGACGCATCGCGGGAGTACCGAAACGCAGCCCGGCAACCAACCCGTCTGAATATCCTTCCTGAACAACAAACGGCGCCTCAACATTTTCTCCAAAAATATCCGAGCTGGTAACGCCCACAACTCCGCCATCCAAAATCGTGTCAGCCGGGCGATAAACCACCGCCGCGTCAGGATTGACATACGCAGCCTCCACGTTGACGGGAACCGTTCCCTGTTCAACAACATCGAGAACGCCCTCAGAAACGAGACCGGCAAAACGCGCGATAACGGTAGTTCTTCCCACTTTACGGCCAAATACCAAACCATTCTGAACGACCGCGATGTCGGGATCTTTCGTGGTCAATTCCAAACCCGTGGCCGGCTGAATGACATAAAGTCGTCCACCTCGCATTGCGGTCACCTGGTACGCGCGTCCCTCACCGACAGCAACCGACGCGGCAGGCGGGTCAATCGCCAAATCAGCATACGGATTATCGTCAACCTGAATGGGAATTTGAGATTTAAGCTGGCCGTTCCAGTCAATATTAACATTAGCCTGACCAGGAACTCTGGCTTCCACGAGGTTAATACCGTTCATGGCTGCCGCGGGACCATCCACCGCAACCTTCAGAGAGGGTTGATCAAACATTCTGCGTAAACCGCTGGCACTTCGACCTTGAATGAAAATATTTGATTTATCCCCAACCGACATTTTGATTAAGCCAGGCTCAACGACCAATTCAGAAATTGGATTCGTGTCAACCGTAACGACAGCAGCGTCCGCGTTTCGGCCAGGAACATCCGGAATTTGTGCCGTAATCGTGGCGGTTCCTGGTTTCTTCGCGCAAAGCCAGAGGCCGCGAACCTCGATAATTTCCGGATCACTGCTCTTAAAGACCGCGCTGTTGGTACGCTCAAGGCGAATTCCATCGTCAGTAACCGCGTAAACACTCGGATCAATCATCTGCCCGGCAGAAAGAGTAATGACACTCGGTTCAACAACAACTTTTCCATTTTCACGCAGCTTCTGAACCGTTTCCGCGTCAACTCCGCCAACGACCGCGCGCATGACCGCTTTCTTGTCTCCCATCGTGAAGATCACGTCCGTAGCTCCTGGAGTTTTGCCGACCAGTGCGTGACGAGACGGATCATAGGCGCAAATTTCAGGAACAAGCGGCGTCACGTGACACTGCATACTGAAATCCACGTTTCCGCGAATAAGAGCAAAATCTTTCCCAACCAGACGGCTTTCGCCAACACTCATCTTAATCACGTTATCGGTTGGTCCAAGCTTTTCATCAATCGTAGCGACAATCTCCACCACAGCCGGCGCGCTGGTGATGCCCTTAAGCGCAGCCGTGATTTCAGCTTTCCCCAAGGCCTTCGCGGTAGTAACCGGTCCCTGCGGAACGGCAATCGCCGCGTCAGATGTGTTCCACTGAATATCTCCCATTCCAGTAAGGTATCCAACCGATTTCCCTTCCTTGAATCCATGGAGCTTAAATTGAACCGTTTCTCCCGGCATCATGCGAATATTTTTATCCGGTTCAAGCCGTAATTCGTCAATATCAACATCCTCCGTTACGTTCAGCGTCAATTTAGTCGTATCCGTTTCCGCTCCCGCGTATTCCGCGACGTAAGTAACCCTCCCTTTACGGACTGCAGTGAGTTCACCATTACTTGGAGAAACGCACTTCGCGTCACCAGCAATAGCGTGGAGCAGAGCATCTTTCGTGACGATACGAATAAATCCGTCTGGATATTCCGCTTCAACCTGATAATTTGAATAAACCGCTCCAACCGGAATGCTGACTTCCTCTCCGTCATCACTGGTAATACGGAGAGCGGAAGGCTGACCTTCGCGCAGAGGAGCACGTTCCCCCTGAATGGAAGTATCAATTGGCTGCGTCCAGAAGGTAACGAGACGTTCACCGACACGCGCGGTAAGGAAAACAGGATCACCGGCTGCCGTGGCAGTAAGAACAGGAGCATTCCACTCCGCCTGATTATTGATAAAATCCGGCGTCCAGAAAACATTCGGCGCTAATTCACGAACATTGCCTTTCTCCATCCAAATTTCGTATCCCTGCGACTGACCAACCGGAAGGAACTCCCCGCCGGGCTGACGCTCAAGAATGAGTTTCACTGAACGGTCATTCGGATCAAGTTTCGGTTCCGCGACCGTTACCTGACACGCGGCTGTTTTTTTTCCGAAATTCGCGGTTAAAGTAAATGCCTTCGTCCCGTCGTCAGGAGCCGTCACAAAAGGACGAATCGCGTTCCGGGCATTCGTCCACTGAATATTCCGGGGGATTTCCCAACGAACCGCTTCCGGAGCGACTTCAGTGAAACCATCTGCCCCAACAATTTTCGCGTCCACTTTCAAGGCAAGGGATTGTCCCGGCGCGAGAGTCACGTCAGCTGGAACGACCCGCAGTTCCTCTACTTCTTTCTGCCCAACAGTCACCAAAGCAACCGCCGGATTTTTCAGATACGGCAGATAACTGGCAGTAACGCGGAACTGCTCGGCAGGACGAAGCCCCGTCAAAGTGGAAGTATGCCACGCGACAGCGTCCGGTTCTTCGATCGAGCAATAAATGCCTGGGGAAGTCATGCGAACATCCCATGGATTTGAGACAGCCTGAAAATCATTCGATGAAGAGGCAGTTTGCGTCACTGCTGATTTCAAGGCAGTTTCTTCTTTATTTTCTTCAGCCACAGCGGCGGCTCCAGCATCGCCAGCGGCAGAATTTTCCGCGTCATTAGCATTTTCCGCCTCTGAAGTTTTCTCCGCCTCTGCCGCAATTCCAGATTCAGACCCGCCCTCGGAAGCAGTCGCCGAATTCGCGTCAGAGGAGTCTGCCGTAACGAGTTTCGGATCACGAACTTTCAGACGCAGTTCAAATGGGATGACTTCACCAACTGCAAGATCCACTTCGGACGGTGCCCAATACATTTCAAGATGACGCGGGTGAACAACCTGGAGGTCAACGGCAGCCTCATTTGTCGAAGCAGGGTGCGCGGCCTTAAGAACTGATTTTCCCTGAAGGATCGCTTTGAAAACCCCCTCCGTTTCATTCAGGATTGAGACATTATCGACGGAAGAAGAGGTAAATCTGGCCAAACCGGGAACCAGCTCCACGTCACCGTCAGCCGTGCGGCCGGTCAAAACCGCTTTTCCCGGCTCACCTTCAATACGGAGAGTTCTGTCAAGACAAATGGCAAGCTCAACATCAGCCGCTTCCACCGTGGAAACCGCGACTGCTTCGGATTCTCTGGCGCAATAGGAACCTTTAATCTGGAATGGGCCGGCTCCTTCAGCAAAAGCCATCGCACGACCGTTCTCAAATTTGAATCCGGAATCCTCTGCCGGCTCGGGTAAAACACTCCACGCGATACGGGAATTGTCGACAAAAGCCGTAACCCCGTCTCCGTAAGTCGCGATACCGGAGAAAGTCCGACACAGACCGAGCGGGAGCTTGAGTTCCTTTTCCGGTCGAATTTCAAATTTAAGCGGCGGAATATTAACTGCCACTTCCGCCGAAGCGCGTTTGGCTTGATGCGCATAAACGACCGTTTCCGGTGTTTCCGTCCCGCTGCGTCCAAAAACAGACTTCCGAATGGGATCCACGATGGCAAATGTTTCATTAGGTGAAGCGGCAACGCCTGCCGTATCATTGGCCAAAAGATGAAATCCAGAACCGGACTGCGCGAGAAGGAGAACTTCAGCAGAATGGTCCAGCGGGACATTCAACCGCGGCGGAAGTACGTGAAGCGCGTCAGTCTTGGCGGCGGCAATTTTGACCGGAACGACAATTTCCACGGAACCATTCGTAAAAGTAACCTGCGCCTCACCAGCGTCACGGGCAATCAAAGTGAGGTCGTTCCCGACTTCAACTATTTCCGGATTGCTGCTGAACGCTTTCACGCCGGAAAGATCTGCACTAAGTACCGACATTGGCAGTTTTTGATCAACCGCCATGGAAACATTCTGCGGAAAAACCTGAAATTTAACCATTTTCTCTGTCTCTCCGACAGTAAATGGAGCGCTCGCGTCAAGTTTCTTCCCGCCTTCAGCATAAGAAACAGCTAAGGTTCCCTGAGAAACGGCCTCCGTTTTGAGCGAGGAACCGCAATACTTCAGCGCGTTGGAGGGAGTCACCGTCCAGGAAAGTTTCGAGGAACCAGTCAGGTCAAATTCCGCTTTTTCAGCCGTTCGGCCAATAACACGATACGCGACTCGGCTGGCAGGAACCAGGTGTCCCTCATTCGGAAGCTGGA
Organism: Thermoguttaceae bacterium; assembly: GCA_017408405.1. Lineage (GTDB taxonomy): Bacteria > Planctomycetota > Planctomycetia > Pirellulales > Thermoguttaceae > RGIG3701. The sequence goes on from JAFQUP010000183.1 coordinate 30,075, forward strand.
TTTCCAGCTGAGCGAAGACAGGGGCTTTCGTAATAGTCAGTTCCAGAAGAGCTTCTTTGGGCTTTGAATCCCCTAAAGCGGAATAAATGGCTTTGATTTTGGCTTTTCCGGGCTGCTTGGCTTCAATGAATCCATCGTCAAAGAAAACAGGTGAATTGGCAGGAAGCTCCCACTTCGCACCTAACGTCAAATCAACAGTTTTACCTTTTTCGCCAAATTTTCCCAAAAGGCGCAGTTTTGCGGTAGTGCCAACCGCGAGATTTTCATGGGATGATTCGATCCAGAGTGAGGTTGGTGCCACCGGCGGAATTACGGTCATTTTGACCTTTTTGCGGCGAAGTCCAGTCTGAAACGCGATTTCAGTTTCACCAGGAGTCACCGCCAACGCGTTCTGTGAACCGTTTTCAAGAAAACAAAGAACTGCCGGGTCCTTCGAAACCCGAAGCGCGGAATCCGTTACGTCTTTTGAAAAAAGGAACCCAAAACCGTCAATACCGGGCGTTCTCACCTTAAAATCAACGCAGGAACCAACGGAGGTCTCGCATGTACCGGGGGTAACGAGAAGCGTAAACTGGTTCCAGGTAATCCACGCGATCAGGAAAAGCAGAAAAAGGAGCGAACAGTAAAAATTTCTCTTTCTTCGGGCGGCCTCAACCGCTTTACGTTTTGCCGTTGGAACGTGAGCACAAATTGGACAGGCGGCTTTGGCCTTTGGAAGACGAACATAAAGCTGACGGCATTCGTCATCATCACAGATCATCGGAGTACCGCCTTCTTGAGATTTCGGCGTATATCCGGGAATCCAGATCAAACGCCAAAGGCCGGCCCCATCCTGGTATTTAAAGAAATAGTACGTTCTGTCAGGACGTTTGACATTCTCAATCAGGTCCTGAAATTCTTCACTCAGACGCTGATAGAGTATCTTTTCGGTAGTGGAAACAGGACGAATCGCATCAAAACGCAGCTGAAGACGCTCGATTTCACTGGCAAGAAGCTCTTTCAAATCTTGAGGCGTAACAGGAAGAACCTCTTCAATATCCTCCAAACGTGCTCCCTGGTCGTTTCTCAAATAATATTGAATAATCGAGCAGTTTTCGTCAGTCCATTCAGGCTCAGGGGTCATTCCGCGAAACCAACGGAAGAGAATTCTGTCATTGGCATTCGTTGGGTCAATCAGCGGACAGCCAGGTTCAAGTGCGACCGGGTGAAAAAATTGTCCATTCTCCGAAAGATCAATGCGTAAAAAAGCTTTAGCCATTTTTAAAATCCACAGTATTTAAAATTCTTGCTCGATTTATTTTCAATGCGCGCACTTTACCAGAAAAGAACGCTGAAAAGGATGGTATTGCTTCCGCGGAAAAACTTTTCGCGAACCCCAAACCAAACGAATAATTCAATCATACTCCAAATGAAACGAAAAATCAAGAACCTTCCCGAAATATTTTCCTGTTTTTTTCAGATTTTCCTGAAATTTTTTTCAAGACAATGAACCTTTTTCTTTTTTCTTCAAATGTCTCATAAAATCTTTTTGACGAATATCTTTAAAAACTACTGAAAGAGGAAGATTCTGCCGGTCTCAACCTCTGGAATTAAGTCTGAAAATTAAAATACTCAGGTGAGAGTCTTCAATCTGAAAATTCCCTGCCAGTAATTTCAACCCAAACTTTTTCCATCAATCGCAAATGATACCTACCAACAAAACTTCCGACATTTCACTGAAATTTTGAAAATAATTATTGAATTTTCAAAAATCTTTAACTTTTAAGCGGATTTCCCCTTTCTTTTTTGCAAAAATCTGGTAAAATCAGAAATGTTTTTGAGTTTCATTCGTTTTATTTTTTGTTCCGTCGTTTTAGTTTGCTTTACTTTTCATCATATCAGGAAATTTTATGTCCAAGAAATATCCGCCTAAAAATCAGGAACCCAAAATCCTGCCAGCCAATCTTCTTTCGGAGGAAAAGCTGGAACTCTTTTTCGAAATTTGTCAGGCGGTCCAACGTGGGGAATTAGAAACACTCGAAGCATTTCTGGCTTCCGGCGGGGAACTTGACGGACAGGACGAGCAGGGAACCACTTTACTGTTTTGGGCAGCGTCATCCGGTAAAGATGAGATCGTCCGTTTTTTACTCAACCGGGGAGCGGATTTTTCATTGGCGGATGTTCGCGGCTGGACCCCGCTTTACGCAGCGGCTTATTATGGAAAATGGGAAATTTGCCGTCTGCTCGCGGAGGCCGGAGCAAACGTGAATTCCCGGCAAAGTGACGGCTGGACGATCCTTCATCACGCTGTTCGAAGAGATTCTCTGGAAATGGCGGAGTATTTTCTGGAAAAAGGAGCTGATCCCAATTCGGCGGATGTTGACGGTGAAACTGTCCTCCACACCGCGGCATACTCCGAGAATCAAACGGCTGTTCGGCTTTTACTTGAACGTGGCGCAAACGTAAACGCGGCTGATGAAGACGGATGGACGGTTCTTCACGCGGCTTGCCGAAGCGGAAACGTAAATCTGGTCCGAATGCTCGTGGAAGAATTTCACGCGATTCATAATTTGAAGGACGCGGACGAACAAACTCCGCTAGACTATGTTTTGGAATTGATTCAGGAGGCTCAAGACGAAGGAGATGAGGAGAAAAAAGGAGAAGTTTCCAGTATGCCCGATTACGCCGCTGTGAAAAATTACCTCCTGTCTCTGAATTGATATTAAGGCCCCCCCAATTCCTGCTCAAAACCTGCTCCGTATTTGATATGTTTTTCAGATTGCCCAAACAGATTTTGGCAAATCAGGTAAATTTTATTTAAGGACCTAACCATAAAATGAGTGTCGTTTGGCTTTGGATCGGCTTTTTAGCCCTCGTTTTTTTTATGCTTGCCCTTGATTTGGGAGTTTTCAACCGAAAAGCGCATGTGATGAGCATTCGTGAAGCTCTTAAATGGACGTTTCTCTGGATCGCGATGGCACTTCTGTTCAACGTTGGAATTTATTTCATCTACGAACACGATCTATGCGGTGTTTCTGAAATGTTCCATAGCGGCGGAGCGCAATGCGGAAAAACCGCGGCCTGTGAATTTTTGACAGGTTATCTCGTGGAAAAATCGCTTTCACTGGATAATATTTTTGTCATCAGTTTAATTTTCTCATCGTTCGGCATTCCTCAGATCTACCAACATCGAGTTCTGTTCTGGGGAATCCTGAGTGCTTTAATCCTGCGCGGTCTGATGATTGGTCTCGGCGCGGCAATGGTTGAACGTTTTGACTGGATGATCTACGTTTTCGCCGCACTGCTTTTCTTCACAGCTCTTAAGATGATTTTCAGCAAACATGAAGAAGTTCACCCGGACAAAAATCCGATAATCTGCCTGACAAAGAAGATTTTCCCGGTATCAAACCGAATCATGAATGAGCACTTTTTTGTTAAGATTGATGGAAAATGGATGGTCACTCCACTTTTACTGGCACTCTTGGTAATCGAAACGAGCGATGTCATTTTCGCGGTAGATTCCATTCCCGCGATTTTCGGCATCACTCACGATCCTTTCATCGTCTTTACGTCCAATATTTTCGCGCTTTTAGGACTTCGTTCCCTTTATTTCGCTTTGGCGGCCATGATCGAAAAATTCCGTTTTCTCAAGACGAGTTTAGTACTGATTCTGCTTTACGTCAGTCTGAAAATGATCCTCGCGGCCAGCTTCAAAGAGTGGATTCACACCAATTCCATCTGCGGTATGAATTGCGGAGATCTCCTTACCCTCCTTTCCCTTGGAGTCATCATTGGAGTCATGGGACTTGGTATTTTGGCATCTCTGCTTTTCCCCAAAAAAGAAAAAATCATCGAGGAAACGGCGGAAATTCAATCCAATAAAAACTAAAGAATCCCCCAAAACACTTCATGAGATTCATGAGGAAAAACTCCGAGGTCCGGTTCTCCTGCCTGGAAAACCGGATTTTTTGTTTCTAAAAAACCTTCTTTCTTGCCAGCTTTTGAAAAACGGCAGAAATTTCCAAAGAATTCTGACTATGAAACCTTCCCCAAATGCGTTCCAAGGAAAAACGGACCGTTTTGAACACTTGGAAGGCACCGGAATTCCACATTTTCAAAACACGCGGTACTTTCAGGAACACGAGTAAAATCAAAAAATCTATTTGCTGGAAATTAAGTTTCGGAAAGTTCCTCTTAATCAAATTTTTAATTCCAGTATTAACCAACATCTCCCAGTTCCAATGCCATTCCATATCGTTTGAGCATTTGTTGCCGAATCCTGCGAAATCCGGAAGCGGCCAAGCCTGGATCTTTTTCAAGAATGGCTCTCGCCGCAAGTTTCGTTTCTTCAAGAATGGAAATATCCCGAAGCAAATCCGCGACTCGAAGAGGCGGAAGCCCATGCTGTTGAGTTCCGAAAAGATTGCCGGGACCACGAAGCCTGAAATCTGTCTCCGAGAGTTCAAATCCATCCGTTGTGCTCGTGAAAAGCCTCAAACGTTCAAGAGTCTCTTCTTTTTCGTTCGAGGCAAAAACGCAGCAATATCCTCCTCTTGGACCACGCGCGATCCGCCCGCGCAGCTGGTGAAGTTGAGCCAGCCCAAAACGCTCCGCGCTGTCAATCGTCATGAGTGTCGCATTCGGAATATCAACTCCGACTTCAATCACTTGAGTGGAAATCAGAACCTTAATTTCTCCAGTGCGAAATTTGAACATTACCGCTTCTTTTTCTTCCTGAGACATTTTTCCATGAAGAACTCCCAAAGAAAATTCAGCCAAAGGACCAGTGGAAAGTTCACGATAAAGTTTCTGAAGATTCGCGACATCGGATTCCTTTTCGCTTTCCAGGTCTGAAACCAGTGAAAAGGAAGAACCTGAAGAAACCTTATCGGAAAAATCTCCTGAATTTAATGACTCCCGCGTACCAAATGAAATCTGATTTTGGTCAGTCTTCGTGGCAATACTTTCCAGTTCATTTAAGTCGCCAATCCGAGGAACCACTACGTACCCCTGAGCACCGGCACGCAGTTTTTCACAGAAAAAAGTCCACCATCCCTCACGGTTTTCTTTCAGAGCAAGATACGTTTTGACCTTTTGACGCCCTGGAGGAAGTTCCCGGATTGTCGTTAAATCCAAATCGCCAAAGAGAGTCATCGTTACGGAGCGCGGAATCGGAGTCGCGGTCATGACCAGATAGTGAGGAGATTCTCCTGAACGACGAAGAGCCGCGCGTTGATTAACACCAAATTTATGCTGTTCATCAATGACGACCATTGCTAAATTGGAAAAATTAACGTCTTTCTGAAGCAAAGCCTGAGTACCAATGATGATTTTAGCCTGTCCGGACGAAATTTTCTCAAGAGTCCGCTGCCGTTCCGCCGGCTTCAAACCGCCAATCAGCTCCACGATTTCAATGGGACTGTGGGCAAGCAGTTTTTTCAAGGTACGCGAGTGCTGCCTTGCCAAAACCTCCGTCGGCGCCATGATCGCCGCCTGAAATCCATGAGCAACCGCCAAAAGAATCGCGTAAACGGCCACCGTCGTTTTTCCGCAGCCTACGTCTCCCTGAATAAGCCGATTCATGGGACGTCCAGACGTCGTGTCTCGCGTGATGTCCGCAATCGCCTTAAGCTGCCCCTGTGTCAAATCATACGGAAAGAGCTGACGGATTCTTCGGTCAATCTCCGGTACCGCTTCAAGGATGGGAGCGCGAAAATCGTTCTGCTGCTGCCTTCGACGCACCTCAAGAGCAAGCTGCAAAAGAAAAAGTTCCTGAAAAACAAAACGTCGGCGTGCCCGATCCAGTTCCTCACGATTTTTAGGAAAATGAATTCCCTGAATAGCTTCCGCGATGGGAAGTAAAAAATATTTTTCACGAAAATCAGCCGGAAAGGCATCTTCAACTAACGGTGAGTATTTCTGAATGATTCCTCGTGCCAAAAGACGCATTTCCCAGGAATGAAGCCCCTCTGTCAACGGATAGACAGGCTGAAGTCCAAGAAAAGCTTTCGCAGTCGGAATTGTTTCCGGAATGGATGGAACTGGAACAGTTGGCGGCTGTGACGGTTCCGGATTCGGCAACATTGCCCGCGTTCCAATTTTATTCCCCCAAACCGTATTAGCGTTAATTTGAGCAATTTCTTCCTCTGGAAGAAGCCGAAGAACCGGATGAACGAATTGCCAGCGCCGTTTAACGTTTTTGGGTTTTCCGCTAATAAGCCAAATTTGCCCCGCGGCAAATTGCCGAATACGAAACATCTGGTTAAAAAAGATCAAATCCGCCAATCCATAGGTTCCGTCCTCAATCTCTACTGTCGTCATGTTCCCGCTGCGCGTCGGCCTATTCCGCACAGACACAATACGCGCGCAAATCGTTTGCTGCTCATCTTCCACGAGATGACGAATATCCGTAAAGTTTGAAAAATCTTCGTAATCCCTCGGAAAGAAAAAAAGCATCTCTCCAGGCGTACGAACCGGCAATTTGGCCATTATCGCAGCCCGTCTTTCTCCAACATGAGGTTCAGAGGCAATAGGAGAAAAAAGCGGATTCATTTCAGCTTTCTCAATTCACTTTTTCCAAAGTAGTAATGCGAACATTTTTAAAAACGACTTCGTGGTCATGGTTTTGAAACGCGATTCGTCCGCCGTTAAGTTGGCCAAAACGCGGATCTGAATTTGAATGACTATTGGCTACCAAACATTTCCAGAGCGGATCTCCTGCCTCAACATTAACCGCCAGTTTGTCATTAAGCCAAAGTTCAACATGATTCCCCATGACCATGATTTTTCCTTTATTGAATCCCTGATAATTAATTGGGCCGGAAGCATCGTAACGGTAAAAAAGCTGATAGAAACTGCCGGTAAAGTAACGCTGAAGAGTAGGGTGAATGCGTCGGTTCATGTCGTCAATAATTTGGTACTCATGACCAACCGCCTTTTCTTTTTTATTCCAGCTGTGAAAAAAGACTCCAGAATTTCCTCCAAACTCGATCCTGAATTCAAATTCCAGAATAAAATCCTTAAAATCTCCTTTCAGAAAAAGATCTTTACTTCCCGCCAAACGACGAATCTCCCCATTTTTAAATTCCCAGTCAAGATTTGGATTTCCCTCCGCGTCAGTCCAACTGGAAATTTCCTCTGAAGCACAAAGGTCACGAGTTAAATTCTGGCGAAATTTAGCGGTTACCGTCCCATTAGCATTTGAAATGAACCAAATATCATTTTTCAAAACTGCCGTAGGATTCGGCGGCCAGTTTTGCTGAGCCTGAACGTTGAAAGCAATCGTCAAAAAAAGAATAAAAAACGTGAAAAGGATAAAAGGGCGAGCAAATTCTTTCATTGTTTTCTTCCCTGACTTAAAAATGCCTGAAAACTCACTCACGAAAAAGAAAAAAAGAATTAGTGGTAGATTTTTCGTTTTCGTGAACTCGGAATATTCAATTCTTTACGATATTTATTGATCGTAGTTCGCGCGACATTCAGCATTCCGGCAAGCTGATCGTCAGAAAGCGGCTGATTTTTGTCCTCCTTCTCAATCAGTTCCAAAAGCTGGTGCTGAACGGCATCGCGAGACACGGATTCCTCATCTGAAACGACGGCAAAAGCCTGTGTCTGGGAAGGAATGACACTGGCACTGAAAAAATCAGAAAGAGGAAAAAGGCCTCGAGGAGTTTGAATCCATTTTCCTCGAATGGCTCTGCTAACGGTCGAAGGGTGCTTGCCAATTTCTTCTGCCAGAATTTTTTCTGTCAGGGGACGAAGAAATTTCGGACCTTTTTCCAGAAACTCTGTTTGTGCCCGAACCAAAGCATTTCCAACTGCCAGCAGCGTCTCCTGACGCATTCGTACTGCTTCAAGAAGCCATTTAGCCGCATTCATCTTTCGATGAATAAACTGTTTTTCCTCATCTGTCCGACAGTATTTTCCCCAATGAGTACTAATGGTCATCTCCGGAATGGCATTTTCATCCACGGAAACAGTCCATTCTCCATTTTCCCCCTTCACACAGTAAAGATCCGGCGTCACGGTCGTCCCTTTAGGAGAGAATTCCCGGCCTGGATCCGGATTCAAACGTGAAAGTTCCTTAATCAAAGAATAAACTTTATCCATACTCAAACCACTTTCACGCGCTATTTTCGGAAGGCTGTTCGTTTCCAGTTCACGGGAATAACGGGTTAAAAGCAGCTGCATTCCGGAATAATCCGGCATTTCAGTCTGGTACTCAGCGGCTGGATCGCCATCCGTCAGCTTTTTCTGAGCGGATTTGGCTGCGATTTGAATCAAAAGACACTCCTTCAAATCTCGCGCCCCAACACCAAGCGGCTCCAATGACTGAACGATCTTCAGAGCGGCCTCACCGCGAAGCAGATCTTCTTCCGCATAACCAAAAAGATCTTCCAGAGGAGTTTTCAAAAAACCGTGCTCGTCCAGCGCGAAAATAATCCGTTCCACTTCTTCCAGCTGCTCCGAAGAAAGCGAAAGAAGTGAAAGCTGACTGTGAAGAAAATCAGGAAGTGACTGCGGACTGGACGGAATATTTTCCAAAAATTCCTGGTGACGGTCACTTGCCTCCTCCAAACTGGCACGTGAAGGCCGTGAATACTCTTCCTCAAAATACGAAATGTCCCCACTCATTGCTTCAAGATGCTCAAAGCGCTCACTCGCTTCATCGCATCTCTCTTCCTGAGGAGGAGGCATATCCTCCGGATCAAGTGTTCTTTCCTTCATCTCAAGGCAGGGATTTTCCTCAAACTCCTGTTCAAGGTACTCCAAAAGTTCCTGCTGCTGGCACTGGAGCACATTCATCATCTGAATACGGCGTAACTGCTGAAGCTGCTGCGTACTCGTGGTCAGATTCAGATTGGCGGTTTGACTGAAACCCAGTTCCATGCGATCACTCTTTCTTTCAAACTCCGTCTCGTTTACGAAAACTTTTCGCGTTTAAATCTCCAGAAAACGAATCTGTTTCTCCAGAATCAAAAGCGCGAGAATCAGATAAGTGTGATTTTTTCCCGCGTTATGCGAATGAACGACTTCCGTAATCGTATCCGGATCAAAAATACTCCTGTCTCGAAGACCATCCTTAAGAAGCAGCTGACTGACTAACGGCTTCAATTCACGGCGAAGCCAAAGCCCCATTTTTTCGTACGGCTGGTAACCAGGAACATTTAACTTCGCGAGAATTCGATGACGAAGACCAGCTGCCTTCTGACGAATGCGCCCAGCCCCAATGAATGTCCCGGTATTCACGTTCTTAACTTCAAGGAAATCTGGACGCCATCGTTCAAGTAAAGCCTTTTGAATCGTTTCTCCCATACGCTGGGAAGAGGGAAGCTGAAAAACATTTTCAATCAAACCGCGATTCAGAAATGGCAGGCGAATATTTACGTGAGAGTCAAATTTCCTCATGGAAAGCGGAATCTCACGAAAAACTCTCTGTGAAAGATAAAGTTTCCAAATGGCATTTTCACGTTCTTCGCCCGTTTCCTCCAACGCTTGATTCAATGATTTTTTGGCCAGTTCCGCACATTGAATACGGGGCATTCCACGGAGAAGATCAGAATTTACGCCATCAAGCATGAAAGCCTGGAGGTGAGCGAAAGCCCAATCTTTTGGAGAAAGAATCCCATCGGACATGGCTGAACGCTCTGCGTTCGTCATCGAGAAAGCATACGCTTTTCCCATATGAAAAAGCTCACCGGCATGTCCTCGCAAAAGTGTGCGAATATTTTGCTCACGGTAAAATTTAAGTGTTGGAATGACGATGCTCGACGAAAGATACTGGCCATCAGTCAGACGGACCATTTCCGTCAAAAAATCATCGTAATGGAAAAGGAAATCGGTATTCAGCTCGTAGTTGAAATGACGAGTACCCGCTTTTTGCGCGAGTTGGGCCGCCAAATGATGATCTGCGCTGCCCGGAACGCCAAGCGCAACGGAAGTCATTCTTTTTTGAAGTTCTCGAGGAATCATTCCCAAAATGGAACGGGCATCAAGCCCTCCCGAAAGCGAAATCCCTAAAGTCTCGGGATCGCCCTTACCGTCAGAAAACGTCTCCTGCGTCTGCTGAAGAATCGAGTGTCGAATTGCTTCAACCGTTTCAGTTAAAGTAGTTTCAGAATCCCTGCCGCGAAAAACAAAATATCGTTCTTTCGTGAGTTTTTTGGAGACGGCATCCCAAGTAAAAAAACCGCCAGGCGGAAGAAGTTCAATGCCGGAAACACTCGTTCTCGAATGAAAATACTGCCCCCAGGTAAAAAAATCCACGAGAGCTTCAGGATCCAAAGAACGTTTTACGCCAGAATGCTGAAGGAGTGTCTTAATCTGAGGGGCAAAAAGAAAACTATCCTCCGTTTGCGTCCAGTAAAGCGGGCGAGTTGCGAATTGATCGCAAAAAAGAGTCAGTTTTTGCGTTCCTTCGTCCCAAAGAGCCGCCTGGAATCGCCCGTCAACCCGCGTCAGAAAACTCCGGCCATTGGCTTCAAGACCTTCCAACAGATAATTAGCGGCTTCTGCGGAGGTACTTCCTGGGGCACTAAAAATTTCTCCATAAAAAATGAGCGTTCGATTCGCGCGCGTGACACAAGTCCCAAGATCTTTCAGACCACATGCCGCAAAATTTCCAAAGACACTCGTTTCATACCAAGGAAATAGTTTGGCGAAACAAAGCATCTTTGGAAAAATTTCAGCTGAATGGGAAGAGGCGGCAATGCCGAGAATTCCTGCCATCGGTTTTCCTCAAATAAAAAATATTCGGAAGCCGCCAGATGACGCCTCCAGCTCTTTTTTGAACTAAAACTATTTCAAATCCAGTACGTCAAACATATCGTAACGTCCCGGCTCCTTCCCTTGAAGAAAACGCGCGGCCGCATACGCTCCTTTGGCATAACCATCACGTGAAGAACAGCGGACTGTCACTTCCAATGTTTCACCCATCATACCGAAAACGACCGTATGTTCTCCCGGATTGTCACCGGTACGAATCGCGTGATAGGCGATCTCATCATGCGGGCGTTCACCAACAATTCCTTCACGGCCATGCCGAAATTTGGAAATATTCATTTCATTCGCGACTAACTCGCCGATTTTCAGAGCTGTTCCGCTCGGAGAATCTTTTTTGAATCGGTGATGCCGTTCAAGAATCTCCACATCCGCGTCATGTTCAGCCAGAGCTCGGGCACCAATTTGCGCCAGCTTCATGCAGACGTTCACCCCCATACTCATGTTCGGCGCGAAAACGATCGGAATGACTTTAGCCGCGTCGTCAATCAGTGCGGTCTGTTCCGCCGAAAGACCAGTCGTAGCAATGACCATCGGAATCTTGCGTTCAACACAGACTTTGAGCATCTGTTCCATACCGGCAGGCTGAGAAAAATCAATAACTGCGTCCGCGGTAACGTTCTCCGGGAGTTCTGAGGTCAGTGAAATACCGATAGCGTCTGTCCCCGCGTTCTGACCGGCGTCAGTACCGATTTTGGGATGAGATGAGGCGTCAATTGCCGCGACGATTTCACAGTTCGGTTCCGCGATACCGCAAATGACCAGACGCTGTCCCATTCGACCGGCTGCTCCGTTAAGCGCTATTTTCATTTTGAGTTTCCCCTTGCTAAAATACTTTCTGTAATTGGTTTAATTTGGCATTCCAGCCATTGAAAACGAAACGCATTCGTTCTCATTGAATTAAATGTTTGGAAGAGTAAATTCAACCCGCGGCTTTCAAATCGAAAAATTCCGCTACTCTCTCTTCATTGGCACAGGATCTCTTCGCCCATTTCTGAAAATACCAGTAAAACGAGTTCAGCGATTCACCGAAATTTAGGACTCCCAAATCATACTTTTTTATTTTCCCCTTCTTTCATGGCCGCTTTCAAATTATTCGGCGTTTTTCTTCGCGAAGTACTCCACATTTAGACCATTTTGCCAAAATATGGCAGATTTTCTCCATTTTTCTTTGGACGATTAAGCCAGGTCTCGATCCTCAAAAAGAATCAAGGCAAAGAAAAGGGCAACGAGAGAATAAAGAAAACAGTAAGCCGCGGCACCCAGCAGGTAGGAAAGGGTAACGACCGCGCCGCCTCCAACGGCCGTTTCAAGGCTGAAGTAGCTTAGGACCGGCAAAATGGCGGATAGCAGATTACCAACAAAACCCACTATCTGAAATTGCCCTATGGATGATTTAACCATCAGCGGAATCAAATGTCCAAGTGCGTAAATTGTTGTGCAGAGAGTAAGATTCGGAACCATGGGAAGGCGAGTGGAAAGCGCGACAGTAACGGCTGTCATCATCACGATTTCCATGAATGAAAGAGCCAAACCCGGAACGGTTTTTTCCATCGACTCAATGCAGGCTGCCGGTTCTGGTTCCTGGAGACACTGCTCACGAGCATCGTGAACCACTTTCATGGCACAGGTTGGCATGAAGACGGTACTGATCGCCGTGAAGAAAACAGAAACTCCAAGGATGATACCTAAGAATTTTCCAATAAGCAGCTGACGGCGGCTGATTGGCTTGGAAAGAAGAGTCAGTGCCGTTTTTTCCTCAATCTCTTCTGAAATCGCGGTCCCGGCAGACCAGACCGCCAAAAGAATTCCCAAAACCTTAATTACGGTTAAGCCTTGAGATTTCATGATTTTAACATCTTCCCCCAACGTATTGTAGGGGATCCACGGGAAAAGCAGAATCGCCAAAATGCCGAAAATCATCAGAATGGCAAAAATTGGCTGTTTCATTACGCTTCGGGCAGTATTTCCGGCAATCGCCGAAACTCCAAACATCGCGCGAGGAAACGGCAGCTTCAGAAAAAGCCAAATCACCGCGGGAAACGCCAACGCGCACGCAAGATAAATCGCAACGAACGTAAAGGTCTGGAGATTGAACCAGATGAAATGATTCACGGCAAGCAGCGGTTCAAACGAAAAATCCATCATGACTGAAAATCCTTCACATAATGAAAAAGCGAACGGGTACCTGATGCCAAAGCAAGGAAAAAGAGACCCGAAATTTACCCATTATTTCTCAATGATACCATATGTTCCCGATTTTGGAAAGGGAGGACCCGAAAAAATTTTTGTATTTTTTGGAATTTATGAGTTCTGATGAAGAGAAACTTCATTCTGACGACCAAACAGAATTAAAAAAGGATACGGTAATTGAAAACTTCACGAAAATGGTTCACCCGGCTCCCGCGTACCGCCTTTCCCGCGCGGATGCCAAAGAAAACACCAGAGACACAAAGAGAAAAAATCTAAAATTATCCTCTACGCGACCTCCGCGAAACCTTTGTGCCTCCGCGCGAAAAAGAAATGGCGGACCTGGAAAGCCTCACCCCCCCATTCTCAAAGGATCTGGCAGACTTCCTTCAAACGGTTCGCCAGCTCATACGCAAGTTTCCGGATCTCCCAGATGTCCGCGTTTGGATCGTTTCGGAATTTCTCGATCTTCGCGGTCGGCAGGTCACACATCGGGACCAGCTCGCAGGCTTCCAGAAGATTGGCGGCAACTTCACAGGCATCCAGGAGCTTTTTCTTGTCGCTGCGGCGATAATCGAAAGCGTCCGAAGTATACTCTTTCAGAGCTTCCTGGATCAGCGCGATGGCGCGATCCGCTTTTCCTTCACGATTCGGATTCGGCGGAATGACGGTAGTTCCCCGGTTCCGGAAGCAGCCGAACATCGCGGCAATGGTCCCCGCGTCGCGGATGGTGCCGTCCGGATAGAAAATGCCGTGTTCGTCGATGCAGCGTCCGTGGATCATCAGCTCGAACAGGACCCAGCCCATCTGGTACTCATGGCAGTACTGAAGGACCATTTCGTACGGATTGGCGCGCGCGAGACACCCCATTTCCGTGTTGATGACAGGCTTTCCGAGCTTTTCGCCCCATTCCTTCGCTTTATCGAAGTTGGCGCGAATGCGTTCCCGGCGGTCACTGTAGTCGTGGAAAGAAATGACATCCAGCATCTTCGCCGTCGATTCCTCGATCTCAAACGCCGTAGTGTACCCAACCGTCAAAAGCGCATCCGGCGCGAGTTTCGCGGCCAGTTCGATCTCCCGGCGCAGAAATGCCCACGTCTCGGCTTTCCGCGCCTCACGTTCTTCTTTCGGAGCCTCACTGATGTACTTGTTGCAGAGCGGCTCATTCATCACGTCGAACATCAAAAGCCCCGGCTCATCCTTCAGCGCGTTCACGAACGCCGTCGCGTACGCGTCAGCAGCCGCGTACGCTTCCGGCTTGATCGTTGCGGGATCCAGCATATTGCCGTTGAAAAGGATCGGCATTGATTTGTATCCGCACGCATGACACGTCCGGACAAACTCAACGATTCGCTGGACATATGCGTCGCCGTCCTTTTTAAATGTTCCCGGACTGAGCCAAAACCGAACGGTATTCAGCCCAACGCGCGTTCCGTAGGCCAATTCCTTCTTCGCCTGCTCCGTCGGACGCCAATTATAGCACACTCCGCGAATCTTCGAGCAGTCAATCCGCGGTTTTTCAGCATAAAGCGAACGCGGCAAAATTCCCGCCGAAATTACGGACGACACCATCAGAAGCAAAATGAATAATCGTTTTGAAAACATAAATCCCTCTAAATTTAAGATGATAAATTGGTGCAAAAGCAAATCCGCTTATTCTTTTCTCAGCGTTCTGCCATTTTTTTCATTTCAGGAGTAAACTCAATCACTTCCCAGGAAACATCCTTGATTTCAGCCAGTTTCGCGCGCAGGTTTTTGGCTTCGGCAGGATCGGCAATATCGAAAAGTTCCTTGCCGTTCAGGTTCAGGACCGTTCGATCCCCAATGACAGACGCCGCGCAGCCATTACTTTTTTTTAATGAATTCCCCGTACTTTTCACCGCATAAATTCCGGGCATCCGTCTCCGAAATAATACCGCGAATCGTGAAATCTTTCAGAGCGCTGACACTTCCGGCAAGTGCTTTCCAAGGAGTTTCAGGCAATTCTTTAATTTCAAGATTCCGCCACTGGAGCGTTCCGGCACTGCCCGCGTGAACCTGAAGCCCAATGAAACCAGACGCGTCCAGAATATCAATCATATCCGCGCACGGCACACCATTAATCCACGTGCGAATAGAAGATCCCACGCACTGGATTTCCACGAGATTCCAATCGTTTTTACGGTAAGCCCGTACCGCGTCCGCCGGGAACCAATCGTCCGGCCGTTTCAAACCGCGGAATTTCGAAGAGTAAGACCAGGCTCGGCGCCCCTCATCATAGATTTGGCCGATTGCCACCCGATCGGCAATTTCGCATTGGTATCCGAAAACACGTTCCCGCTCTCCGGCAGGTGCCGAATGACTGCGAAACTGAACGCCGGAATTACCCATGACGACATATTTGACTTCAAGGCGAAGCTGGAAATTGGAGTATTCTTTTTCCGTGCAGAGAAAGGTATTTCCTGGAGTTCCCGGAGCGCATTTTCCGACAATCATTCCATCTTCCACAGAATAAGCCGCGAAACCGCCGCGAACCTTCCAGCCGGAAAGATTCTGCCCGTTAAATAACGGGGTAAAACCTTCAGACGCCAAAACTCCAGCGTTGGACGTTTCTGAAATCCGCGTTCCGAACGCCGTATCGCCGAAAACCAAACCACCGCAAAGGGCTGCCGCGGAAGCAAGCAGGGCAGTGGAAAAAAATGAAGAAAACCGTATTTTCATAAAAATCCTTTCTGAATAATGGAGGGAACAGGAAACGCAATCAGAACAAAACTTGAAAAACCAATCAGAATCAGGCATAAAAGCGTTTCTGCCTTTTTATCTGATAGATCTCATTTTAACCTGATTTCTTTTTTTTTCAAGAGGGAACGATAAACTTCAGGAAAAAATTTAAATCCCCCGGTATTCAAGACCCTAAGTTTTCAGGTTCCAGTGTCACGCGGTAAATTGTTCCAGCTTCCTGATTGAATGGTTTCCCATCCCATTTTCTGGTTTTCGGGTCACGTTCATAACGTGTTCCCATTCCGAAGAAGAAATCATTTCCATCAATAGCCAGCGACTTCGCGAAGGAAGAAGTCTCAAAATAAAGAACCGGCACAAATGTCAGCGCGTCCTCAGACCGCCAAACGTGATTCACGAAGTATTTTGTGCCGTCTTCCTTCTCTTTGGGACAATTAAACAGAACGTAAAGTTTTCCGTTATCCTCAATGAAATTCTCCACGCGGCTTCCCTCCGGAAACTTCAGCTCAACAGCCCGAATCTGTTTTCCGTCGGGATTTTCAGCGGAATAAAGATACGCTTTTTTCCGTAACACGAGGTAAACCACGCGATCGCGAAATGAAATGGTTTTATGGACCCGTACCCCGAAACGCGGTTTTTTCCCCTCTGGAAACGTTACCCCTTCCGGTATGGTAAAGTCTTTGGAAAGTCCAGGGAAAAGGGTTTCCGAATCGATTTTAACTGCCGGAAAATCATTTTGCTCCGGGTCGTAAACATTCACCTCATCCACGAAAACACCATTCTCTTCCTGAAACAAAAACAAGCGCATGGCAAAAAGGGTTTTCGGGAAACGAAGAAAAGAATAGGTTCGATGTTCCACCAGGCCCATTTCGCGAAGAATCATCGTCGCGCCGCGATCTTCTGAAATTCCAATCCCATATCCGCAGCAAAACAGCTTTCCGTCAAATTCCGTCATGTCGAAATTATGCACGCCCTTGGGCATCGTTCGAACCGTTTCCCACGTTCCGTCACTTTTCCGTCGGTAAAAATTGCCAAGTTCCCACCCCTGACGCGGGTCGATTCCCGGAGCATAAAGTAAACCGTCGGAAAAAACCTTAAAATTGGCCAATTCTTCCTCCGGCAATCCTTCATGCTCCGTCACGAAATCTTTTTGAGTCAAATCATACGCGATAACCGGTACTGGTCCCGCGTTAGCCGCCGGCGGTGAATTATCGTACGCTCCGCAGCCAAGATAAATTCTATTTTGATACTTGATCATGTCCCAAATATTCCGCGCGTAAGCCATTTCACCATCCGGATAGTGTTTTTGATGAGGAATCCCCAACTTCTCAAGACGAGCGGTGACGTCCGGCACTTTAGAGAACTCCGGAATTTGAGAAACCTGAGGTTCCTGAGCACAGGACGTACGCGGCGCGGCAAAAAGAAAAAGCGACAAAATGAAACACAAAATCAAATGAATGGGCAGGTACTTTCTCATCTTAAATTTCTCACTGATCTTCAATAGAATCTATAAAAAACACGATACTTCAGGGAACTGCCAAAACTCCATTTTCAAAAAAAGAAGTTTTAACCCTAAATCTCACAAAAAATACTTTACTCCATTCAGACCAATTTGTCAAGCAGCAATTAAAGAAACATCCCAAAATCAATTCCAATAAAAGCATAGTTTTGAAAAGATTCTTTAAAATTTCATCAGGCGATCCGCCGCCTTTCCACTGGAAACGAAACAACTCAAACTTTTCCCAAATTATTTTTTCAAAAAAATTTCGCGTTTTCACCAAGTTTCAAAGAAAGATAAAATACCGTAAATTACGGTTCCAAAAGCCATTCACCGCATTAAGATCCAACCATACGGCCGTATGAGATTCAAGGAAAAGATAAAAAAATATCAAAATTCCGCGTGCCCCCCCCCCTTGAATTATTTTAAAAAAGGAGTATCATACTAACAAGCAATCGATAATAAGCTATCGATAGCAAACTATCAGGACTTTTTTGGGTATTTTCATCATTTTTAAGGATTGAAAATAATTTGATTTAAAAGGAGATAAATCATGGACGTGAACGAAGAATTGATCCAGGCCGAACATGAACTTGACGAACTCGTAATGAAAGTACGTGAAGCCCAGCAGGTTTACGCCCGATTCACTCAGGCGCAGGTCGACAAGATTTTCAAAGCGGTCGCGATGGCAGCCGCGGCAGCCCGCCTTCCTTTGGCCAAAGCCGCAGCTGAGGAAACGGGAATGGGCATCACCGAAGATAAAGTAATCAAAAACCATTTCGCGTCTGAATATATCTACCACAAATTCAAGGATGCCAAAACTTGCGGCATGATCGAACGCGACGAGCAGTTTGGTATTCGCAAGATTGCGGAACCAATCGGTATCCTTGCCGGCGTAGTCCCAACGACTAACCCGACCTCAACGGCGATTTTCAAATCCCTTCTGGCCCTGAAAACACGTAACGCGATCATCTTCAGCCCCCATCCGCGCGCAAAGAAGAGCACGGTCATGGCAGCTAAACTGGTCCACGACGCGGCAGTCGCGGCCGGTGCTCCGGAAAATATCATCGGCTGGATCGAAGAGCCGTCCATTTTGAAGTCCAACGCGCTGATGAAGCACCCGCAGGTGAACCTGATTCTCGCGACAGGCGGCCCCGGAATGGTCACGGCGGCCTACAGTTCGGGCAAACCGGCCATCGGCGTTGGTGCCGGAAATACCCCGGCGATCATTGACGAAACTGCGGACATCCGTATCGCGGTCAACTCGATCCTCCTGAGCAAGACGTTCGATAACGGAATGATTTGCGCCTCGGAACAGTCGGTCGTAGTCGTCGATGAAGTCTACGAAGCGGTAAAAGCTGAATTTATCAAACGCGGTGCCTACCTCACTACGCCGGCCGAGAAAGAAATGCTTGGTAAAACATTCATTAAAGACTACCACATTAACGCCGCGGTAGTCGGTCAGCCCGCGTGGAAAATCGCGCAGATGGCAGGTTTTGAAGTTCCGGAAGCCACGAAAGTTCTCATTGGCGAAGCGGAAGTCGTAGACCGGGAAGAACCGTTCAGCTACGAAAAACTTTCCCCTATTCTCGCGATGTACCGCGCAAAGGATTTTGCCGACGCGGAGCAACTCGCGGAATCGCTCATTAAATTCGGCGGCATGGGACATACTTCGGTTCTCTATACGAATCCGACAAATGTGGAACGTATTGAGAAATTCGGCGACACCGCCTCGACAGGCCGCGTACTGATCAATCAGCCGTCCAGCCAGGGCGCGATTGGAGACATCTATAATTTCCGGCTTGAACCGTCGCTCACACTTGGCTGCGGCAGCTGGGGAGGAAACAGCGTTAGCGAAAACGTAGGAGTAAAGCATTTGATGAACGTAAAAACTATTTCTGAACGTCGTGAAAACATGCTCTGGTTCCAGACTCCGCAGAAAATTTACTTCAAGAGCGGCTGCCTCCCGCTGGCTCTTCAGGATCTTAAAGGCGCGAAACGCGCGTTCGTCGTAACGGACAAACCGCTCTACGAGCTGGGAATCTGCGACATGGTAACCCGTGAATTGGAAAAGATCGGGGTTGAGGTTCAGGTATTCAGTGAAGTAAAACCGGATCCGGATCTTTCGACTATCGCGGAAGGAAATGCCCGACTGAAGATGTTCCAGCCTGACCTTCTGGTCGCGGTCGGCGGCGGCAGCCCGATGGACGCCGCGAAAATTATGTGGCTGATGTACGAGCATCCCGAAATTGAATTTGAAGACCTGGCGCTTCGATTCATGGATATTCGCAAACGAGTCTTCGAGTTCCCGCACCTTGGCGACAAAGCGAAACTCATCTGCATTCCGACGACCTCCGGAACTGGAAGCGAAGTCACTCCGTTCGCGGTCATCACAGACGACGCGACGGGCAAGAAATACCCGCTGGCGGACTACGCGCTGCTTCCGACCATGGCTATCGTTGATCCGGACCTCGTGATGACGATGCCGAAGAAACTGACTGCCTATTCCGGTCTTGACGCTGTCGTTCACGCTTTGGAATCGATGGTTTCGGTCACCGCGACAGACTTCACGATCGCGATGTCTCTTGAATCAAACCGTGTTCTGTTCAAGTATCTCCGCAAGGCGTACTCTGACGGTCTGACGGACGTTCATGCCCGTGAAAAGGTCCATAACGCGGCGACGATGGCCGGTATGGCATTCGCGAACGCTTTCCTTGGCGTCTGCCATTCCATGGCGCATAAACTGGGTGCCGCTTTCCACGTACCTCACGGTTTGGCAAACGTTCTTCTCATTGAAGAAGTTATCCGTTTCAACGCGACGGAAGCGCCGAGAAAACAGGCGGCGTTCCCGCAGTACGGATTCCCGGAAGCGATTATCCGTTATGCCAGAATGGCCCGATATATTGGACTTGGCGACATGAACGTTTCTGACACGGAAATGGTTGAACGTCTCATCGAAGCGATTCGTGCTCTGGCGAAGGACCTTGATATTCCGTCCAGCATTCGTGAACTTGGTATTCCGGAAGAAGAATTCCTTGCCCAGCTTGACCAGCTCGCGGAAGATGCTTTCGACGACCAGTGCACTGGCGCGAACCCGCGTTATCCGCTGATTCCGGAAATCAAGCAGATGTACCTGAATGCCTACTATGGCGAACATAAAAAAGTTTGAAAACTGACGTTTTCAAATAGCAAAGTTTTCAAGTCTTAAAAGTAAAAATTTCAAGAACAAAAAGGTTCTGATCCTTTTACCGGTACGTTAATCTCCAGCGTGCCGGTTTTTTATTGAAGATGAAAAGTCACACATTTTATTTTACTCTTGAAAATGAAGCGGGTTAGCCCCCAATCCATTTCCAGCGTTTTTTCTACGAGAATTTGTCTTCCTTCAGTTCCCATGATATTGGATTGAATGATGGCTCCCCATATCCTCCGCCAGCCATAGCTCGCTCAGAGGAGCACTCTCCTGATTTTAGAGATCTGCCGCCCAAAGTCAAGGGGAGTGAAGGAAAAAAAGTTTTTTGCCGATAACAGGAAAGACTGCCTGAAAATTTTTCAACCCGATTTTGAAGGGCAGAATGGAGGAGACTGAAAATGAATTTTGTTTTTGCTTTGGGCGATTTATTAATAGAAATGGCACCATGGCTTCTTTTCGGTTTTTTTGTTGCCGGAGTACTTCATGTCTTCGTACC
Organism: Thermoguttaceae bacterium; assembly: GCA_017408405.1. GTDB lineage: Bacteria > Planctomycetota > Planctomycetia > Pirellulales > Thermoguttaceae > RGIG3701. Next base: position 50,925 of record JAFQUP010000183.1, read on the forward strand.
GCGCTCGATTTTCCGAAAATTTCTCGCGGGAAATAGCGTGCGTTCTGTTTTCTTCGGAGCGCTTTTGGGGGTTCCCCTGCCGCTTTGTTCCTGTGGAGTCATTCCGACCGCGATGGGATTAAGAAAAGACGGAGCCTCACGCGGAGCCAGTGTTTCATTCCTGATCTCAACACCACAGACAGGAGTAGACTCAATCTTCGCCACGTGGGCACTTTTGGGACTGCCTTTTGCTTTAATTCGTCCCTGTGCAGCATTCGCGACAGGAATCATTGGCGGATTACTCGTTAATTGGCTGGTTCCGGAAGATAAAGCCATTTCCAATCTGTCCGCGGATGACGAACAGCTGGAGGAAACCTATCTTCCACAATCATTTCCCGGTAAGATTTGGGAAGTTTTTCGTTACGGTTTTGGCGATATGATGCGAAATATTGGGCTTTGGCTGACAATTGGCCTGATCCTCGCGGCATTCATCACCGTTTTGATCCCGGATGATTTTCTGCTCCGATTCTCTGAAACGCCGTGGCTTGGAATGCTGGCAATTTTGGCTCTCGCTTCCGCAATGTACGTCTGCGCGACCGGCTCAATCCCGATCGCCGCGGCATTAATGATGAAAGGCATTTCTCCCGGAGCGGCGTTTATTCTGCTCATGGCGGGACCGGCAACGAACCTGGCCGCGATGCTTGTCGTTAGGAAAGGGCTGGGAAGAAAAACTTTCTGGATCTACCTCTTGACGATTCTGAGCGGAGCATTGCTCACCGCCATTGGAATCGACTTCTTTTGCCCGCGCGAGTGGTTTATTCAGAAAACAGCCGCTGTGGACGCCCCTGCCTGCTGCCGCGGCTGCTCGTCCATCTGGGAATTAATAAAAATCGGCAGCGCGATCTTTTTGGTCCTTTTACTTTTACGCGGTCTGATCGCTCAAGCTGTCACCAAACGCGTTAAGGCTCAACGGAAAAATCAGGTATTGAATTCAGAAGAAACAAAGGATAAAAATAAAATGAATATGAACGAGTCAAAAGTTTATGAATTTCGCGTAACAGGAATGACGTGCACGCATTGCCGAAGTTTTGTCGAAAAATCGATTAAACTGGTCTCTGGAGTGGAAACTGTCAAAGTTGATCTTGCTTCCGGAATCGCGGAAGTGACCGGTTCCGCAACTGAAAAGGAAATTATTCAGGCCGTAGAAGAAGCCGGTTTTGGAATCAGCGTCATTTAAGACTCTCCACAATGAAACTTTCCGCGGAAGCGCTCATGAATGGAAAACAGTTTTGAAAATAATTCATTCAAAGATACGCGGAAAGTTTCATTTTTACTACCAATTCTCGCGGGCAATCAAATTATCCAGAAACGTGATGAAATCCGTTTCCATTTCCTCAAAGTTCTGAAACAGAACGTGTCAGGTTACTCTAAAATTAAACATGAAATTTCGGTGAGATTTTACTGAAGAAGATGTTTCCGCCATGAGTATCCATCCCGCCGGCCACCAAAAGCCGTTCCGCGGCCGCGGTCTCAAGAATGGTTCGATACTCAAGCCTGTCCACGGCAAGATTTCCGGAATACGCCTGATAATACGCTTCGACGTAGAGAGCTTTGCGTCCGAGAATCGTCCGAAAAAGATGAACATACTGACGCATTGCTTCCGTCGCGTACTCCGGATAGACGAGAAACTTTTTGAGCTGAATTCTCGAAGGATGCGCCATGGAAAGATTACCGAAATCCTGCTCTCGAAGCATTTGGGAAATTTGAGACAGAGTAACGGATGGAGCACCGTGAAATCCGCGCTGGGTAGGAGGCAGAGCATTGGCAAATGGTTGGAAAAATTCCTGAATCGCCGGATCCTGTGGGGCGAGGCCAGTCATGAGAAAATGGACATGGCGCTTCTCACGGAGCTGAAATTGATAGATATTCCGAATGCGGACAGTAACTTCCGAGCCAAGAACGATTCGAAGATTCCTGAATCTCCGCGGCGTTTCAAATACCCGGTGAATCACCTCAACGCAGCCCTCCACCCGATTATGGTCCATAATTCCAATCGTGAACGGAGCAAATGGAGCAGGGGAAGCATGATTCAAAGCAAGGGCAGCTTCATCCGCGTACGTAACCGCTTGACGCAAAAGAGAACCGATGGAAAGACGTCCGTCCGAATGCTGCGTATGAATATGAAGATTTGCGCGAAAGGTTCTTGACTGAACATTTTCAAGACCGTGCGAATCCGTATCCCGTTCACGTTCCGGCGAACGAAGCCCCGGCTGATAAAAAAGAGGACGTGAAGCCAAGGCACGAACAATCGCTCTGATTTCGGCAGGACCGGCAATGGACCTAATTCTTCTGTGCTGTTCCGGATCAAGCCCCGCGTCGGCAAGCAGTTTTCGCCGATACGGTTCGTCTTCTGGAAATGAATGGTCCAAGGGAATACTCTTCTTTCTGTGAAGTAAAAAGGAAAGCCAGGCAGCAGACGCACCTGATTCAGAAACGGATCAACTCCCCCCGTCTCTGATGGGCAAACTTTTTTACTTATCGGATAAAGATCTCGCCAAGTACAGAAAATTTGGCGAGGTCAGATGACTTTTTGGAAAATCCGCTTTTGAACACTACCAAACGATGAGCCTGCCTTTAAGCCTGTCCGGGAATACTTTAGCAACGTGTCGGCAAAGAAGATTCATACTCTGCCGACACGTAAAATGACTCAAAACAATGTGCCTGTTCCCGAAAAACTCCTTGCGGTCCAAGATGTCCTGAAAATGCGTGTGCCCAAAAAAATGGATCGATTCAGGCGAGTAAAGTCCATTCGCGGAAGTCATTTCCATAATGAGAATATTCGCGTGATAAAAAACAGGATTTTCGTCAAGCGCCTCGGGCAGAGTATCCCCGGAATAGGCGACCCGCGGAATGCCGTTTTCCCGAACAACATACCCAAGTGATGGAACCCGATGACGCGTCGTCAGAGCTTCAAGTTCAAGAATACGCCCTTCTCCGGTTTCCCACGAAATTCGCTCTCCGGCAATAATCGGCAAAAGCGTAAATTTAAAGGATGAATTATCAAGCTCCTGCCAGATTTCCAAGAATTTCTGAACCCGCGAAAGCATTGGCGCAGGCACAAAAATCCGCGGCGGAAGAAGATTGAGCTTTTGGCGGCGCGCGATAAATTGATACAGTCCGCCGATATGATCACGATGAGTATGCGAAATAAAAAGATGGCGAATTGAAGAAGTCAAATCCCACGGATGCGCTCCAATATCGAAACCGATTTCATATTCCGGAATATTCCAGAATGACTGAACACTGGCACGGGAAGAGCCGCGAAGCGTTAAATCATCCAGCTGTTTGGTTCGATAAAAAATATCACGCATGATTTGTCCGAAAATACTATTTTCTGTCTGTGAGTAAGGATGGAGCAGAAATGGCTCACTAAATTTAACGTCTGTGATGAAATTAAATGCCAAAAGAAATGAAGACAATGAAAAACCGCCTCCATAATCTGTGCAGCAATATTCACGACATTAGGAAAACTGCCAGTTTTTATTTTACGTAAAATTTGAGAAAAGTAAAGCTCCCCCTTAAAAATTTTGCGATCATGGGAAAATATTTTTGAAAAAAAGCCGAAACAAATGAAATCTGTGGCCGCAGAAACATGAAAATTTGCATTTAAATAACTTTTTAATGAGGAAAAGCGGCAAAATTCCTGATATTTGGGTTCCTCTCCCTTCTCAAACGCTTAAAATCTGGTATAATTATTTTCAGTTTCTGTTTGGACTATTTGAGGTATTTCATCTATCCTCACAGTTTTCGACAGAAAATTGAAAGTCGGAAATGATTCGCGTAAGGAATAAAAATATGGCAAAAAAAGATACCGGTCACGTTAAAGTCAAGGAAGTAGGCGGATTTAAAGATAAACTGTGGGTTCCGCGTATCTGGAACGGAATGCTTTTAACGTCCTTTTTAAAACTCCTGGCCCGTAATGGTTTCTTGATCAATCCAATTCGTTGGCCGATGGCCGCAATCAATGTTTTCGCGGGGTGTGTCTGTTCAACACTTACCTTTTATCAGCGGATGACAATCGGCGCGAAGGTAAACGCGACCGAATTGAAAAAAGAACCGGTCTTCATCGTTGGACACTGGCGTTCAGGCACGACAATGCTTCACGAAATCCTGATGCGGGATCCGCAGTTTGTCTGCCCGGATACTTTTTCCTGTTTTGCTCCTCAATTCTTTCTGGTATCCCGTAAGCTGATTACGTCTTTTTTGCGTTTGCCTGACAAACGTCCGATGGACAATGTGGCTTTTGGCTGGGAAACCCCTCAGGAAGATGAATTCGCTCTTTGCGCAATGGGTATTCCCTCTCCGTATCTTCATTTGGCTTTTCCGAACAATATGAAATGGAAAGGACGTTACGAATCACTGCAGAAGTATCTTGATCTTTCCAATTTGACAGAAAAAGAGCTGAAAACATGGAAAAACGGTCTCCATTGGTTCGTTAAAGCACTTACTTTCCGTGATGACCGCCAGTTAGTGATGAAATCTCCGACTCATACCGCGAGAATTCGGGTTTTGCGCGAAATGTATCCGAACGCCAAGTTTATCCATATTTCGCGAAATCCGTACACGATGTACGCGTCAACGGTGAATCTCTGGAAACGTTTCCTCACGAGCGAGGCGTTTCAGTTCTCTGAC
>JAFQUP010000184.1 GCA_017408405.1 Thermoguttaceae bacterium
AGCCGGGCCGGTGACAGTAAGCGACCCGCCGTCAATGGTGAGGGTGGAATCACCGGATTTCAGCGGGGCGTATCCGAGGATCAGGTTTCCGACCGTCGCGGAAGCTGTGCCGGTAATGTTCATCTGACCGGGCCCGCGGCGTCCGACGCAGAGATAGTTGACGTTGGAGAGCTCACCGCCTGAGAAATTGTAGACCGCGACGGCATCGCCGGGAGTCTCGCCGATATTCAGCCACCGGTCATTGGTTTCTTTGGAATAGTGCAGCGTTCCGCCCGTCTGATTCATGACGGTCCCGCCGTAAAGATGAATATCGTGCCATGCCTCGTTAAAGGTCCCGCCATTCAAATTGACCGTCATATTCCGGAATCCAAGAGTCGCAGGACTAGTGACGGTCCCGGCATTGATCGTGACGGTATCTCCGTTTGCCGGCGCACTTGCGGAGGGGGTGGTCCCATCGACGAGCCAGTTCCCTGCACTCGCCCAACTCCCGTCACTTCCATCCCACGTCAACGACGCGGCAGAAACGGTCCCCGTCGCCCCGGAAAGCGACGCTGCCAGGATAGATCCCAGCAAAACATTCAGCGAAACACGATTTCGGATCTTCATTTTTGACCTCAATAAAACAAGCATCAGTACTCATCAACACCATAGTATCTATTTTACTCCGAGATTCGCTTTTGTCAAGAAAAAAAATTCTAAAATTTTCAAAAAAACTCCAGATCCAGCAATAAATCAAGTTCTTTTTTCCCCAACCATCCAAAACCTGCCAGCTATCAAAGAAAGAAATCACGCTCCTGGACAGTTTCAGCGCAGAGATGCCAGGAGCGCAAGAAGTGAGCGAAAACTATAATCCGCCGACATTCCCCCCTTTTCTCAGCCAGACCGGCTGAAGTTCAATCCCGGACAAATCCTTGCTTTTCCAGATCTCTGAACGATTTTTTTCCGCGATCCGTTCAAAATATATTCTTTTCATCTGACTGTCTTCCAAAAGCACGAACAGAGAGTCAGCTTCTGTGTTCAAAAGCGCGGGATCTAAGAGTAAATTCTCGTCAGCCTGTACCCTCATTTCACCCTAACAAGGAAACCTTTTCTATGATAACAAATATTGGCAAAAAATCAGACTCCTGTCCGTTCTCCAACCTCAAAATCAGTAAAATTTTGGAAAATTTCCCCAAAAATTCCCCTCGTAAAAATCCTTGACAACGCATTCTCCCCATGTTACGATCTTATTTACACTTGTGGTGATTTTTGCCTGGAAACAAGGTTTTTAGAAGTTGCCACTTAAAATAAGTGAAGACAACCTCGAAAAACCACGTTTTTCACAAAAGGTTATCCAACAAAAAGCATTTTAGTATAAAAAAAAGCCAAGTCAAGGAGTTTAAGCGAGAGAAGAACTTTTTTTCCAAAAAACGGAGACCGCCCCGGAGGATCAGTCTGAGGCTAAAAAAGCGCAAAAAGATACCGACCGCGGTGGACGAAAAAGCGTGAACGTTGATATTTGGGGTACAAAAACACAAATTTATCAGTGACTGCCGAGTGACGCCGGGCTGAAAATTTTGTGACATTTATTTAAAACGAAAAAAAGTTGTGTTTACCGTTTGTGTAAAGTTTCTTTCGAGAAATTGGAAAAAACAGCCGTACGCCATTAAATTTCATTGACAGTGGGGACTTTTTATGCTACAATGGGGGCTTGCCGGGTAACTTTTTTCATAAAATTCGTTTTTAGAAGTTGCCGTGGATCAAATCAGTCTATTTTTTAGCTTTGTCCGATCATGATGCCAATAAAAACCCATTTAACCGATTTCATGCCGCAAGGCCGATGCTGCCGAGTCGTTTTGTTTTTTGCAGTGCTAATGACCTTTAACACTTTCCTTCTCGGAACACCGCCGACAGACGTGAAGCCGATCCGGGACGGTCATTCGCATAACGACTACTGGCGAAACCGTCCGATGCTCGATGCTCTCGATCACGGTTTTTGCAGTGTTGAAGCGGATGTCTTTCTCCGTGACGGCCAGTTTTGGGCGGGACACTCCAAGGCAGAGATCCTGTTGCGCCGCAATCTGGAGACCATCTATCTCAAGACGCTCAAAGAGCGGATCGACGCGAACGGAGGAACGGTTTATCCCGGCGTGGAGACTTTTTATTTATGGATAGACATTAAAGAAGAACCGGAAACGGCCTGGGCCGCGCTCTCTCCGCTGCTGGAAAAATATCAGGACATTCTCTGCACGGTGACAGACGGCGTGAAGAAGCCCGGTCCCGTTCAGGTGATCCTTACCGGAAACCGGCCGCTCAAGGCGTTTGAGGATCACAAAGGGAAAACGTTCTACGCTTTGCTGGACGGAAGAGCCAGCGACCTGGACGATCCCGGCGTTCCCGCGTGGATGATCGGAGCGGTCAACGAGAACTGGGGCCGGATCTGTTCCTGGAAAGGCAAAGGCGAATTTCCGGCGGACCAGCGCGCAAAACTGAAAGCATTGATCGATAAAGCGCACAGTCGGGGACTTCCGCTGCGGTTTTGGGGCGCACCGCAAAACGTGACTTTTTGGACGGAACTGCGGCGTCTGAAGGTCGATTTTATCAATACGGACCACCTGACGACGTTTCGGAATTTCGACCGGAATTACCAGCCGGAATGAAGAGTTCAGTGTACCAGATTTTTTTCGCGAGATGAATCAAAATACTCAAAAAACTGAGAACGTTCCCAAACGGCGCCTTCTCTTTTGTTTCGAGAGAAGGCGTCGGCAGGATGTTCCGTCTCATGTTTTACGAAACCTGCTTGCGGAAGTTTATTCCTTCACGATGCGGAGGTCGAGAAGGTCCCCCGTCATTACGCCGGGTTTGGCGGCAAGTTTAACGGTGATCGAATCGGCATCTTTGTACAGCTCTTCCGGGATCGAGACCGTTTCCGTGAAGAACGTCGTGGAAATAGCGGTCGCGGTTTCCGGAGTTCTGTCCATGGACCAGACTTTTTGATCGTTGACGTAGACTTCGGCTCCCGCACGATCCTGATCCGTCACGCGAATAGTGAAGTTGACGGCGATCTTTTCGGCATTTTGCGGTTTCTCAAACGTATAGGAGAACCACCCTCTGTTGATCGCGCGGCGCCAAAAACGCTGATCGTCCAATGGGTAAAGCATATGCGGACCGTTCACTTGAAATTGACGAACGCTTTCTGATTTCGGCAGCCCGATCAAGACCGACTGAAGCGTGCGGCCCGCCAGTTTCGGGTCGATCTCCCACGTGTTGAGCTGGATTTTGTTTCTGTATTCTTCCAGATCTTTAGCGTGGTTGAAATAGACAGCATATCGGCTGAACTGGATCCTGCTGAACGGAATGAGAGTCGCCGTTTTTCCGTTGAGTCCGGTATAGGTAAAGGCGAGTTCATCGCCCGGCACCCGCTTGAACATTGGGATGATCTCTTCCGGCGTTCCGAACAGAGTCGGCGCATCGGAAATGGGAGCCATGATGTCGCCGACCGTTCTGCGTGCCTGACGGAAATCCGTAACCTTGAGATTAGTGTTCGGGATCTTCGACGCCAAAACGATCGCTCCGTATTTTACCGAATAGAACCGCTCCGTATCGACCATCGGAGCGACTTCAAATTTCGGCTCGAACGCGATCCGGACCGTGTCGTTCGCGGACCATTTTCGGGTAAGTGTGACGTAAGGTCCCGTAACCGGTTCCTGGGTTTTTACTCCGTTGACCTCCACAGTCATGGAACCGTCTTCGATCCATTTGGGGACTCGGATCTTCAAAGAAAACTCTTTCGGTTCCGCGGTCTGGATGGTCAGCGCGGAGGTGTTTTCGTCCGGGTAGCGCGTCGACTGCGTCAGTTTCACTCCCTGCTGTTTCCAGTCGAGCGTGGACGGAATGAACATATTGACGTAAAGTTCGGAGTCTCCCTTCTTCGCGTAAATCATTTTTCCAAACTTGGCGGGGGCTTCGAATCCGGTTCCCGTGCAGCACCAGAAGGAATCATATTTCGTCGAATACATTTTGTAATGTGCCGGACGCATCGACGTATAGTACACGCACATTCCCTGTTCCGTATCGTAGTTCGCCAGAACGTGATTGAACAGAACGTTCTCGTAGTAGTCCACGTGCTCCATTTTCGGGGCGCTTTGGTA
>JAFQUP010000185.1 GCA_017408405.1 Thermoguttaceae bacterium
GCACGAAGGGCAAGATGCACGTCAGCCGCGGCCGCATCAAAGGCAAGCCGATCGAAGAACTCGCGCCCGATGCGTTCTCCCAGGCAGATTTCGACGGTCTGTACAATGGGAAACCGTTCGAAGCCCACAAGAACAACTTCATCCGCTGCATCCGCGAAGGCGGCAAGCCGGTCTCGGATGTCTGGTCCCACGTCAAAGCCATGAACTGCTGCCATCTGAGCGGGATCGCCGCCCGTCTCGGCCGCAAGATCGAATGGGATCCGGTGAAGGAAGAGATCATCAACGACGCCCACGCCGCGACGTTCGCCGCCCGCGAACAGCGCAAGGGCTTTGAGATCCCCCGTGATTTCTGATTTTTGAGAAATCGTTAATTGAAAATGACTCTCCGCTTCCCTGGACTCGTCCCCGCGGCGTGAAAGGAAGCGGACACGTTTGATTTTGTCTCCTGAAACGGCCGGTCGGGAAAGTTCTCATGAAACATTTGAGGCGTTTTGTCCCGGATCGCGCGGAGATTTTTTCTTTTTTTGAGTTTTTATTCATCAAACGTCTTGCGTCTCTTAAGATTTTGAGTAAAATAAGAATAAAATCGAGTGGTTTTTCGTGAGAGACTGCTTTCCTTCCCCGTTTTTCAGTACCCTCCAGGAGTTTTCAATGTTCAGAATCATTTCCCGCCTTTACTTTGGACTTTGTTCCGTGTTCATCTTTTCAATTCCGCTTTTCGCCGCGGATTCCGCTCTTTCAGTCCCTAATCCTTCCTTTGAGGAGGTGACCGCGAGCGGGATTCCGGACCAATGGACTGCGTACTCGAAAAAGTATTCCGTCGATGAGAACGTTTCCCTGACCGGAAAACGTTCACTCCGCTGGCGAAACGACGACGAGAACCACTACTCACTTTCAAAAGTCTGGATTCGTTCCCTGACCGCCGGAATGGGGGCTGAAGTTTCCCTGAGTTTCAAAACCGAGAACGTGAAGGGCAGAGGCGCGGCTTTCTGCGTCGAATACTGGGATGAAAACGACAAATTCATCGAGGGCGACTACTTTACCGGCGGAACCGGGACCGCGGACTGGAAACGCGTTTCAATCATCTGCGATGTCCCGGATCGGACCGCCTACTCCACCCTCTGCTGCTTCGGCGCCTCGGGAACGACTGGCACCATCTGGTTTGACGACATTCAGATTCGGAAAGCGCGTCTTTCGCGCGTGGAAGCGTTGACGACCGATCGATACCGCCACCAGACCGACGGCGGATTCGTGACAGTTTACGCCGGATTGAGGGACGACATCTCACCGGAGAGGAAAGAGAGAAGCCGACTTGAAATCCTCGATGAGACAGGAAATTCCATCTCTGAACTGAAAATCGCGGACACCGCTCCGAAAACCCTGCTCTTCAAATTCGATTCCACGACGCTTGCGCCCGGAAAATATCGCCTGAAACTTTCCGTGCCCCGTTTGGATGAGGACGAACCCGACGTGGAATCCCTTACCCTCACGAAATTTGAAACGCTTCCCAAATATCATTCACGGATTGACGCTCATCAGCGGCTCATCCTTGAGGGAAAACCGTTCTTTCCGATTGGGCTTTACTCGCACGACCTGAAGGACGAGGACATTGCCCGACTCGCCGATTCACCTTTCAACTGCGTCATCTCCTACCATCGCCTTTCGCGTGAAACCATGGACAAAATGCTTGCCAGGGGAATCCGAACCATTTACTCCGCGGGTTTCTGGAAAGAAGATCCGGAGGCCGCCCTGAAAAGCGCGGCGGAGCGCGTTCAGAGCCTGAAAGATCATCCCGGAATCATCGCCTGGTACGTCTTTGACGAAGCTCCCGCCGCTTTCAAACCTGATTTGATTCGCCACCGCGACATGGTGGAGGCCAACGACCCCCAGCGCCCCACGATTGCCGTCACGGACAAGACGAAGGACATTCGCCCTCTGATGGCCTCTTACGATGTGATCGGAACCGACCCATACCCGATTACCCGCCCGTGGGATCTGACCCTGAAACCCGCGCAGGCTTACGAATGGACAAAATCCACCAGGGATTCCGTCTGGGGTACGCGCGCTTTATGGCAGGTGCCGCAGCTCTTCAACTGGGGCATCTACAATAAATTGGACATTCCCCCGGAAACTTTCAGACGCCCAACCTTTGACGAAATGCGCGCCATGATTTGGATGTGCGTCGCGGGCGGAGCCAACGGACTCATCGGATACAGTTACTACGATATCGTTCATCGTTTCCCAAAAGAACCGCCTGTCACGGACGAGGAAAAGAAAATGGCTCAGGAAAAGCATTGGAACGAAGTCGTCAAAATCATGCGTGAAGTGGAAAAGCGTGTCCCGATTCTCCTTTCCATCGAGGAACCAATGCCGATCATCCCCGACCGCGGTTCCCCGGAGGAAATCGTTTTCCGACTTTACGGACACGAGGGAAGCGCGTGGCTGCTGCTGGTGAATACTTCGGAGGAGGAAATGACCGGTACCTTCATGAATCCCGACGGAAAAAATCTAATGATCATGAATCCTGAAGAACTGAAAGAAGCGAAAACCAACCTCGACGGAAACCGCCTGAGAGTGACCCTTCCTCCTTTGACGCCGATTTTCATTCAGCTCAAAAACGCGAATAATTGAGTGTCAAATTTCAATTAAGGAATCAGAAAGATGAGTATTTTCAACATTTTTTCCAATTGGACTCCCCTTTGCTGCGGCGTGCTTCTTCTTGCCCTTTCCGCCGCCCCGGGCTTCGCCAATTCCATTTTTTTGGATGAGCTGGACCTTTCAAAAACCACCTGCGGCTGGAAACAGACGGCCGCCAATCGAACGGTCGACGGAAACGAACTGACCGTCCGCGGCGAGAAAATCTCACGAGGTGTCGGACATCACGCGCCGGGAGAGATCTTCATCAAACTTCCGGATAATTGCGGGACCGAGATCTCAGGACGCGTCGCGATTGACGACGAGACCAACGGTAAAGGGCACGCGGAATTCCTGATTTACGGCAAAACCGGTCTGCTCTGGCGTTCCGGCGAGATGCGCGGCACGGACGCGCCGAAATCCTTCCGCGTTGACCTTTCAGGCCAGCCATTCGTCCGTCTCGTCTGCGACACGCTCCCTGACGGCTACGGGCACGATCACCAGGACTGGATCGAGGTGAGGATCGACTACCGCGGCGGGAAAAAGCCCCACACGCTGCTCTTGACGCTCGGAATGGACGACGAAGGAAACCCGATCGACCGCATGAACGAAAACGCCTGCGAGTGGCTCTCCCTTTCCCGTCTGATCAAATCCGGAATGCGCCAGAACGCCAAAGACGAGGCCTTTCACCCCGCCGCGACCCTTTTCGATTCGGACCGCGACCCGCTGGACATCGTTCTCCGCCGTCTCACGCCGCTGGTTGAGAAACTCGAGACGCTCCCCGGCGCGCCGGATCTCGCGAAAGAAAAAGCGGAGCTGGAAACGCTCACGCGGGCGGAACGTGAAATTCCGGTCGAAGAGCTTGCGCGCCGAAAGGAACTTTTCGCCAAAGTCACCGATCTTCGGAAACGGATCGCGTTCAAAAATCCTCTCCTGAACTTCACCGACCTTCTTTTCATCAAGAGGCACTACCAGCCGGAGCCGGAAAAGCAGGGAAACCATATGTGCGACCAGTTCTTTGGTTTCCACGGCAGGCAGGGAGGCGGACTTTTCGTTCTCAAGAACGCGTTCAGCGAAAACCCGGAAGCGGTAGACCTCACGAAGGGAATCAAAGTCGAGAAAGGCCAGTACGCCGGAACGGAATTGGACTCAACCTGGGCATTCCTCGCGCCGGAGCTGGACTACGACGCGCGCGAAATCCTCTTCTGCGCCACGGACGCGAAACTTCCCCGGCACACGTACCAATGGACGCCTGAAAATACCTACCATCTTTTCCGCGCGGAATTTAATCCGGAAACCAGAACCATTTCCGAGCTGACCCAGTTGACGGAGGGGGCGTTCAACGATCTGGATCCGTGCTACCTGCCGAACGGAAGAATCATCTTCATCTCCGAGCGCCGCGGAGGGTACGGACGCTGCCACGGACGCCCCGTCCCGTGCTACACGCTGCACTCGTGTCTCCGTGACGGAAGCGACATCGTGATGCTTTCCCCGCATGAAACGAATGAGTGGCAGCCGGATGTCGACCATAACGGAATGGTCATCTACACGCGGTGGGACTACGTGGACCGAGGCTTTTCCCAGGCGCACCATCCGTGGATCACGACACCCGACGGACGCGATCCGCGCGTCCTTCAGGGCAACTATGACCGGATTCAGCACGACAGACCGCATTTTGAGTGCGACATTCACCCTATCCCGGGGTCACGCCGTCTGACCGCCACCGCCACGGGCCATCATGCCCAGCATTACGGATCACTCATTCTCATTGACCCGAACGTTCCCGACTCCAACCAGCCCGGACAGGTCAAGCGAATTACTCCGGACCAGCTCTTCATGGAGTCCGAGCTTCAGCCGCACAGAGATCCGACGAATTACGGTACCTGCTGGCCGCTGAGCGAGGAATTTTATCTCTGCGTTTACGATCCGTTCTCCAGGTCCGACGCGGGCGAGGCGAACAATTTCGGCATTTACCTTCTCGACTGCTACGGGAACCGGACCCTGCTCTATCGTGACCCGAAGATCTCGTGCCGCGACGCGATGCCGATCCGTCCGAGAGCGCGTCAGACTATCGTTCCGCACCTGACGGCAGTCGGCAAACCGCTGGCTCCGGGAGAAAAATTCGTTCCGGTCGATCCCGCGTCGATTTCACCGGTTTCCCCGGTGGGACTGATTAACGTTTACGATTCAAAATTCCCGCTGACGACTTCCGACGACGGCACGCCGGCGAAGATTAAGAGTCTGCGTATCGTTCAGCTCCTTCCCAAAACGAATCCCTACGCGCACGTTCCGGCCATTGGCTACGGCAACCAGAAAGGCGCGCGCAGGATCCTCGGCACCGTTCCGGTCGAAGAGGACGGCAGCGCGTACTTTAACCTTCCGATCGACATCCCGGTTTACTTTCAGGCACTGGATGAAAATGGTGTCGCGGTTCAGGGAATGCGTTCCGCCGCGTACGTTCACGCCGGCGAGCAGCTCACCTGCCAGGGCTGCCATGAGGAACGCCACAGCGCGATCACCGCGCGTCCCCAGGTTCCGCAGGCTATGCGCCGCGCGCCGAGCACCATCCAGCCGGAACCGGAAGGAACGAATCCGCTGAATTTCGTCCGTCTGGTTCAGCCGGTCCTTGACGCGAAATGCGTTTCGTGCCATGGCGGAGCGGCGAGCGTTTCGGCGGAATCTTCCGGACTGACTCCCGACCAGGCGCGGAACGCCGCGAAACTCGATCTGCGCGACGAGACGAAAACCGGCCATTTCTCGCCGTCTTACGAAGCGCTTCGGCGTTTCTGTTTCTACTTTGACGACGCGGCCTGGACCGAGCCGCAGACCTTCCCGGGAAAATTCGGCTCAAACCGCAGTGAACTGTTCCGCCTCCTTAAGGCTCCGCACTACGGGCTGGAACTCACGAAGGAAGAGCTTTACCGGTTCACTGTCTGGATGGACAATAACTGCGACTTTTACGGCGCGTACGATGAGTGCGAGATTCAGCGTTTAGGGAATCCCGTTTTCCCGAAACTTGAATGATCGGCCATCATCGAAAAAAGGGAAGCGGATTGCTTCCCTTTCTTTTTCTTCTTTTTTTACCTTTGGCGAACTCTATTTCGCGTTCTTGAAGTATTCCGCGATTTTGGCCAGTTCAACTTCTTCCTGGGTTTTTTCCGCGAGATTCTTCACCTGACAGACGCCGCGCTGAAATTCATCGGCCCCGGCGATAATCGCGTACCGGAAACCTTTTCGGTCCGCGTATTGGAGCTGGGTTTTGAGTTTTTTGGGTTCCGGATAGATTTCGACCCCGACACCTTCCGCGCGGATTGCCGCGGCCATTTTCAGGTAGGAAGAAAGCTGCGCCGCGTCAAAGTAGGGAATGAAGACCGGCGCGGCGGTTTTCACGTCGGAGAGCATTCCGAGCTGCTCCATTCCGTTCAGGAGACGGTCAAGTCCAAGGGACGCGCCGATTCCCGGGAGCGGGTTTTTCATGAACATTCCGGTCAGATTATCGTATCTGCCGCCGGAGCAGACGCTTCCAAAACCCGGAAGATCGTCCAGGAACGTTTCCCAAATTGTCCCGGTATAGTAGTCCAGCCCGCGGGCGATTGAGACATCCAGCATAAGATTTTTGTCGGTAATTCCAACGGCTGACGCGGCTTCAAGCACCTGACGCAGGTCCTGAACGCCTTCCTCCCCTTTCGCGTTTCCCGCGACAAGCTCCTCGATCTGGGCGAGAATTTCCGCGTTCGTTCCTTTGAGCGTCGTGAGTTTCAGCACTTCATCGGCCTGTTCCGGCGTCAGGCCCGCGGTTTCTCCCATCTCTTCCTTGACTTTATCGTACCCGATTTTCGCGATTTTGTCGAGCGCGCGCAGGACAGGAACGGTTTGGGCCTCAAGACCAAGTTTTTCGAGCAGGCCGCTCAAGACTTTTCGATTGTTCAGGTGAATCGTGAAATTTTCAAATCCAATGGCGCGCATCAGGTCATGAATGACGAGGGTCGTCTCAATGTCCGCCGCGATATTGAGAGTTCCGATCGTGTCGAAATCGCACTGCATGAATTCGCGGTAACGCCCCGCCGCCGTGTTTTCACCGCGCCAAACCGTCGCGATGTGGAAGCGCTTGAACGGCATTCCCAATTCATTTTCATGCTGGGAAACGAATCTGGCGAGCGGGACGGTCAGGTCAAAGCGCATTCCAAGGTCGCGCCCCCCTTTATCCTGGAAACTGTAGAGCTGCTTGTCCGTCTCATCGCTTCCTTTTCCGGTGAGTATTTCGAGATATTCAAGCGCCGGCGTGTCGATTGGGCTGAAACCGTACGACTGGTAAATCCTCGCGGCCGTTTCAATTATTTTTCGCCGCGGGATCATCGTTTCTGGAAGATAATCACGAAAACCTTTCAGTGTGCGAGGGGTAATCTTTTTCGTGCTCATGGCAAAATCCTGAATTTTGATTGATTCTAAAAAAGGAACGAATGAATGAACGATTAAGGGAACGAACTTTCGATACGAAATATTTTCCAATTATAGCCGGTTTCAGGAATTTTTCCACCGGGGGGGCCGGTTTTTCAGCAAATTTTGCCATTTATTCACGAGAAAAGAAATCCCTAAACCCAAAAATCCCCATATTCCGAATGGTTTCAGTTCGTGAATTATTTCTGTTCCTGAACGAAGAAAATCAACGGCAGAAAAAAAGTTTTTTCGCGCTTCCGTCACGTTCCCGTTCGGTTTCGCGTCTGTTTCGGGGGCATTTCGCGTTTGAGAATCGCCGCACGGGGAATTTTTAAGTGAATTTGAGCCTTAACCCATTGGCTTTCGGGAGTTGGTTTCAGGAATGAAAAGAAATTTTTCACTGAATTTGAATTGAATTTGGCGGGGGGGCTTGAAATTTGGAAAAGATATGGTAAAATAAATACGTTTTTGGGTGTGGAGGTCCGCGCCTGACAAAAGATCCTTTATTTGAAAGAGGTTTAACCGTGGCAGCGACGTGTGTTGTTGGGCTCCAGTGGGGCGACGAAGCAAAAGGAAAAATAGTTGACTTTCTTACGGAACAGAATGACATCGTGGTCCGATACCAGGGCGGCGCGAACGCGGGCCATACGGTCGTTTTTGACGGTAAAAAATTCAAGTTGTCCCTGATTCCCAGCGGTATTTTTCATTCCAGAATCAAAAATGTGGTGGCTGGCGGCGTCGTTTTGAATCCCGCCATGTTCCTGAAGGAAATCAGCGGACTCCAGGAACAGGGAATTTCCTGCGATAACATGATTTTGAGTGACCGGCTGCACATTATCATGCCGTGGCATTTTGAGGAAGATCGTTTGATGAACGAGACCACCGTCGGCGAGAGCATTGGAACGACCATGCGCGGTATTGGTCCGTGCTACCGCGACAAAGTGGGGCGCAGTCTCGCGATTCGTCTCGGCGATATGTTCCGTGAGGATTTCGCGGACCGGGTTCGGGCCATCGTCAGGAAAAAGAACATGATTCTTTTCGGCATGGATCCGGCGGGCGGTGAGGAACGTCTCGACGCGGAACAGATTATCGCCGATCATCTTGAGTATGCCAAACAGCTTGAAAAATACGTTTGCGACACGACGTCTTTCCTTCTTGACGCGCTGGATGAGGGAAAAAATATTTTGTGCGAAGGCGCTCAGGGCGCGCTGCTGGACATTGACCACGGCACCTTCCCGTACGTGACCAGCTCGAACAGTTCCGGAGTCGGCGTCTGCAGCGGATCCGGCATTCCGCCCAAGGCAATCAAAAAACTCGTCGGAATCATTAAAGCCTATAATACGCGCGTTGGTGGCGGTCCGTTCCCGACGGAACAGGATAATGAGATTGGCCAGCATATTCGCGATATGGGTAACGAGTACGGAACCGTCACCCGCCGTCCCCGCCGCTGCGGTTGGTTTGACGCGGTCGCGGCGCGCTACACCGCGCGTTTAAGCGGCGCGACCTGCCTGTCGGTCATGCTTCTCGATGTCCTGAGTGAACTGCCTGAAATCCAGGTCTGCACCGAATATGAAATTGACGGGAAACGCACGCGAAACTTCCCGGCGCACGTTGAGGATTTGCGCAAAGTCATTCCGCATTACGTCACGTTCCCCGGCTGGCAGCAGGATATTACGGGTTGCCGAAAATGGAGCGACCTGCCGGAAAACGCGCGAAAGTACGTAAAAGCGCTCGGCGAAATCATCGGCGTGCCGGTCGAAATCTGCTCCGTTGGACCCGACCGTCAGCAGACGATTTTTGTTGAAGAGTAATCTTTTTTCTGAAAATGGATAAACTCCAATTCGGTTTCACGTTGAAACTGGATTGGAGTTTTTTTATGGATTTTTCAGGATGAATTTTGGATTTATTTCAAATTCCACCTCGCTCCGGGAACGAAATTTGAGAATTCGCGCGCTGAAATCAGGGGTAAATGATTAAAGGGCGAGAATGGCCAAAAGAACTAAAACGATGAAAAAACCAAGAGCCACTAAGGCGTAAAGTTTCTTCTCGTTAATTTTTTGGGCGGAACGCGCGTTTTTGGCGGCGGGAGCCGCTTTGGAGGCGTTTTTCTCAATGCCGGCGGCAGTTTTCGAGGCAAGGCGCACAGAGGACCCCGCCTTACCGGAAATTTCAGCTCGCTTAAGTGAGCTGGCGGATTTACCCGCGGTTTCTCCTCCAAGATTTAAGACGATATTGCTTCCGGAGGAGGAGCGAACGGTTGAATCACTGCCCGTATCGTTGGTTTTTTGGGTGAGAAAGTCCATCAGGCCCTGGTCATCGCTCGGAAATTTTCTTTGAATGGAACTTCCCTTTCTCGCGGTGGAGGCGGCAAAAACCGTGGATTTTGAAGAGATGGAGGAACCCTGCTTTTGAAGCGCGCCGCTTTTATCCGCGTCGAGAACGGTTTCTCGCGGAAGAGCGGCTTCAGGGGACTCTTTCTCTTTTTCCCGTTTAGGTGAGGGCAATTCAATGTGAAGCGACTCTTGATTTTTCAGGGCGGAATCTTCGGATTTCCGGAGTTCCCGCGCGGAAAAGTCCAAAATGGAAGGAAGTACGGAATCCCCTTCATCAGATTGCGCAGGGTCCCCAAACGAAAAAGTTTCAGGCGTGATTTTCGCGGTATCGTTTTCGGTTTTTTGAGGTTCCGTTTGGTTTTTCAGAGGTTCTCGAGGCGATTTCTTTCCTTTCTTCGGCGCGTCAAAAATAGTGTTTACTTTTCCAAGAATGGAGAAAAACTGCTGTTTCAACTCATCGCCGGATTTGTTTTTCGCGGCGGAATTGCTCCGGAGAGTTTCCGGTGAATTCTTTCCAGCCTGGGCAGCCGGGGAATTTTTGGGCGCGTTCACTCCAAGACTGGCGAGGGAGGCGAACTCCGAAAAGGATTCCAGCTCTTTTTGAGCATCCGTCTGAAACGCGTCGGTTTTTTGGTTTTCCGCGGCGATTTTCTTTTTTTGAAGTGAGGAGATTGAACCGGTGAATCCCTCGACCTTCTGTCCGTTTTCCAGGAGCCAGAACGTTAAATCGTCGGCGGTTTCCTCGGCGGTCTGCTGCCTGTCATTTGGATCTTTCGCCATCATTTTCCAGCAGATGGCGGCCAAATCTTCGGGAACCTCAGGGCGTTCATCCCTGATCGGGGCAGGCATTCTCTTCTGGTGCGCGGCGATTCTCTGCGCCAGGGTACCTTCTGGAAACGGGACGTGCCCAACGAGCAGGTAGTACAGAGTGCAGCCTAAACCGTAAATATCGGCGCGCGCGTCAACCGTGTGACTGTTTCGGGCCTGTTCCGGGGCGAGATAATCCGCGGTACCCAAAACATTCTCATCGTATGTCAGAGTAAGTGAGGCGCGTTTCTCGTCAGTGAATCGGGCCAGTCCGAGGTCCAGAACGTGGACATTGTCCTCGCTGTCAATCAAGAGATTGGCGGGTTTCATGTCCCGATGAATGAGTCCAGCCAAATGGGCGTGGTGAAGTCCCGTCGCGGCTTGGCGAATATACTTCGCGGCGCGGTAAATGTCCAGCGGTCCCTCTTTTTTAACGTAGGAGAGGAGATCCGGTCCGTCGATAAACTCCATGACCAGATAGTAAATCGAATTTCCTTCCGTGTCCACGTCGTACGCGCGGACGATATTCGGGTGATCAAGAGCAGCGACGGCCTGCGCCTCGAGCAGGAAACGCTCAAGATAGGAAGAATCGGAAGTGACGCGGCTTTTGGGCAGGACTTTAATGGCGACCTGTCTCTCAAGAAGAGTATGAACCGCGAGGTAGACGCTGCTCATTCCGCCCGCGCCAATGGAGCGCAGCAGTTTATATTTGCCGAGAAAAAACCCTTTATACTTTCCGGCGAAGATATTGTCAGACTGCCACTGGGTAATGAAATCATTTTCGATGAGCCATTCCGCGAAGGCTTTTGGAGAGTTTTCCGCGGCGTTTTGATTTGCCGCGCGCCATTTTTTCAGACATTCCTCCAAATCGGCCCGACTTTCGAAAAGCCGCGATTTCTCGAGCATCGCCAGGTAATCTTTCATGACTATTTCAGCCATTTTTTCTCCATCAGAAATTTTAGAGGCGTTTTTCACTCCGACATTCCCACGCGTCTGGCGGTTTTCCTGAAAAAAACCAAAGCCCATTTTTGCGGGACAGTCAATTTTCAGAAAACCTATTATCCAATATATCAGATTTTATCTTGAAATTCCAGTGGGAAATTTAAGATTTAGTGAAAATTCTTGAAAAAAACGCAAAAAAAGTCTTAATATTCGGGTTTTACGCGTGAATGAATGGTCAAATTTTCCCAAAAGCAAAATATTAAGAATAATTTGTAATTTTTTGTGGAAATTTTCTCATTACGGTGTTGAAATTTTTTGGGGTTTCGCTAAAATAAAAAGCATTGTCCCAAGGCCAGCCCCGTCCAGAGGCGCGTTCCGCCGGCGGTCTTTACTCCTTTCGCGAACGATTCAGGGCCGTCGTCCGCGTTTTCCTGACTCTTTATCAAAATTTTAGAGGAATCCTGTTTCATGAAAATCTCCACCAAAGGGCGATATGGTTTACGCATACTGCTTGATTTGGCATTAAACGCTGATCTTGAAAAACCGAGGCTGCTTCGAGACATCGCGGAATCGCAAAGTATTTCCGAGAAATATCTCAGCCGGTTGATTATTGAACTTCGCCAGGCGGCTTTGGTGGTTTCTGTTCGCGGAGCCAAAGGCGGGTATCGACTCGCGAAATTGCCCTCTGAAATTACTGTTCTTGAAGTGGTGGAAGTGATGGAGGGGACGGTCGGGATCGTGGAGTGCGTTGAGCGTTCAAAAGGCTGCTCGTGCTCACGGAGTCAAAAGTGCGCGGCACGTGAAATGTGGGAAGGAATCAACGCTGCTTTGCGAGAGGCGTTCGGAAAAGTGACGCTTCAGAGCATCATCACCCGTCAGCAGGAATTGGGAGGAGATTTTCAGGACTGGGATTACTGCGTCTGAGAATTCGCGGAGACTGAACGCGGGGAACATTTCTTGATTTTGGATAAATCCGGTTTGCTTCCCGGCAAACCGGAAATGAAACCCCGCGCGGATTCACCGGGTACTGAAAGCGCGGGATTCTCACTGAGGCGGGGCCCCGAATTGTCGCCAGGCGAGCGATTGAAAATGAAGTGAAACGCCGAGAGAAAAATGGACTGGCACGATTCATTCCGGGCACGAGTTACTTTAAGCACAGAAAAACGTCGAGAGAGGAAAATGAGTATTTGGGTCTGCTTTCTGATTGGACTGGGCGCGGGTATTTTACTTGGCGGAAGTCTTTCTTTTTTTTATTTTCAGCTTTCCAAAACGAAATTGGAGGCGGCGCTTCAAAAGGAGTCGGCGGATTCTCACGCGGCAATGCTCCAGCGGCATTTGAACGTTCAGGCGGAACTGGAAAGGCGTGCCGTGTCGGCGGAATCGGAAAGCCAGGCGGTGAAAGCGAATCAGGAACTGCTTTTGGAGAAACTTCGTGAGCAGTTTGAGAATGAAAAGGAAACGATGCGGAATCAGTTTCACGAAAACCGGATCATGATGGAGAATCAGTGGTCGGAAAAGCTCCAGGTATTGCGCGGCGAATTTGAAAAGCTTTCACGGCAGCATGTTGAGGCGCAGAAAACGAGTATCGACACCGTGAATCGCGAAAGTCTGGACAGGCTCCTGGTTCCTCTTCATGAAAAGATTAAGGACTTCACGGCGAATTTCACGAAGAATAACGAGAAACAGACGGAATTGCGGACGTCGATTGAGACGTCAATACGCAATCTTCTTGAGCAAACGAAACAAATTGGGAAAAACGCGGACGAGCTGACTCGCGCGCTGAAAGCGGATCCCAAAAAGCAGGGGAATTGGGGAGAAGCTGTTCTTCAGAATATTCTGGACGCCTCCGGATTAACTGCCGACAGAGATTATTTCGCGCAGGCAGCGGAATTGGATGAGTTGGGGAAAAAGCTCATTCCCGATATTAAGGTCCGGCTCCCCGATTCAGATGGCGGAGAGGAAAAATTCATTCTAATTGACTCGAAAGTCTCGATTACGGATTACCTGAAATTCACGCAGGCGGAAGACGAGAACCAGAAAATGATTCACCTGAAAAATCACATTCAGTCGGTTCGAAAACACATTCAGGAACTTTACGACAAAAATTACGCGCAAAAAATCAAAAATTCGACCGGGTACGTCATGATGTTCATTCCGAATGAAGGAAGTTATCTTCTGGCGTTGGAGAATGATCCGCAGATCGCCCTGGACGCGTACCGGAAACGGGTAATTCTGCTGAATCCAACGAATTTAATGCTTGCTTTGAATCTGGTCCATCAGCTTTGGCAAAGCCAGAAACAAGCGAAAAACGTTCAGGCAATTATCGAGACCGCGAACAAAATTTACGAAAAATTCGTCGGCGTGACGCAGGAAATGGCGGATCTTGGGAAAAATCTCGATAAATCGGTCCAGTCGTTTAATTCGGCTCTTTCAAGATTCACTCTTGGCAGAGGAAATCTGGTCCGCAGTTTTGAAAACTGGAAAGAATTGGGAATTTCATCCAATCGGCAAGTCAATGCCAAATTGATTGAGCTTTCAAAAATGTCAAACGATGAACAGGAAATCTGAGACGGCGAGGCAATTCTCACCTGAATGATGCCTCTTTTTCGAAAAAAAGGCCGTTCTTCCTGAATGAACCCGAAAATTGGTCAGGAAGAACGGTTTTTAAGTTTTCGCCAGCTGGAAGTTCATCCTTTATTCATCAAACGAAATCCAGACGGGAGATTTAGGCAGGGTTTCGGCCGCGAAAATCTCTTTCCCGTCGACCGCCACGCGGAGGCCTTTCCCGCGTCCGTAACGTTTTCCTTCGGCATCCCAGAGAATCGTCAGCGTTTTCCCATGGTAGGGCAGTCTGTCCAGGCAGAACCACGGAATATCCCGTTCCACGAGCGGGAAAAGAGTGAACCCGTTCTCCAGCGATGGACGCACTCCGATCAGGCCGTTGATAATCAAATCGCAAAACGTTGAGTGGGAATAGTCTTTTCCGCGTTCGTATCCGCCTTTGGCAGGCCGCCAGCCCCAATCCCTCAACCGGGTTCGGGCAATCCAGTCTCCCGTAAACGGATTGATGTTTTCGTCAATCCACGGGACGATTTTTCCGTCTTCTCGCGTGCGCTGATGACACTTTACGTAAATATCGAGTGTTTCGGTAAACGCTTTTCGGTGAGCCTGCGCCATGGGCGATTTTTCAAGGTCAAAACCATTTTTTGCCTCAAGATTCACCTGATTCGCCAGGGCCGTGAGCGTGATGGAAGTCGCGTAGGGCCAGCTTGGACCATTCCACTGGCATTCGTGCCCTTCGTAGGAAACGCGAAATCCCGGATGACGCTGCTCGCAGGTCGTCGGACCATACGGCGCGTAAAAACCTTTCGGATCCATGAGCTGCTCCCACGCGGAAACGTATTCCGGCCGCGGAAGACTCCCTTCGTCGGCGTACCATGGGGTGAAACCGTGAAGTTCACGCACGTCCCGAAGCGCGAGCGGCACTTTTTCCGGAGAATCCGTTTCCTTGAAGTTAATCCGCGGCGCAACCTTGAAAAAGCCCGCTTCACGGTCCCAAAGCCGTTCGTTAAGAAGTTTTTTGATTCGTTCAGCCTTTGCTTCGTACTCCTTCTGAAGCTCCAGCCTGCCCGCCAGTCCGGCAATGCGTGAAATCGCCAGCGCGTCCGCGAAAAGGTAAGTATTGATTGTCGCGCGGTAACCGCTTCCGCCAACGGAAACTTCCATCCCGTCACGCCCGTCCTGCTGCCAGAAAAGACCATTCGGGTCGAGCCGCTCGTTCTCCCACGCTTCGTAATTCTTAACCAGAGCGTCAAGTAATCTCACCGCCGGCTTCGTGTCGCCCGTCACGAGTGCCTGCTGCCAGACAGAATCCGCGATCCAGAAAGAGTAGGAGCGGAGCGCGCCGCCGCCAAAAAGCCAGAATCGCGCGTAATCGTTCAGGATTTCCTGGTCATGAATCCAGCGCGCTTCGCGGAAATGATGTCCCGCGGGACAGGAAATCGCGTTTTCCTTCCCCGCCCACGGAACGGGAGAATGAAACTCCGTCAAAACGTATCCGCCGTCCGCCGTCCGTTTAATCGATTTACGGAATGTCCACCAGCGGAAATACCACGTCTTCTCAAGTGCCTGATCCGGAAAGTCAAGAAGAGGAATATTCCGGCTCATGAACTCCCACGCTTTTTCATTCGGGTAAACCTGCCGAATGGTTTCCTCATCATCCGCGTTAAACCGCTCAACGTAATGCTGGAAAGACGCGGGGGAAAGTACCGGGTTGCCGAAATCGGGCAAGTCTTTCGCGAAAATGACGTTCCCTGGAAGAAATACTCCCAAAAATATCGCGAAAATCAACAGAAAATCAACTCTTTTTTTCATCATTGATTCAGGTAGGGTAAGGGGGAAAATCAGAAACAGTCCGCGGCCGAGAACGAGCGCGGGTAACTCAAAAAAACGGTCTGATTTCAGAAACCAGCCGTTTTCACTTTAAAATCACTCATTAAAGAGTCTTTTGCCTTGAAAGAATCGCTCGCGTTTTCCGAACGAAAGTCAAAATTTCCAGAAAACCGCGTAACCGGCGGAAACGCCCAGCCGGTTACGGCTAATTTCCCCAAAAAAACAGGAAGATTTTCGATTCGGGACCCTTTTGAGGGGTAAGCGTCCGTCAGTCAGGTCAATTATTCTCAATTTCCAGCGCGATCGCTTTGTCCGCGATGTCATGTCGGCACCAGGCACGCTCCCAGCGAATCTTCCGAACCGCTTCATAGGCGTTTTTCTTGGCCATGGCAATGCTTTCGCCAAAAGCGGTAACCGTCAGGACGCGGCCGCCGGCGTTGACCACTTCGCCTTTGTCGTTGACCTGCGTTCCGCTGTGGAAGACCTTGACGTCAGGCATTTTCGCCACTTCATCAAGCCCGGAGATTGGGAATCCGTAAGTCGATTTTCCCGGGTAACCGTCAGAAGCCATCACGACTCCCACCGTGGGACGCGGATCCCATTCCAGCGCGCCAAGTTTATCCAGCTGCCGGTCAATGGTCGCTTCCATCACGTCAACCAAATCGGTCTTGAGACGCATCAGCAGGGGCTGGCATTCCGGGTCGCCGAAGCGCGTATTATACTCGAGAACCTTGACTCCCTGGCGCCCAATCATCAAACCCGCGTAAAGCACGCCGGAGAACGGGCATTCCATCCGATTCATCACGTGAACCGTCCGAACCAGAATATTCTCCTCAATCCAGCTCAAAGTCTTCGCGTCCACGAGCGGTGCCGGGCAGTACGCTCCCATTCCGCCGGTATTCGGGCCTTTGTCTCCGTCAAATGCCGGTTTGTGGTCCTGGCACGGAGGCAGGGTAAGAATCGTTTTGCCGTTCGTAATCGCCAAAACGCTCGCTTCCTGACCGTCGAGACGTTCCTCAATGACCAAACGCTCGCCAGCCATGCCGAACTTTTTGTCAATCGTCATTTCCTGAACGGCCTGAATCGCCTGCTCGCGATTATCGCAAACGTAAACGCCTTTACCCGCGGCAAGACCGTCCGCTTTCACCACGACCGGCATGTCGTCGCGGTTTTTCAGGTAGCTCATGGCATCATTCGCGTTCGTGAACGTCGCGAAATCCGCGGTGGGAATCAGACCCGTTTTCAGCATGTTTTTGCAGAAAATCTTGCTGCCCTCAAGCTGGGCGGCCGCTTTCGAGGGACCAAAAACTCGAAGGCCCTCTGATTTTAACGCGTCCACGATACCCGCGCAAAGCGGCTGCTCCGGACCTACCGCGACCAGCTCAATATTATTTTCTTTGGCAAATTGGATGACTTTGGGGAAGTCCAACGGATTAATCGCGACATTTTCCGCGTCAAAAAATGTTCCGACGTTTCCCGGGGCCACGAAAACACGATCCACTCGCGGACTCTGTGAGATTTTCCACGCCATCGCGTGTTCACGCCCGCCGCCGC
The DNA here is from genome assembly GCA_017408405.1 of Thermoguttaceae bacterium. Classification (GTDB taxonomy): domain Bacteria; phylum Planctomycetota; class Planctomycetia; order Pirellulales; family Thermoguttaceae; genus RGIG3701. Next base: position 17,100 of record JAFQUP010000185.1, read on the forward strand.
CGATTACCAATACTTTCATGGGATACTCCTGTTTCGGTTCGTGTCAAAAAAGACTTAATTCTCTAATTTCATTCCTCATTTTAGCAGGTATCAGGGAAAATACCAGTGGGGGGGCACTTTTTTTCACCTGGATTCACCGAAATTTTTAAAAAAGACGCTTACTCACGGGAACTGCCCCAAAAAATTCTCTCTGGATTCTTGAAAAAATCATGACCGAGGAGGAAAAAAGATGATTCCGATGAAGAAAATCCAAGAGACTCAATCCCTTGAAATGGGAAGTTTTGGTAAAATCTGAGGGTAAATCAGGAAAAATCCGCGAAAAAAACGGGGAAAAGAATTGACAGAGCTTCGCGAATATGGTAAAATAAACAATCAAAAATAAAATAATTGAGATTTTACGCGGGTTTTCATTGAATCCGCGTGACTTCTCTCCTTCCTAACCCTTTCAATTTTTAAAGGATCAAATTCATGAAAAGACGTGATTTTTTGCGTGCCGCGGTCGCTTCGTCCGCAATGGCCGGCGGTTTGAGCGTTTCGTTCGCCAATGAAAACGGCGAAGTCATTTCCAATGTCCCGACCGGACCCATTTTCGCCGGCCAAAAAGCTGCTCCCTTTACGAAAAACTGGGGCGAAAACCCGGCTGAGCACTGCACCGCCTACGTTTCCGCCTGCGAAGACAAAATGCTCTGGATCCGCCGCGATAATCAGATGCTTGCCGCCTACCGCTGCGGTCAGCACCAGAAGTATCCCTACGTTTACCCGCTCGCCGGTCCGAAATCGATGGTCTCCGTCACGACCGAAACGGGAATGCCCTGGCCCCATCACCGCTCCATGTTCTTCGGCCTGGACCGCGTCAACGGCGGAAACTACTGGCAGGGAAGACGTCAGGATGGCCAGATCCTCAGCAAAAATGAGCTGAAAGTTGAGGAAGCAACCGAATCGAAAGTCGTCTGGACGGACGGCTGCGTCTGGAAGAAACCGGATCAGGATCCGATCATGGAAGACACGCGCCGCTACACGATCGACTGGCGCTGCGATGACTACTATGTCGTCGACTTTTACGTCAAATGGACGCCGCTGGTTGACGTGACCGTCACGAGAACGAACCACGGTTTCTTTGGTGTCCGCGTCTCGAACGATCTGGCACCGGCCGGCGGCGGCGTGCTGATCAACAGTAACGGACAGAAAGGTCAGGCGGAGACCGAAGGTAAAGTCGCGAAATGGTGCGCGTACTACGGAAA
>JAFQUP010000186.1 GCA_017408405.1 Thermoguttaceae bacterium
CGGTAAAGGCTACGGCGAGCTGAATATTTCAGGCGGTCTCGTTTCCGTGCCGGATATCGGGATCAACAACGGTGTCATCAACTTCACCGGCGGTACGCTCATCGCGCAGACGGTCCGAAAAGGAAACCTCACCAACGCGGGCGGCACGATCGAAGTCGCGACCAACTTCCTCGATCAGGCTCGCTATGATGCCCTGCCGGAAGGCGCGAACTACTTCGAGACCTACCAGAAAGGCTCCATCGGTACGATGAGCATCTCCGGCGGCAAACTCATTCAGACCGACGGGACCATCGTTCTGGACATTAAGAGCGACACGGAATTCGACAAGATCACCGCGCGGGACGGCGTCGAGATCACCGGCGGTACGCTTCAGGTCAACGCTCCGGAGAAACTCCCGTCCAAAGAAACGGTCTATGCCGTCTTCGGCGATACCGCGAACAAGCTCGAGTTCGAGAACATCACCGCGGACAAAGGAACGTGGAAGATCGAAAACAACATTTTCGCCTACCGCGCAAAGGAGACCTTCACCTGGACCGGCGGGACCAGCACCGACTGGTCCACGAAAGCGAACTGGAAAGACAACGCCAGCCAGTTCCTCCCGGATACCATGGACACGGTCAACATCGGCACATACCATTCCTCCGACTACAAACAGAAGGCCGTCATTGCCGACGGCGACAGCGCGGAATGGAATCTTGCCTACGTCAACGGCGGTACGCTCGACATCACCGGCGGTACGCTTTACACCAAAAGCCGTCTGCGCTTGGGAAACCAGGCCTCCGGTACCGTCAACTTCTCCGGCGGACACTGGACTGCGGAAATGAACAGCGACGACGGCGGCATCATGGTCGCCGGAAAAACGAGCGCGACCGAATACAGCGAAATGAACATCAGCGGCGATGCGTTCCTCGAAAACTCCGGCTGGTTCGGCGTCCACGGCTACTCCCGCGGCGCGATCAATCAGAGCGGCGGAACGGTATTCAACGGCAAGGGTTCCAGAGTCCAGTTCGGTGAAGGCGCCCAGGACGCGATCTACGCTCTCTCCGGCGGCAAGTCCTACAATATGGAACGGATCAATGTCGGAACGAACGTCTTCGGTGACGGTGACGGCAAAGGATACATAAACGTCAGCGGTACCGGTGAACTTTATGGTGCCGGCGAAATGCGTCTCGGAAACGACAAAAACAACAAGAATAACGGTTCCGGCAGTCTGAACATCACCGGCGGTCTCGTTTCCGTGCCGACGATCGTTCAGAACAAAGGGTCCATCAACCTTACCGGCGGTACGCTCGTGACGCAGCAGATCACCAGGGGCGGCCTGACCAACAAAGGCGGTACGATCGAGATCGCGGCGAACTACCTGACCCAGGAACGCTACGACTCACTGCAGGACGGCGAAAACTATTTTGAAATGCTTCAGGACGGAACCATTGGCCAGCTGACTGTTGACGGTGTCTATGCTCAGGAAAGCGGCCGGCTCATTATCGACATTGATCTGAATAATTCTGGAGAGTATGTTTTCGATGTCCTCACGGCCGACTCTTTCAACATCACGGGCGGCGAACTCTTCCTGGACATCCTGGAGCTGCCTGACCCAAATACTTCTTTTGACATTTTCCAGATCGCGGAAGGAGAGGATTGGGGACAATTCGTTTTTGACCGTATTTCAAGTTCAGCTGAAGGTCCCCAGGCCTGGATTTTGAATAATGGAGTTTTGACGTTCACGATTCCTGATCAGGTCCCGGAACCCTCCGCTTTCGTACTCCTCGTACTCGGTGCCGGATTGCTGGCTGGCATTTACAGAAAAAACAAAAAGGATTAATTAAATCCAAAGAGTTCCAGAAAGTAAAATTACTCTTTCTGGAACTTTTTCTATTTAGCTGTTCGCAGTTGGGAAATCCAAATTCCAATTTAATTCAACAAAATGGGGAAACCATAATGAAAAAAGGATTTACGCTGGTAGAACTCCTGGTCGTTATCGCGATTATCGGAATGTTGGTTGGCCTCCTTCTTCCGGCTGTCCAACAGGCACGGGAGGCCGCGCGGCTGATGCAGTGCAATAACCACCTGAAACAAATGGGACTTGCCGCTCAAAATCACGAAGCCACCGCGAAAACCTACCCTTCCGGAGGCTGGCACTGGAGAGTGGTTGGCGACGCGGACTGGGGATTCGGCGCGAAACAGCCCGGCGGTTGGGCTTACTCTTTGCTCCCTTTCATGGAACAAAACGCCCTTTACCAGTCCGGAGCGAACGGAGACAAAACAAACACGCCGAATAATACCAAAAAAGAAGGCGCGAGAATCTGTGTCGAAACTCCCCTCTCCTTTTTTTACTGCCCTTCAAGAAGAGCACCGAAAACCTATCCTTTCTCAAATGGAACAAACCATTCATCACTCTATAATTGCACTCCGGCTCCAACGCTGAATCAATGTGGGAAAATTGACTATGCCGGCAATTTCGGTTCTCGAAAAACCGACACGAACGCCGCCAGTTTCAATCCTTCCACATACGCGAATGCCGCTGCTTATGAATGTTCCGATTCCCCGGAAAACGGCGTCATTTACCGATGCAGTAAAGTAACCATAGCGCAGGTTAAAGATGGAACGACAAACACCTACCTCATCGGTGAGAAATATCTTCTCCCGACAGACTATGAGAACGGAAAAAACGATTCTGACAATGAAGGCGCTTTCTTCGGAGCCGTCAACGACAATCTCAGAAGTACCTGCGTTACCTCATCTTCAAGGGACCAGTGTCCTGCCCAGGACCGAGTCGGATACAATACCCCGAAACACGCCTTTGGAAGTACCCACGCGGGGGCTTTCGGAATGGCCATGTGCGACGGTTCCGCGCAGCGTATCAGTTACTCCATCGAGCCGGAAACTCATCGTCATCTCGGGCAGAGAAATGATGGTGAAGCGGTCGTGATCGAATGATTCACTTTTACTTAAGAAATGAATAAACGGCATCCGAAAATTCGAATGCCGTTTTTTATTTTAACAATTGCCGCTTTGAAATTAACGTCGGAAAGAGGCCTGACGTTCCGCAATCAGCAAAGCCATTTCCATCGCCTGCTCGTAATTCAAACGCGGATCAACTTCCGTCTGATAGTCTTTCACCAAATCATCTTCCGTCAAACCGCGCGCACCGCCGGTACATTCCGTAACATTTTCACCGGTAAGTTCGAAGTGAATACCTCCCAAATGCGTTCCTTCACGGTCAAGAATACGCATAACGCCAAGAAGCTCTTTCAGAATATCGTCAAAACTGCGTGTTTTGAGTCCATTCGCCGTGGAGTGAGTATTACCGTGCATCGGATCGCTGATCCAGAGAAGATTCTTCTTGTGCTCCTGAATCGCCGACACAAGCGGAGGAAGACACTTCTCAACATTTGCCATACCAAATCGGCAAATAAGGCAAAGACGGCCTTTTTCATTTTTCGGGTTCAGAACCTCAACAAGTTTAATGAGTTCATCCGGCGTCATGGTCGGACCAACCTTCACTCCTATCGGGTTCGCGATTCCTCGGAAAAACTCAACATGCGCTCCATCCAGCTGACGCGTTCGTTCACCGATCCACGGAAAATGAGTCGTCAGATCATACCAGTTCTCACGACGAGGCACTCGGCGCGTCTGAGCCATTTCATACGGAAGATGAAGCCCCTCATGACTGCAATAAAAACGTGTCTCCGCGAGAGAATCAATTTTACCCGCCACAATTTCCATAAAGTCAATCGACGTACTGATCGACTGGAAAATATGACGATATTCACGAGAATGCTCACTCAAATTAATGAAACCAAGTTCCCAGTATTCTGGATGGTGCATATCAGCAAAACCGCCGGCGATAAGACTCCGCATGAAGTTCAAAGTCACCGCGGCGTGAGAGTATCCGCGAATCATATTCCACGGATCCGGAATACGCGCTTCTTCCGTAAATTCAGGACTATTAATAAGCGGTCCGCGATAACTGGGAAGCGTCACGCCATCACGAGTTTCCGTATCTTTACTGCGCGGTTTCGCGTACTGCCCCGCGATTCGGCCAAGACGAATAACCCGCTTTCGGCTTCCATAAATCAGAATATAGCTCATCAAAAGCAATATTTTCAGCTTGCTCGTGATACGATCCGAAGAGCACGCGTCAAACGTTTCCGAACAGTCACCACCCTGAAGAACAAAATACTTTCCGTCCTCAGCAGCGGCAAGTTCCTGGCGCAGCTGCTCAATCTCACCGCTGGTTACCAGCGGCGGATACTGGGAAAGCTCGTGCATCACCGCGGCATATTCATCCTGATCCGGATAGTCTACCCATTGCTTGATCGGCTTACTTTTCCATGATTCTGGACTCCAATCAGACGGACTCATAGTAACTCCTCACAATTCATTTCCTTAAGTTTTTTCGTCACCTCACGAACAGACTCTTCACGATTCCGGTCAAAGATAAGAACCACATCCGGCGTGACGATAACAGCCAAATCTTTTACTCCAAAACACGCTACCGTTTTTTGCGGGTCCGTATTCCGAATAGTACATTCCGCGGTATCAACAAGAACTGGCGGACGTGTCCCTGAAGCGGAAGCAAGCGTATTCCCTGAGGAATCCTGAGGGAAAAGACGTTCCATTGACCGCCATGAACCAACATCATCCCACGAAAATGGCGCGGGAAGAAGCAAAATACTCCCCTCTGCCGACGCAGGCTCCATCACGGCGTAATCGATCGAGATGCTTTCCATCTGGGGAAATTCCCGTTCAAGAACTGTTTCGAATTCCGCGTTCCCGTTCGACTGGACTTGAAGCAGCTTCTCGACTGGACCATAAACTCCCGGAGCAAAACGACGAAGATTCTCAAGAATCGTTTTCGCTTTCCAAACAAAAATTCCTGAATTCCAGTAAAAATTTCCCGACGCGAGATACTCTTCCGCCACGGAGCGTTCCGGCTTTTCTCGAAAACGGACCACCTCAAACGGCTGAATTCCATCCGGAAGTCTCTCACCCGAATCGCCTTTCACTCCAATCCCAAATTCTTCTCCGCGTTCAACATATCCAAATGATTCCGCGGGATAAGTCGGTACGATACCAAGCGTAACCAGCTTGTCCGGATATTCCTCAACCAATGACGCTGCCCGCGAAATTGTCTTCTGAAACTCACAGACCGGCTGAATCATATGGTCCGCCGGAAGAAGAAGCATCACCGCTTCCGGATCACGTCTCAGACACCAAAGTGCCGCAAGCGCGATGCACCCCGAAGTATTGCGCGCGCATGGCTCCACAATCACTGAATCTGCGGAAAGCTCCGGAAGCTGATCCCGAACCGCTCGCGCGAGTGATTTACCCGTTACCACAACAATATTTTCAGGAGCGCACAAAGGCTGAAGACGGTCGACCGTACTCTGAAGAAAAGAACGGTGCCCAGAAAGCGTCATAAGCTGCTTCGGAAAATTTTTACGGCTTTCCGGCCATAATCGCGTTCCTGAACCGCCGGCCATGATGATTCCGTAAAGCATTTTCGCCTCGTTTCCTTCACAATTTACTCTATCTCAAAAATAATTTTTTGATTATATCCGAAAAATAATATTCCGCAAGGATGAGAGCTGACAAAATTCACCCAAAAGCACTTCTTTCAAAAAGGATATTGAAATTTCTTCCCCCAAATGGAGGGGGGGGATAAATTATCTTTCTGATGCTTTTACGTTCAAAAAACATCCCGCGGCAAGTCTTTCATTTTATCAACTTTCACTTCCTATCAGAAAAACACTTCCTCCCGGATACTCTTCCCGAAACTGCTCTGCGATATCCTCTGAAGAAACTTTTCCAAGAGACGGGTCACGCGGCTCCGCTTCCGCCAGCTTCTTAAGCACATGAAGGCAAAAATCACCGCTCTCCTCTGATTTAATCAGCTCGATACCGTCTCGGGTAATAAGCCGCACCCAAATTACGGCCGGTGCCCCAAGCGTTTGAGGAACAAAACGATCGCACAGCTCATGGACAATTGATCCCGCGAGCGAAACATTCTTCTCCGCGTTCCGGCAATCCGTATCCGTCAAGTCCACAATCACAAGCGCTGACAGAGACTTCACTGTTTCATATTTGGCCGTCAAAAGCTTTCCATGACGCGCGGAAGCTCGCCAGTGAATATCCCTGAGAACATCTCCTTCGGTCCAGACTTTCAGGCCCGCGAATTCTCCCTCACCGTTTCGATTTCCGGATATGAACGCGGGTGACGTCAACTGCTCCCAAAGTTCATCAACATTAACCCGCTCCGGAAAAACCGTGATTTTCTGTCGTTCCGCCGCGGTTACGTCATTCTCACGAAAACGCCTTACGAATGAGAACATCCCAAACGGATAGCTGCACGACATTTGAAATTCCGAAAGTTCATAAACTCCCCGTTGCCTGAACTCCAGCGAATAATGAAGCAGCCGGCAGGTTTCACTCTTTTGGGAACGAAACTCCCGCACTTTCAGCAGACGATAAATGACCCGAATTCCCGGAAACGGATCCACACTGCAGCACGAAAATCCCGCCCCGCTTCGTGAAATCAGCTCTACCTCACACGGCACTTCTTCCTTGGCAAAAGCAAATTCAGGAATATTCCTTTTCACTTTTACTTTCCGAAGAACAAACCATGGTGCCGCTAAATTCCAGAGCAGGGGACAAAACAGTACTCCGGCCAGAAACAGCAGCGGATTGGAATGAACGGTATTGGCGGCAACGCACATCAACACGAGAATCAGGAAGATGACGGAGCCGGGAGAAAACGTATTTTTCACAAAATGAATACTCCAGCAAATTAAACTATCCCGTATTTTACGCTATTCCGCGATCCAGCTTTTAATACTCTCCGCGGCTTCCCATAGATTTTACCAACATAATAGCGGATATTTCCGCCCTCTTTATTTTTTTCTCGAAAACAGCTTTTTCAGCGCCCGCTCAATTATTCTGAATTTTTGATAAATCGGATTCGTATTTTTAAATTTTCTCCACCTGGTTTTCAACGTTGGTTTTTCCACACAGTAAGACCAGGGCGTTTTACTGATAATTTCCAGGAATAACTCGCGTTGAGGCATTGAAAACTCATATTTATCAGGTTTTAGAGACGTAATAAAATGAACGATGCCGCGACACTCCAAAACGCATCGTCTTTTCTTCTCATCCAAAAGATTCTCCGGATGAACATACGGATTAACCTGAATATTCCAACACGGCGGAAGTTTCTGAAAATCTTCTTTCAAAACCGCGTTTAAACCATCCTGATCAGCAAATTTAACCTTTTGTGAATTGGAGCCGCACCACTGAAGAACCTCATGAAACAAACCGCGTTCACGAATCTGATTTAAATCAAGAAGAAGCATTCCGGCATTAAAATAAAAATCAGTCCCCAGCCTGTCCGCGGAACTCTCCATTCCTTTTGTCCGCTCAACATAATCTTCCACCGCTCCCAACGCCCTGCCGCCAAGTTCCGCTCTCCATAAACCGCGAAGTGAATCCGTCGCCAACATATCACAATCCAAATAAATCAGTCTGTCTCTCTCCGGAAGAAGCTCCGGAAGGAGCAGACGCAGATACGTTGACAATCCCAAATGAAGACATTGGGGCAAGTGCTGAAATTTCTCCATCTCCGGCTTCAAAAAAAACAATTCGTGTTCCCGAATCGTCTGAAGCTCGTTAAGCCTCTTCTTATTCAGCTCTGAAATCCCGTTATCAATAACATAAAAGCAAAAACAGTCATCCTCTGCCGCCGAAAGAAGAATCGAAGCGATACAGACTCCGAGATACCTGGAATAATTATCGTCTGACGCAAACGCGATATGAATTGTGTTTAAAGATTCCATCGTCAAATTCCGCTAAATTCCCCGCAGGACAAAAATAAAAAATCTTCCGCACCGCCAATTTCTTCTTCCTCGCCAGTAAAAACCAGAAAAAAGAAGTTAAACCGCTCCAAAATAAATTATACAATAAAAAATCCGCATGTCAAGCGGGAACAAAAATTCCCCCTCCCCCTTGCGCTTTTCGTAAAATATGTTAAAATAATCACTCCTTTCAGATTTTCGCGAAATTGCCCTGTGCGTTTCGCGTCTGAAATTTCGAGTTGTGCGTTTCCTGTCGTTCGCGAGACTGAAAACGCAAAGCGGCAGAGCCGATCGCGTCGAAAAACCTCTTCTTTGAGGGGGAGACAAAATCCCGTTGGGGAAGCGTTCGTGACTCTGAAACTAAAGAGTAAATCTTAAATTTTAGTGAGTGGTTCATTATGAAAACGTTCATGGCGAAACCGGCAGAAGTAGAGCAGGAATGGATCTTGGTCGACGCGACCGACAAAGTGGTCGGCCGTCTTGCTGTCGATATTGCGATGGCTCTCATGGGCAAAGACCGCCCGACGTATACTCCCAACGTTGACACCGGCCGTTTTGTGGTCGTCATCAATGCCGAGAAAGTAAAGTTCACCGGCAAAAAATGGGAACAGAAACGATACACCTGGACGACTGGTTACACTCGTCTGCGCAGCGAAAATGCCGCGACGCGCATGGAAAAGAATCCCACCGCGATTCTTTCCGAAGCCGTTCGACGCATGCTTCCGAAAAACAAACTTGCGACCAAAATGCTTTCCAAGCTGAAGGTCTACACTGGCAATGAGCATCCCCATCAGGCTCAGAACCCCGTGGCCGTTGATATGGGCAATTAATTTTTGAGGATTTCGAGCTAAACAGAAAATATCAGGAGTGAAAACCATGGCAGATAAAGTCATTATCGAAGGAAAAGGTACTAACGATTCGCTCGGAACCGGTCGTCGTAAAACTGCTATCGCCCGTGTCCGCATTCGTCCTGGCAAGGGGCTGATCGCCATTAACGGCCGAAGCCTGGAAAATTATTTCTGCAACGTCCAGCAGCGTAACGCTGTCCTGGCTCCGCTGCTCGAAACCGGCAAAAAAGACGAAGTGGATGTCATCATCCGCGTCAACGGTGGCGGCATCACCGGTCAGTCCGGTGCCTGCAAACTGGGAATCGCCCGTGCCCTGCGCATGTACGATGCCGGTCTCTATGAAGTCCTGAAAGACGCGAACCTGCTTACTCGTGACAGCCGTATGGTTGAACGTAAAAAGCCCGGTCTCCGCAAAGCGCGCCGCGCCACTCAGTTCTCCAAACGTTAATGTCATGCTGACAGCGTAATCTCAAAGCGCCCTGACTTGAATCAGGGCGTTTTTTTAATTTACAGAAAATGGGACAACTTTCTGTCTTTAACTTCGGTAATTTTTATTTTTTTTCAAATTTCCGTCTCTTTCTACACTGTTAAATTTGATTTTTTGATGTATAATTAAGATACTGAATGGTATTTTGGGTTTAATTTGGAGAAATGTCGATATGTTTAAAGTCTTCATGCTTTATGAAGTCAATCCAACGACGTGGTTTTACCTCTCGTTACTCATGATTACCGGCATTTTCTTTAAATTCCGCCGTTTATGGAGTGTTCGAAACCTGGACCTTTTTCTTTTACTTTCACTGGGACCCGCGCTCCTTTTGATCGCGCATGATTTCTATTTCGGATATATCGCGATGTTCGCTTCGCTTCTCGGAATACTCATCCGAATGCTTTGCGACCCCCTGATGATTCGACGTCCCTTGCTGGAGGTAAACCTTTCCAAGGGCGGGTTAATCTTCTGTTGCGCGGCGTTGATGCTTTTTCAGGTTGCCGGTCTGATTTTGACTCAAACAAGAGAAGTTACCGAATCACAGGTAAATTCCTCTCTTGAGCAGCTCATGATGTTCAACCTCAACAGGCACTTGCTCAAAGCCGAGATGGAGCAGAATAATATCACCCGCGAAACCGCAGCGTCTCCCCCCGCACGCGCGGACTCTTCCCAAAAACTGATTCTTGTCCACGGACCTGGACTCCCCTTTTTCACGCGCCTCGCGGATTTTCCGCGCCGCTGGCGATACGAGCGAATGAAAAAGGAGTATCTTTCTGAACATCAGAATACGCCGAACTCCTCCGCCGTAAAACCGGATAACACCATGAATTTTGGTTTTGAAACGGAAAAAGAGATCAATCTCAGCACATATCCGCTGGTTCAGCTGAATCATTTTCCCGTTTTTCCGCTTAAGCAGGTTCGATGGACTATTCTCCTGGCGACTCTGGCGCAAGCTGGAATCGTCATTGGGATTGTCATGATCGGATGGACTCACTTTGAGAATTTTAATACGGGAATCGCAGCCGCGACGCTTTACCTGCTTTTGCCATACGTCGTTCAGATGCCTTCCCGCCTGGATCATCTCATTCCCGCGCTTCTCGTGATCTGGGCAATTTATTCATGGCGTTTACCTGCTCTTTCCGGTTCTCTCCTGGGGACAGCCGCCGCGTTGACCTACTACCCGCTTTTCCTGCTGCCGCTCTGGTTTGCTTTTTATTGGGCACGCGGTTTTTACCGATTCATGATCACGAGTCTCAGTACTTTTTTAATCCTTATCGCGGTGTCCATTCCACTCGCGGGAGGAATTGAGGCGTTTCTGGCGCAATCCGGCGATATTTTCGGCTGCGTCGGGCTTTTTTCAAGAAGCGCTACCGGTTTCTGGGACCTTCAGAATCATAGCGTTTTTTACCGCCTGCCGGTTATCGCGCTTTACCTCATGCTGGTGCTCTTCCTCACTTTTTGGCCGACACAAAAAAATTTCGGCACTCTGTTGAGCTGCTCCGCGGTGCTGATGATTGGAACCCAATTCTGTCATCCTTTCCAGGGAGGAACGTACATGGCGTGGTTTCTCCCAATGGTAATTCTGGTCGTTTTACGGCCAAATCTTGAAGACCGTACGGCTCTGCGCATGGTTGGACGATCACGCAGAAAAAAAACCGACCCTGAATTCACTGAGACATACGGGGCTTAAAATAAAATGATTCCCAATGATTCCTACGAACTGCTGGATTTTGGAAAAGGCCGAAAACTGGAACGCCTGGGAGGAGTTTTGCTGGACCGAACCTCGCCGCCGGCTGAAACCTTTACGATGACTGAGCCGCACTCCCTATGGAAGCAGGCGGATGGTACTTTCTGGAGAAATGACGGTTTGAAAGGCAAGTGGTCATGGCGTTGCCGGCTGCCGGAACCGTGGATTTTGAAAACCAATCATTTCGACTTGGAACTGAAACCGACTGAAGTTGGTCATCTCGGTATTTTTCCTGAACAAAGTCCAAATTGGGAATGGATTTACGCGAAGACAAAGGATTTTCTCACCTGCCGTCCCGCATTTCGCGTACTGAACCTCTTCGCCTATACCGGGGGAAGTACTCTCGCGGCGGCGGCGGCGATGAATGACGCGGGGAAAACCGCGCGTGACAATGATTCCTTCTTCACGGTACACGTCGATTCCGCAAAGAACATTGTCCAATGGGCACGAAACAATGCCATGATTTCCGCTCTGGAAAACGCTCCCATTCGATGGATCGCGGAAGATGCTTTAAAATTTGTCCAGCGGGAAATAAAACGCGGGCGAAAATACGACGCGATCATTCTCGATCCGCCGACCTACGGGCACGGGACAAAAGGTGAAGTTTGGAAAATGGAGCGTCACTTGCCGGAACTTCTCGACGGCTGCGCGAGGTTAATCGAGGATTCTCCCGCTTTTGTCCTATTAACGGCCCATTCACCGGGGATGGATGCCCGCAAACTGGGAAAAATTCTCGAGTATCATTTTCCAGGAAAAGGAACCTGTGAAACATACTCCATGTCCATCAAGACACAAACTGGCAGGATACTCCCAAGCGGAGAGGCCGCTAGAATGATTTGGGGCCTTTCCTGAAACTCATTGTCGGAAATTCCTCGATGATAACCAACCCGGAATACTTTCCTTTTCAGTGCCAAAAACAAATCAGCGACTTTTCGGGGATTTAATTCAAAAAAATTCCCCTTCCTTGAAAAAAATACCCTTCCTGCCCTTGCAAAATACTGAAAAAGTTTTATACTTCAGTAGAAGAGACTTTTCGCGGTTGTCTCAAGGACAGCTTAATATAAAAAAACTTTTTTTCATAAAATTTTTGAAGGAGAACGACTATGCCTTTGTTCGAGATTGAAACCAGAGCGCACATTGTGATTGCCAATGCCGACGACGAAGCGCAGGCTCGCGGTATTCTCGCGGAATACTATCCAACCGAAGAAGCCATTCGCATTTCGAAACGTCCGCGCAATCTGTGGGTTATTTCCAAAGCCGCCCTGGGAATCACCCCGGAAGGAATTGACCCGTGCAATGTCGCCCGGGAATGCCTCGCGAAGGCCTCCGGAGACAAAGTTCACGCGATTCGTCTCTACATGCAGGAAACCGGCACGGATCTGGAACGCGCGAAAAAAACCATCGAGTCAAACATGATGATCGGATGGTAAAACCAGCCAAAAATCACTTTCCAATAAAACCGGAGTGGTACGTCATCTGAAAAATACCTCTCCGGTTTTTTATGCCCGAAGACCTTTTGAGCTTTCGGATACCCTGTTTTTCTCTCGATAAATACCATGAACATTTCAGTTGATCAGAATTGCGTTCACTGCGCGCTGTGCCTTGAAATCTGTCCAGCGGGCCTCTTTGACTTTCCGCTTGTCGGCGAGGGAATGGATCTTCCTGCCGTAAAACATCCAGAGGCCTGCATCCAGTGCGGCCATTGCGTCTGCGCCTGCCCGGCAGAGGCAATTATTCATTCAGAATTTGGACCGGATAGAATCATTCCGATTAAGGAACGTTCATCCTCCGCGTATCAGGACCTTCTGGCCATGGGACAGGCCCGACGGTCTATACGGCGTTTCAGGAGTGAAAAAGTTTCGCGGGAACAGCTTGAAAAAATTATCCGTTACGCGGAACTCGCTCCGACTGCCTGCAATTCGCGAAGGGTTTTCTGGACAGCCGCCTCGGACCCCGAAATTCTGCGCGGAGTTTGGCAGGAAACCGCCCTTACGCTGAAAAAAGCGGCAAACCTGCTCGGATCCCCTGTCGGATTTTTGGCCGCGAAATTATTCCCAAACTCTGAAGCGGGAAGAAACTACAAAAGGCTTCCCTTCATCAGATCCGTCGCGGAAAAGGCCATGAAAAAAGACCTGATACTTCACGAAGCCCCAAACATTCTCATTGCCCACTATGACGTGAAGGATGGAAAATTCGCGGAAATGGACGCTCATCTCGCGCTCCAGAACGCCGTCAACGCCGCCGAAGCTCTTGGACTGGGGGCTTTTTATCTCGGTTTTGTGCAGAGGGCCGCCCCAAAAAATCCCATGATCGCGAAAATTCTCAAAATCCCGAAAGGGCATCGTATCGCCGGTGGACTCGCGCTGGGAATACCCGATATTCAATACCGTTTTGCCCCCGTAAGAGACTATCCTGAACCCGTCTTTCTCGATGCGGAAACCTGATTTTAAGTTTGTTTTTCATCATTCCTTTCACTGGACAGCCAAAATCATGCACCGATTTTTTATTCATACTTTTACCGTTATTTCAATCGTTCTGATGACCCTTTGCCTGCCCGCGGCCGCGAAAAACGCGAACGATTCCTTCAAACCAGGCGAAATCTGGCTTGATGAAGCAGGAACGCCCATTAACGCCCATGGCGGCGGAATCCTCTTCCACGAAGGACGTTACTACTGGTTCGGAGAACATAAAATCGAAGGAAAGGAAGGCAATTTCGCCCACGTCGGCGTCCATTGCTACTCCTCCGAGGACCTTTATCGATGGAAAGACGAGGGCATCGCTCTGAAAGTCTCCAAAAATCCAAAATCTGACATCGCCAAAGGAGGAATCCTGGAAAGACCAAAAGTGGTTTACTGCGCGAAAACCAAAAAATTCGTCATGTGGTTCCATCTTGAGATTGGACAAAACTACTCCACCGCGCGAAGTGCCGTTGCCGTCGCGGACACCGTTACCGGCCCCTACCGTTTCATTGAGTCCAAGCGCATTAACGCCGGTTTTTGGCCGATGAACGTCCATGGGAGATTCAAGGAACCTCTCCGAGCGGACGAAACGGAATACCTCAAAAAAATCCAAATGCGCGGAGGCCCCGTTGAGGGATACCCGCTTGACATGATTTACCGAAGAGACTTTTTCGACGGACAAATGGCGCGAGACATGACCGTTTTCGTTGACGATGACGGAACCGCCTACCACATTTACTCCTCCGAAGAAAACGGAACTCTGCACATCGCGCGTCTCACGGACGATTACCTGAACCATTCCGGTGACTGGGTACGCGTTTTCCCCGGAAAATTCAATGAAGCCCCCGCTATTTTCAAAAAGAACGGAAAGTATTTCATGTTCGCGTCCGGCTGCACTGGCTGGAGTCCAAACGCCGCCAGACTCGCGGTTGCCGACTCAATCATGGGAGAATGGACCGAGTTAGGAAATCCGTGCCGTGGAACCGAAGAAGAAAAGAATTTCACTTTCCATTCGCAAAGTACTTTCGTCATTCCGGTCGTTGGGAAACCTGACACGTTCATCTTCATGGCCGACCGCTGGAATCCCGAAAACGCGATCGACGGAAGATATGTCTGGCTCCCCGTTCTCTTTGACGAAAACGGTATTCCGTATCTCGAATGGCGGGACGAATGGAAGTATTAAAACGCCAATCTCCCATTCTTGACGCCATTCGTTCAGGAAACTCGAAAAAAACTTTCCCAAATCGTTTTCAGTAAAAAATAACGCCTGTTTGGGGAAGTTTCTTTAATTTGAACTAAACTTTTTCCAAGACCGGGCCTTGACAAAAAAACTCTTTTGATTAAAATCAAAAGAATGGCGGAAGTTTTCTTTCGCCATACCCGCCATACTTTATTTCATTCAATCTCTACCGATTCAGACAGGATCCCTGCCGCTGAACAGAAAGGTAAAACTATGTCTAAAACCTCAAGACGCACGTTCTTAAAACATGGTTCTCTCGCCGCCTCGGCTGCGCTTGCCGGCAATTTCGCGGCACAGAGCAAAGTCTACGCTGGAGGTTCAAGCCTCCTGAAAATCGGCATCATCGGCTGCGGCGGACGCGGTTGCGGTGCCGTTGGAAACGCGATGAGCATCGACGAAAACATTAAACTCACTCACGCCGCGGACGTCTTCCCTAAAAAGGCAAAAGACGCGATGGCTCTTCTCAAGGAACAAATCGGAGACCGTATCGCCGTCACCGACGATACGACTTATTCCGGATTCGACGGATACAAGAAAGTTCTCGAAAGTGACGTTGACATCGTTTTCCTTACCACCCCCCAGTTCTTCCGTCCCCAAATGCTTAAAGAAGCTATCGCCGCCGGAAAACACGTCTTTGCCGAAAAACCCGTCGCGGTTGATGGTGCCGGAATCCGCATGATTCTCGAAGCCTCCGAAATGGCGCGCCAGAAAGGTCTTAACCTCGTTTCCGGTCTCTGCAACAGATACTACCCCGGAACGATTGACTTCGTTCAGAAACTCCGAGAAGGCGCTATCGGAGATATTATCGCCGCAAAAGCAAACCGAATGGGAGGGCAGCTCTGGAGAAGACCAAGAAGAGAAGACGACACCGAAATGAGCTATCAAATGCTCAACTGGGTAAACTTCTGCTGGATGGCAAGCGAGTACATTAACGATGTCACCATTCACCAAATCGACGTCGCGCTCTGGTGCATGGGAGATCCCACTCCAAAATCCGCGATGGGAATGGGAGGGAGACTCGTAAGAAGAGGCGCCGACACGGGTGATATGTACGACACCATGGCCGTCTCCTATGAATTTGAAGATGGAAGAATGCTTCAGGCAAACTCAAGGCAGATTCCGGGGGCATGGAGCGACGCCTCCACATGGCTTTATGGTTCAAAAGGATACGCCCAAATCACAAACTGTGCCGGAAAACTCGAAATCTTTGGAGCGAACCCATACAAACACACAAAGAAATACGATATGAACGGACTCCAGTACGAACACAAAGTTCTGCTTGACGCAATCAGAAGCGGTGGACAGACATACGTAAATAACGGTACCTACATGGCAAACTCCACCGGTACTTGCATCATGGGACGAATGGCCGCGTATTCCGGAAAAGTCGTCACGTGGGAAGAAATGCTCCAGGATGAACTTCCCAAGCCAAAAGAATGGAGCTGGGAAGCTGATCCGCCGACCATGCCAAACGAAAACGGGGAATACAAAGTCGCGATGCCCGTACTCGGATGGGATTTCATGTCAAAAGCCATGATTTAAACTTCTTCTCCAAGGAAAGCGGCTATTTTTAAGGCCGCTTTCTTATTTTAACGAGACTCTTTAATCTCTTTTGGACACTCTTCCTGAATTTTCCAAAAAATCTTTCCATTTTTACTATATCTTCTATCTTTATCTAAAAATAACTCTAAATACTATTATTTAGACACTTTAGCACGATTTCTGCAAAAGCGCAAAATGCAAAAAATAGGAAAATTAGAAAAAATCCGCAAATATTCCTTTTCCTTGCTTGACAACGCTCTAAACATGTGATATACTACAATTGTCAAGGGAAGAATAATCGTCAAATTCCCAAAACAAAGAACAACAGTTAATATCGGCTTATGATAGACAGTCACGCTGGCTGTTAAAGAAATCATAAATGTTAACATTGGATTTCTCAATTTGGAGGAGAAAAATTATGCTGAATCGTATCATGAAAGATGAATCCGGCGTTTTGACGTTCGAATGGATTCTTTTGATCACCGTTCTGGTCATCGGTCTCGTTGGCGCTCTGTCCGCCGTTCGCGATGCTCTGAACACCGAACTCGGCGATGTCGCCGAAGCCATGGTCGCCCTTGACCAGTCCTACTACATCTGCTATCCGTGGGAAGTTGCCACTCCGGATAAGGTTGGTGACGGCGCTTCTGATTCCTTCTTCCATGACGGCGCTTTCATCTATCAGGAACGCAGTGCTGACGAAACCGTCGAGGGCACTGAAACTGCTGAAGGCTACAAACCGGATCAGGGAGTTACCGCTGTGTCTTCTGTCGAAGCTGAAGGCACCACCAACCCGAACTTCACCAAATAGTAATCTCCGATTCGCTTGAATCAAACACACAACCCCGAAGGTTCACCCGACCCTTCGGGGTTTTTATTTTTGACGGCGAATCAAAAACTCCCTGATTCATCCTGCTCTTTTCACATTTTCGCTTTCATCAGTTTCCTGGATAAAATTTAATTTCAAGCCCCTCTTGCGCTTCATGATAAATATGATAAAATATAGTTAATTATTATTTCAGGAGGAGTTCATAATGTCTCAACACGTTTTTTACGCGAAAGCCATAATGTCCCCCCTAAAGTCTTAACACATATTTCAGCCATTTTGAGGTCCGTACTAACATCCAAAGACCACGTAATCAAAAATCGCCTAGAAAATAAACAAAATCAAAAGACCTGAAATCAGAGAGGGGGAGAGAATGTCGGACCTGATCGATTTAAATTCCTGGCCGGTGTCGGATGTTCTGTCTCTTTTGCTTTTGGACAAGACAACGAAGAAGAACATCGTCCGGGCTGAAAACTCTCCGATGAGGGAAGATACATTGCGGGGTGCCGGGATGATCCGGCCGAGAGTCGCGAAAGAGCTGTCTTTGCAGGCGGAGAGAACAAGAAAAACGGCCGAGGTCTTTACTCCCGCGTACGTTTGCTGCCGGATGAATGAGTTCTGTGATGGAGAGTGGTTCGGGTATCCGGAGCCTTTTAATACATTGACGGAAAACGGGTGGATCCCCAAAAGTGAGCCGATCCGATTTGGCGAGAAAAGGGACTGGAAAGAGTACGTTGATTCACGCCGGATGGAAATCACCTGCGGCGAAGCTCCGTTTCTTGTTTCCCGGTACGATGCGGCAACGGGCGAGCCGATCTCTTTGGAGAAGCGCATTGGGATCCTGGACCGAAAACTCCGGGTCGTCAATGAGAACACGCGGGAGGAGAGCGAATGGATGACGTGGACCGTTCGTGCTTTCCAGAGCGTTTACGGATACGAACTTCAGGGAGACAGCCTGCTCATTGCCCGGATCAATCTTTTGCTCACGTTCACAGACTATCTCTCGGCTCGATGGAACCGGAAGGCTTCCTTGAAGGAACTGAAAAAAATCGCGAATATCATCAGCTGGAATCTTTGGCAGATGGACGGTCTGACTGGCTCGGTCCCCTTTGCGGTACGGGAAACGAAGGAGACGCAGCTTGCGTTTGACTGGCTGGCGGAAGAAGAATGTACGGAACCTGCTTATGAACGGATCCCGTGCCGGATCATGGATTGGCGCGCGGACCGATCGGTCGAGTTCGGTAAATGACAGGGA
>JAFQUP010000187.1 GCA_017408405.1 Thermoguttaceae bacterium
CTGACGGTCCACTCGGAGGAAGGTGTCCAGAGCGGAAACCTGATCCTCAACGGTTCACGCGGATTCATCGTTGGGGAATCGACGTTCAACGGTTTCTATGAGATCACGCATGGAACGACGCATTTCTCCAACGAATCGCTCACAAAGTCCAAAGGAATCATCCTCAACGGCGGTACGCTTCAGTATGCTGGTGAGATCGCGGCGAACAAAGCGCTTACCGCGCCGATCTTCCTTAAAAATTCCAGCGGTCTTCAGTGCGGATGGGGCGGAACTTTCAGTCTTTCCGGCGCAATTTCCGATTTTGAAGGCGCGGACCTGACCGGAAAATATCTCACGGTGAACGGAGACAGCGGGTACGTGGATCTCAATGGTTCCGTCAACACGAAAGCGATCTTCCGGCTCAACGACAATGCGCGGACCAACGGCGCGAATGACGTGACTTTCGGCGGTCTGCAGAACGGTTCCGGAAAGACCTTCACGACGACGGCATCGTCCGACACCGGGAAGAAACTGATCCTCAACGTCGCTTCTTCTACCGCGCCCATTTATTCCGGCACACTTTCCGGAAATCTGAACCTCGTGAAGGAAGGGGACGGCACGCAGACTTTCCAGACGGTCGGAGTCGGTACGGAATCTGCACCGCTGGCCAGCGTCACGGTAAATGACGGAACGCTCAAGATGAATGGCGTGCCAATTTACGCGAAAGAGTTGGTGATCAATGAGGATGGAGTTCTTGCTTTTTCAAGCGGCACTCATCTCATTGACGCGGATTCGATTACGGTTAATGGTGCGATGGATATTCTTATCGGTTCTGCCGGAACGTCAACAAAATTGAATATCCCAACGTCAGCGGAAGATTTTACTGCGGATCTGGAAGATGGAATTTTTAATGTTGTCGCGGAAGATGGATATTTACCGGAACAATTTATTTCCTGGCAAATTGCAGACGTTTTTCCTGATTTTGGCACTGGATACGATTACGATTTGTTTTTAGGAAATGATTTTCGCGATACCTGGAATTTATCCTGGTCCAATGGCGGACTTTTCCTTTCGATCGATAATAACGCGGTTCCTGAACCAGGCTCATGGCTTCTTCTGCTTCTCGGAGGATTTGGGATTTACCGGTTACGCACAGGCAAGAAAAAAACCTGATTCATTTTAGTCAGGCGCGTAAGCCATTCGGCAGAAAAGTGGAAAAAAGGAGCATTCTGACGCTCGGAATGCTCCTTTTGTGATTTTAAAGACCTTTTCAAAATTTAATCGGGAAAGTATTTTTGAGAAGTTCCCTTTCAAGTTTTCAAGAAGGAAATTATTTTTTCTGAAAACGTTTTTGGAAAAATTTCCGAATCCATCGGCGAATTATGGTTCGTATTTTTCTCCGAATGATGCTTTTCAGAGAATGGCGGTATTTTTTTCGTACTGTTCTTCGAGCGGACTTTCTCGATGAACGCCGTCTGTTTTTTTTGCGCGAATTTTTTGGAGAATCTTCAATCGCCGTTTCGATAGCGTCCTGGGCGGCATCCTGAAGAATTCTCCTGAATTTTTTCAGTTTAGCACTCAAAATTACCTCTTTTGAATTTTAGGAAAAGTTTAATCGTTTTTTGAGTTTTCAGATTAAATTCCCAGGATCTCGCGCAGAACTTTCTCGTACGCGTTCGCCTGAACGAAGAAACCGTAGTCGTTCGCGTGGCAGTTATCGACTGTTCCGTCACCGTCCTCCGGCATTTGGGATTTTCCATCGAGATACCAGAGATTTTTCACTCCCTGCGCTTTAAGTTTTTCGTACGCTTCACGATTCGCCTGCGCCCGGCTGTCCAGTTTGTCTTCGTATCCGGACCAGCAGTACGGATAGGGAGAAGGATAGCCTTCCACGCAAAGAATCGGAGTTTCAGGATGTGCTTCGCGCAGTCGCAGTACGAAAGGGACAAGACGTTCACGAATCATATCCGGATTCATGTTCCAATTGCAGTCAAGACAGTAAACGGATGGATCCAGTTCCGCGAAAGCCTCTGCCATGACAGGTTCCATTTTTCCGGATCCGGAGAAGCCAAAATTCCAGTGCGCCAGATCCAGCCGTCTTCCCACGATAGCCGGTGCGCAGGTACTGCATCGAGAAGAGCAGCCGCCCTGCATGATTGAAGTACCATAAAAAAGGATCGGCTTTAGTTTCCTTGGAGGTGCCGCTTCAAAAACCTTCCCTTTTTCGACGGCGATTCGGAATGATTTTACTCCATTGTACGTCGGGAAGTAAAGCATGAATTCTCGTTTCCCATCATTTTCAGGGAGTCCGGCGGGGGTGTTGAGCGTCATTGGTTCAGAAAGAGTTTTTCCGCGCTGAATCATTTGAATGAACCGCATTTTTCCCGCGTTGTCGCGTCCGTAGAGATCGAAGCCGCTTTTCCCGGTCGCCGGCATGTGGTACATCGCGAGATCGCCGCCGGTCAGATCGTACGTAATACGGATTTTACCGTTCGTGATGAAACGCAGAGCCAAGCCGCTGGAATTGGTGGAGAGACCGCGGACCGGGATTTTTTCCATCCAGCGTTTGGGGAATCGGTCAAAAGGCGAAAAACGTTCTTCATTTTCCCAGGCGCGTCCTTCCATGGGGAGCATTGCCGCGTCGTACCAGATCCAGCCGTCTTTTTCTTCGGCAGGAATAAAACCGATTTGAGGAGTCGAGTCTGCGGCGTTCGCGAAAATGGAAGGGGAGAATGTGCCGAGGGCAGAAACGGCGACACTGCCGGCTGCCGTACGAAGAAAATCGCGTCGAAGCATGGGATGGATTCCTTTGAGTTAAGGGGATAGTTTGGGAGTGAAATTTTGTGGGACCTGAAATCAGGCTAATGCTGAAATTTTAACTCCTGAAAACTCAAAAGTCAAGGGGTGGAAACCGCTGAAACAAAATTTACTTGATAAAATTAAGTTTCATGGGAATTGGGAGTTTTGGGTAAAAGAGAGGAGCGGGATTGGCGGGGATTTCAGATTTTCTCTGGTTTCATGGTGAGAGTGAGCTGTTTCATGGCGTTTCCCCCCTTTTATTTTCTTCCGATTTGTGGTAAAATGTTTCGTGTGAATATCGCGTGCGTTTCCCCAAAGGTTTGGGGTCGTTTTTTATGTTTTAAAATCGTTTTTTGTGATTTTTATGTCAGAGATGTCCGTAAATACGCTGGATACAGAAAGTTCGGTTCGGCAGGCTGAGAGCGCGCCGCCGTTTGTTCATCTTCACTGCCATAGTGAGTACAGTTTGCTTGATGGTGCCGGATCGCTGAAACGTTTGGTGAATAAAGCGGTTGAGCACAAAATGAACGCGCTTGCTTTGACTGACCACGGGAATATGTTTGGCATTCTCAAGTTTTACCAGCGCGCGAAAGATGCCGGAATTAAGCCAATTCTTGGTTATGAAGCGTATGTGGCTCCGGATAGCCGCTTTAATCGGCAATATTCCGTGCGGGCAAATTACGCCTACCATTTGACCGTTTTGGCGCAAAATCACACGGGATTCAAAAACCTTCTGAAACTCGCGACGCAGGCGTACACTGAGGGACTTTACCGGCGTCCGAGAATTGACCGGGAATTGCTTCATCAGTACGGAGAAGGATTGATTATTCTCTCCGGATGTCTTGGTGGTGAGATTAATCAATATCTGATTAATGGAAACGAGCCGAACTGGAAAGCCGCTTATGAAACCGCGGAATGGTATCAGAAGGAATTTGGGGACCGGTTTTACCTGGAGATTCAGAATAACGGAATAGATCTCCAGCAGCGCGCCGCCCGATTCATGATTGAAATGGCGGGAAAGACCGGTATTCCTTTGGTGGCTACCAGTGACGTTCACTACGTGGAAAAAAGCGACGCGTCGATTCAGGATATTCTTCTCTGTATTAATACCGGGAAAAGACGCGCCGACATGGACCGGATGCGCATGGATACCGATCAGTTCTTTTTTCGGTCGCAGCAGGAAATGTACGACGCGTTTCCGGGACAGGCGGAAGCGGTGGCTCGTTCTCAGGAAATCGCGGATCGGTGCAATGTGGAACTTGAGCTTGGAAAACGTTTCTTTCCCGTCTTTACCCCGCCGGACGGGAAGGATGAAGTGGACTATCTGCGCGAAGTGGCACTCGAAGGATTGCGTGACCGTTACGCCGATGAGCCGAAACGCTGGGTAGACGGAAAAATTGGAGGTGAATTTACCGAAGAGGTCCATGAGCGTCTGGAAACGGAACTTAGCGTGATTAAGCGTCAGGGCTTCCCGAACTACTTTCTTGTCGTTTGGGATTTTGTCCGCGCGGCGCGTGAGAAGGGAATTTCCTGTACGGCGCGTGGTTCCGGCGTCGGGTCACTCGTTTGTTTCGGCTTGGGTTTAAGCCGTGTCTGTCCGCTGGAGTATGACCTGCTTTTTGAACGTTTCCTGGACGTAAACCGAAAAGAAGCCCCGGATATTGATATTGACTTTGAGCAGGCACGCCGTGAGGAGGTCATTCAGTATGTTCGCGATACTTACGGCGCGGATCACGTAGCGCAAATCGGAACGTTTGGAACGATGGCCGCGAAGGCCGCGATCAAGGATGTCGGGCGTGTTCTTGGATTTCCAGTCGCGGCGGTGGAAGACGTTACTTCCAAGGTCCCGAATACCCCGAAAATTACGATTGACAAAGCGATGGCCGCGAATCCGGAATTTCAGGAACTTTACGAAAACAGTTCCGAGATCGCGGAGATCGTTGATTTGGCTAAAGGCTGCGAAGGGCTGGCGCGTCAGGCGGGGACGCACGCGTGCGGGGTTTTGATTACGCCGCAGCCGGTCGTGAATTTTGTCCCGATGCACACCATTCGGAATAAAATTGGAATGGTGACTCAATGGGAAGGTGCTGAAGTGGAAGCTTCCGGACTCCTGAAAATGGACTTTCTGGGACTGCGAAATCTTTCAATTCTTTCACAGACGATGAATTTTATTAAGCAGACGACAGGGGAGGACATTAACCCGTATCGCTTTCCGCATGATGACCAGCCAACGTACGATTTACTTTGCCGCGGTGAGACGAAAGGCGTTTTTCAGCTCGAGGGAGAAGGAATCCGGAATCTGCTCCAAAGGTTGCGTCCTGACAATTTCAGAGATATTATCGCTATTTTGGCACTTTATCGTCCCGGGCCGCTCGGAGGCGGAATGGTTGACCAGTATATTGACGTAAAACACGGAAGAGCCAAAGCGGAGTATATTCATCCCGTACTCAAGGACGTTTTGACTGAAACGCATGGCGTCATGGTCTACCAGGAACAGATCATGCGTATTCTGAATCGTCTTGGAAAAATCGAGCTTGCCGACTCGTACAAATGCATCAAGGCGATTTCGAAAAAGAAAGTGGACAAGATTGCGCACTATAAAAGCCAGTTTATTGAGGGGTGTCAGGAAAACGATCTCTCCGAAAAGGAAGCGGAACATCTTTTTGACCTCATCATTCAGTTCGCGGGGTACGGCTTTAATAAAAGCCACTCTACCGCGTACGCGAAAATCGCGTATATTACGGCATATTTGAAATGTCATTATCCGGTGGAATTCATGGCCGCGCTGTTGACGGGAGATATTGACCAGCGAAACTTCAAGAAAAAAGACAAAACGGTTGAGCACATTGAGGACTGCCAGAGAATGGGAGTGGAGGTGATTCTGCCAAGCGTAAATTCCTCTGCCGCGAATTACCGAATTGAAGATGGAAAGATCCATTTCGCCATGACCGCGATCAGCGGAGTAAACGAGACTTTCGCGAACGCCATTCGTGATGAGTGCGCGGCAAATGGGCCTTATCTGGATCTGTTTGATTTTTGTGAGAGAACAGCCGTAAGCAGAATACCGCGCGCGACGCTGCTTTCACTGCTTGAGGCGGGCTGTTTTGACTGCTTTGAGGGAAATCGCGCGCAGCTTGAGGCGATTCTGGACCGCGCGATGCTGGCTGGCGAGGGAACGGTCGCGGATAAGCAATCTGGCCAGATGTCGCTCTTCGATATGTTGGAGCCGGAAACGCAGACGCCGGAACAGAAGCATGAAATGATTGAGCTGCCGAATATCCCGGAATGGTCGGAAAAGGAAAAGCTTGCGCGTGAAAAAAAGGTCCTTGGTTTTTATCGTTCGGGACATCCGCTGGCGGAATTCCGGAGTACTCTCCAATATCACTGCACGCACAATACTTCGAGCGCCAAGCAGCTGCCGCACCGGACACAGGTCGTAATGGGCGGAATTATCAGCCAGCTGGAAAAAAGAGCGACCAAAACAAAAAACGAACTCTACGCGCGCTTCGAACTGGAAGATGAGGAAGGAACCATCCCGACAATTGTCTGGCCGAGATCTTATGTTGAATGCGGAGAGGCAATTGTGCCGGATACGGTCGTTCTGTGTGTCGGTTCCATTGATAACCGGAAACAGGAAGAAGAGGCTAAAGCCGCCGAGAAAGCGGCTCAGCTGGCAAAGGCCGCCGCCGCGAAAAAAGCCGCGAAACCCGCGCAGGCCGTTTCGGATGATGAGGATGACGATGACGAGGATATGGATTCGATGAACGAAAGTTCGGATGATGATTCCACGGAATCCGCGGGCGGAGGCGCCGTTAGTTCCGTTAGTCTGCTGGTCGATAAAATCATTACGATTGAAAGCCTTAAGCGAGATTTTACGGATGGTTTGAGAGTGAAGGTTTTTGAAAGTGAGCACACGCCGGATACTCTGAAGATGCTTAAAGAGATATTGCGCTCCTCACCCGGAAATGAACGGCTGGAGCTGGAGATATTCACGAAAGAAAAGAAGCATCTCGTTATGCAGTGCAATATCTCACTCAAAACCACGGAGGAGATTCTTGCTCAAGTACGCCATTTGCTCGGAGAACAGAATGTCAAGGTCCTCATTCGTAAAGTTCGTCCGCCGAAGCGCGAGGAACCTGCCTGGAAAAAGCAGGGGTGGAAAAAAAGAAACAGTGACTACTAAGAGTTTTTTTATTTCAGCAGGAGAAAAACATGAAACTTACTTCGTGCCTGACCCCCAATGGACCACGGGCCGCGGCTCTGGCGGAAGACGGGAAATCTCTCGTTATTTTTGAGGTTTCTGTCAAGGAACTCTTCCTGAAGGAAAATTGGCTGGAATACGTGAAAAAGTTTGTTCAGGATACGTTGGACGGACGAAGACCTCCATGTCTGGTGCCTGTCGAGGAGGCGCGGCTGCTTACTCCCGTGCCGGACCCGCAGAAAATTGCCTGTGTTGGACTGAATTACGCCGACCATGCCGCGGAAACGGGGGATTCTGTTCCGGACGCGCCCGTTATCTTCAATAAATTTCCTTCCGCTCTCTGCGGAAACGGGGATGTCATTGAGCTGCCCGCTGTCTCCGATAAAGTGGATTATGAAGCGGAGCTGGTCGTTGTCATTGGGAAAAAAGGAAGAAATATCCCGATTGAGTCGGCTATGGAATATGTCGCGGGGTACTGCTGCGGAAATGATGTCTCTGCTCGTGACTGGCAGATGCGCCCTCCGGCGAGGCAGTGGTTTATCGGGAAAACTTTCGACGGTTTTGCCCCGGTCGGCCCCTGGATGGTGACGGCGGATGAAATTCCCGACCCGCGGAATCTGGAGATTGAATTGCGGCTTAACGGGGAAGTGATGCAGAAGTCAAACACGAATCAGTTCATTTTCAGTGTGCCGACCCTCATCAACTGGATTTCCCAGGCCGCGACGCTCCTGCCGGGGGATCTCATCTTCACGGGGACACCGCCCGGAGTGGGAATGGGAAGAAAACCGCCTCTTTTCCTGAAGGACGGCGACCTTTGCGAAGTTGAGATTGAAAAAATCGGAGTTCTTGGAAATCTCTTTAAAGCGGAAAAAAAGAATTAAATTTAAAATAAAAACGGCTGAATCTAAAGAGTACTCTTCGGATTCAGCCGTCTGGTTAATTAACTGGTATTAATATCTCATGATAATATCAGTTGAATTTCGGAGCTTCAATGTTGTTCCAGAAAGCATACTGCATCCAGTCATAATTCGGAACGTAGGAGGTACCGATGAAATTCGGTTTGTCGTTGCCTTCAGCGTCTTTGTCGCCCCAGATCTTTTCAAGAGCTTTCTGGACGGCTTCATTGGCATTCGCGTTGTTCAGAGCGGCTTTGGCGGCTTCGATCGCGTCCGCGACAGCGTCTTCAGCTTTGGCCAGGGCTTTGGCGACAGCTTCGTTACGGGAAGCCAGAGCGTTCTTGACGTATTCATTGGAACGGTTCAGAGCGGCGGAAACCGGATCCTGATAGGCGGAGCCATTCACGATGATGGCGTTGTCGCCTTCGCCGAAGCTATGGTCGGAGACATTGGAATTGCCGATACGGGCAACTTTGTCGCCGTAGACGTAAGCGTTGATCAGCGCGTCTTTCGCGACATTGATGTTGCCGATGACAGTGCTCTTCGTGGTGAAGATGGTGTCGCCGGTTTCTTCGTCGATTTCGTAACCGCCGGCCTGGAATTTTTCGATCGCGCCGCTGGCGACACGGACGTTACCGACGCTGACGGAAGTTGCTGCGTCAACGGTCAGGTTACTGACACCATTGGAAAGAACGTTGCCGACGGAAGCGACTTTGCCGCCGTCAACCACGACTTCGGAATCTTTCATGGTAAGATTGCCAATGGTGGCATTCTTGTCGGAATAAAGTAAGAGGACGGAATTGTCAAGCGCAGCGTTGCTGACGACAGCGGAATCTTTACCAATGACAATGAGGGAACCGTTGTTCTTTACATTGGCTTTGGCAACGGTAACGGCTTTGGCGAGGATGTAGAGTTTGTCGCCATTGACATCGAGAGCCGAAGCCGTGACGGTATTGGCGGCACTGAGAACCATGTTGCCGGAAGCGACGAAGGAGTTGGAATCGTCAGATTCGTTGACGAAGACGATGCCCTGGTCGAAGGCTGTGAAGTTTTCAATGGCTTTGGCCTGAACGTCTTTGTCTTCGGAGAACACGTTCAGCGCGTCTTCCTGATTCTGGGTGCAGGCGGCGAAGAAGTTGCCTTTTCCGCTGACGAATTCGAAATCTTTCGTGATGACGATTCCGTTCGGGTTCTGGATCACGACGTTACCGCCGAGGACCGCTTTAGCCGGGTCTTTGCCGTTGGCTTCGAGCCAGTAAGGAGTGGAACCGGTATAGGATTCAATCGTACCGGCCAAAGTGGAGACTTTCTTGGAGGTAACGACGTTCAGAATTGTGCCGGGGTTGTTGGAGAAAGCATAGGTTTCGCCTTTTTTGACATCGAGGGAGTCGAGTTTCTGGGCGGCGAAGCCGGCGTCCTTGTCATAGACCGCGAACGTTTTGGCGGACTGCGGAGCCGGGTTGAGTTTCACGATGTCTTTCGCGTTAGCAAGGGAAATGGCGCCCAGCGCGACCGCCAGCGCAAGAACGGGATAGTGCTTTTTCATTTTGTATTCTCCTTTGATTTGGAAAATGTAAGCCGTATCTTTTGAATCCAAACAATAAACTATAATTTTCTTTTGAATGAATTTCAATAATCAATAATTCATTCAATATGATTATTATACTTCAATATAGTTAAAATGCAAGGGTTTTGGAAAAGAATTTGGCAAAAAAAACAAAAAAAATTAAAAAAATCGAAAATAATCCTATTATTCAGAAAAACCGGACATTTGAAATATTTTCTAAAGAATTTAGTGACTGTATGAAATTTGTTCATGAGAATGATTTAATGTCTGATTATCACAAGATTTACGCAGAATAAAGTTTGACGTGACAATCTCTCTTGTTGTTAAAAAGTGCACAAATGTCACAAATTACTTAAGCTGAACATGTGTTGGTGTCGATACAGATGACAGCGAAAAATATTTTATTGGAGATTTTTACAGGGAAGTAAAAAATGAAGAAAAAACGTCTGTGTCTTTTTCTGCTTTTGCTTGGTGTCGGGCTTGGCGGTACTGCCCGCGGCGAGGTGGCGGAGATATTGATCATAGATGCCCCGGAAACGGGAACACCTGGATACGCGGAGCTTTTCACGCGTAATACGTATTATTACGGTCAGGACTTTAATTCATCGACAGCGATTTATAATTTGTCGTGTTCTGAATTTGATTTTCGCGAATCGACAGCGGAACTGAAGTCGAATTTTCTGAATACGGGTATTATTCGTTTTTCCAACACGAGTTCAGACGGAGTGACGGTCAGGACGGCGGAATCATCAGAGCTTGGTATCCTTAGCCTTTCCAACGCGGTTCTGAACCTTGATTTGAAGGACTGTCAGGAAGGTCCTCTGAAGCTGAATACGGTCTATGGTTCAGGAACGATTCGGAATATTTCACCGTATGTGAATGGTTCCGGAGAGAGTGTCACGACGATAGAGGGGGTGGTTTCGCCGGGGTATCTTCATCGTAAAAAGGAAACGTTTGAGTTATCGGGTGAATCTTATGAGATTCCGGAACATGGCGCGGGACAGAAGCTGGTTTTTAGTTCGCAGGATCCGTCGAAACACCGGGTGGAATTTGTGAATGACACGATTTTGGCGCCGATTATTTACCCGGAACGGGAAGGGGTGATGACGGCCGACACGATTGAGGTTGAGGGGGACGTTTATTTTAGCAGGGGGACGTATCTTCAGCCGACGCTGAGTGAGTCGGCGGCGGAAGCGTTTCGTCAGGGGAAAGACATTACTTCGGACGAGGACATTACGATTTTAAAGGCCTCCGGGACGATTTATTCCGAGAGCGGCGCGCAGCAGTATGTTTGGGGTGACGCGACTTCGGAGAATTTTGAATATGATTTTAACAGTGAGGATGGATTTTTCAGTCCTGTTCTTTATCGTGCGGATTATTCGGTTCCCGGTCAGGTGACGCTTCACAAGGAATTTTCGTGGGCGGGGAACTTTTTGCGCCAGATTCACGCGGACAGTACGGAGCTGAATAAAAATATTCGTGAAATCGCGTGGCAGTTTAATGAGATGCTTTACCGCGGAACGTGGGAAGACGCGGATGGAAATCATGGTTTTCTTACGGATGAGGCGATTTTTCGGAATATCGCGTCGATTCAGGATCCTACGGAAGCCGCGTATCGATTGAAGCAGTTTACGCCGGAGGTTTACGCGACCCGAGTCACGCTGACGGCGTTAAGCGCGGTTCAGCATGGCGACAATGCCCTTGAGCAGATGAGTCAGGCCCGGCAGTATCCCGGTCTTCGTTCCCGACTTGGTCGCTGCGGAGACGGCGATCCGGAAGTGTCGGAGAAATTTGAGCATTACGATCCGTTTTTCGCGCAGTTTCAGGGAGATCGGTCATGGTACGCGTGGGCGAATCCGGAAGGTTCGTGGATGGAACGCGATACGGACGGTCTTTTGAGCGGGCATTTTGGATATGAGTACGAGCAGTACGGCGTTAATTTTGGTATTGCGCGGAATCTTGGCACGGTAACGTTCGGACTTTCCGGAGGCTGGCAGGACGGGAGTTTCTCCGCCAGAGACACTTATCATAATATTGAGATTGATTCGTTTCAGGTGATGCTGCTCGCGGCCTGGTACTGCGATAACTGGTGGGCGGACGGCTGGGTCGGTTATCACCGGGATTCTGATGATTCCCGGCGTGAGGTTTTTACGGGGAGTTCTCTTGCTGCGCCCGCGGCCATTTCAGAGGCGGAGTATACGGTTCAGGGATTCAGCGGCGGTTTCCATGTCGGATATGAGTGGAACTTTTCGTTCTGCAGTCTTTCTCCGAGTATTGGTTTCCGGTTTGGCACTGCCCGGGTCGGAGACATTTGGGAAGAAGCGACGCATATGAAAATTCAGGGAGACAGCATGGGGCTTTACGAGATTCCGATTGGCCTTCGGCTGACCAAATGTATCCAGCTGGATAATGGATTTGTTTTCATGCCGATGGTAAAAGGGGAATGGATCGCGCGTTTCGGCGACCAGGATACGAATTTCCTCATTGACTACTATGAGTACCAGTCGTACATTTACGGCGCGGAAGTGCCCAGTGAGTTTCATCTTAATCTGAAAATGAATATGATGAAAGGTAATTTCCAGTTTGGAGTAGGTTATGACGGCAGTTTCGCGGATGATTATCAGGTAAATCGGGTAGGCGGCAGCGCGGGATTTGTTTTTTAACATGAGGTAACGCAGCATGAATCAGAGAGGTAAATTGATTGGAGTTACGCTTGGCGCGGGGCTTCTTCTGAGCGGTTTTCAGGAGGGAGAGGCGCAGATATTTCAGCAGCCGCTGCGAGAAGCGGAATTTTTTCAGCCGCGTCCGTCTCGTTATGCCGTTGAGAAAGCGGTGATGCGTCAGGAGTTTACTGATTCGGAAAAGATTGAGCGGATGAAGGTCATTTCCAGGCAGGCGATTGGTTTTTTCAAGGCAAAAGATTACGAAAAGGCGATGATTGCGCTTGAACAGCTCGCGGAGCTGAATCCGGCGATGCGTCCAGTGAATACGGTCATGGCGGTTTGGTTTGAGGAGATTGGCGATTTTGATCAGATGCGCCGTCAGCTGGAAGCTGCCTGCCAGAATGACAAAGAAGATCCGGAAGCGTATCTTTATCTCGCGCGTTTCGCGCTTTCAGAAAAACGCGTGACGGAAGGAGGCCTTCTTCTTGGGCAGGCGCAGCAGCTTCTGGAAAAAACGGAGCTTCCGGAGAAACGCCAAAAGGAACTGGATTCGTTATTTTATGAACTTCTGGCTTTTTATTCGGAACTGCGGGGAGATTGGGAAAGCGTTCTCGGAACTTTCCAGGCCAAGGAAAAACTCGCTCCGGAGGATGTTTCGCTTAAGATTCAGCTGGCGCAGGTTTTTCTGAGGCTGAACGATACGCGAACCGCTGCTGTCAAATTTGCCGAGGCGCGGAAACTGGACGCCTCGCTTTTGCCGCCGGAAACGATGATCGCAAAGGACTTTTGGAAACGCGGCGATATGGAGCAGGTTCGGATATTTCTGGACGCGGCTCTTA
Source organism: Thermoguttaceae bacterium (assembly GCA_017408405.1). Taxonomy (GTDB): domain Bacteria; phylum Planctomycetota; class Planctomycetia; order Pirellulales; family Thermoguttaceae; genus RGIG3701. The sequence continues at coordinate 12,945 of JAFQUP010000187.1, forward strand.
AAAAGTACCCGGAGGATTACGCGAACCTTTTGGAATTGATGAATATGGTCTTTACGCTTCATGGAACGGAAGCGGCGAAGGCGATTGCCTTAAAACTGGACACACTCAAACCGGAAAATACGGATACGCTTCGCTGGCATGGTGAGTTTTATCTCGCGGAAGGAAAACTTTATGACGCGTACATGAAATTTTCCAAGGCGATCGAGGCGGTTCCGCAGGATATTAATGTTTCAATTGGTCTGATTCGGACGCAGCTTTTGGCACGTGACCCGGTTGGTTTTCAGGAAGCGGAGGAATTGGCGGCGGAACTGGCTCGATACTTGCCGAATAACGCGGATATTCTGCTTCATTATGCCTGGGCACTTAAAAAGAATGGTCAAACCGAGCGGGCGGATCAGATTGTTCAGGAACTGTTGAAGCAATGGGTTCCGACGCAGGACGCGATCCTGGTTTTGGCGGAGTGCCTTAAGGGAACTGCCAAAGAAGATGCGGCAAAAACACTTTTGGAACAGGCATTGAACGATAAACGGCATTTTGTCCTTCGTTCCCACGCGGAAAAGTTCCAGAATGAGCTGAGGAATTCCGCGTCCGCGGAGAAGACCGCGGTTCTTTCCGGGCAGGCAGCTGTTCCGACGCTTCAGACTTTGGGAGAGCCGAACGCGGAACCAGACGCGGATACGATTCTTGAGGATCCGGATCCGCAAGAACGTTTGCAGCGCATTCCGCGGCCGCGCGGAGAAAATCAGAGCAGATAGTCACGATAAATGATGGCAGACATGCTGAAAAGGATGTCCCGGAACATTCGCCGCGCTTGAGTGGTGAACAAAAATCACGTGAAATAATGGACTTTCACTAAAAACAGGGAATGGTTTATCTCATGTTTTTCCTAAATCATAAATTGCGTTTTCTGGTTGTTGCGCTTTTGCTTTTGGTCTCCGGAAATGGACTTTGGGGAGCGGATGGACAGCGTTACGCGCCGGTTATTCCGAAGGCAGACTATACTCCGCCGCAAATGCCGGTGCGAAAGACGGAAACACCGAAAATCGACGAAAATCAGGTCCTGATTCCGGAACTGAAAGGGCTTCTTTTTGTCGATATGGAAGAACGTGTCTATTCAATCTCTCCGGAATCAGAGGGAATTCAGGCGGACAGTTATTCAAACTTCGCGTTTGAAGAGTGGCCGGAATTTAAGCCCGCGCTGGAGAAATATATTGGGAAACCGGTTTCCATCGCGATGTTGACGCAGCTTCAGAAGGAAATTCAGGAAATTTACCGGAACCGGAGCATTTCTTTTGTTGGAGTTCAGTTTCCCGCGCAAAACGCGGAGAACGGTACTCTCCAGGTTCTTTTACTGGAGGGGAAGATAAAGAGCGTGAAGGTTGAGGGAGCGCGTTTCTTCAATAATGAGAGACTCGAAAAAGGGCTTTATGTTGAGGAAGGAAATTACTTTGATGATAAAGATGCCCGGGAAGACATTATCTGGCTGAATCAGAATCCGTTCCGAACGGTGGAGATTGACGTTAAACCGGCTGAGGAGGGAAGCGGTGATCTGGATGTTCGATACAAAGTGAAAGATATGTTTCCCTTCAGAAGTACGATCGGGTATATCGATACGGGAACAAAAGGTACCGGTGTGGAGCGTGTCTTTGCCGGCGGTACTTATGGAAATCTTTTCGGACGATCCAATCTGCTGAATTATCAGCTGACCTCTTCGCCGGATATGGAAACGATCGTGAATCATTCCGTTATGTGGCGGATGCCGTTTGCGGAAACGAGGAATTACCTGACTGTTCACGGAAGCTACGCGACACTGAAACCCGTCTCGTACCAGGAGGGACGAACGTGGGGAAGCGGATTCGCGCTGAACAGACGTCTCTGGACAAAATCCAAAGAGGATTACCGAAGAACCGCGACATTTTCCATGGGATTTGATTTTCTCCAGACGAATACCGACCTGGATGTCGGCGGCACTTACTCCGCGGAGATTCCAGTGGAAACGGCTCAATTTAATTTGGGATTCAACTGGACTCACCAGGCAACGGATGGATACATCGGATTTTCGAGTAATCTTCACATTAGTCCGGGTGGGTTCTCCAAGTATAATAATACAGAGTATTTTCAGGCTTTTGCGGGAAATACGGACGTAAGAGCGGACTATATGTTCCTGACTTTGGAACTGGATATGCTCCGAAAACTTGAGAATATGGATGTTCATTGGCGTCTCTTCGGCCAGGTCTCCAATTCCGCTTTGATTGCTTATGATCAGATGGGACTTGGCGGGAGCAATTCTGTTCGCGGATATTACCAGTACACGGATGAACGCGACGGCGGGCTGATTATGAATCTTGAGCTGCTGACTCCTTCAAAAAGCGGTTTTTTCGGGGAATTTATGCAGAAAGTGCCGCCATATCATAATCTGATGAAACATTATGAAGATGATTTCCAGCTTTATACTTTCCTGGATGTGGGGGTTGGAATTGACTGGGCGGAAGATTCTGAGGATTCGGAGTCTGTTACTCTCGCGGGGGCAGGGGTTGGAGCGAGATATTCCTTTGGACCGTGGATCAATATCGATTTCGCGTATGGTTTCCAGCTGCTTGATCCCAAGGATGAAGAATATGACAAAACCGGACGTCCTCATCTGAGTGTCGTAATCTGCCGATAGATTCCGAATTTTATGAAGAAATGAGGCTGAAACGGAAGAATGGAAACAGAAAGACGTCAGGGAACTTCCCAAAACTCAATTTTCTCGCGGGAAAACGGTTTCTGGAAGTCCAATGAGTGAATAAACGGACCGCGGGGCTTTCCTTCGGTTCGTTTTTTATTGAGGAACTGTTTTCTTAAGAGATGACTGAATGAAGAATGAGTCGTAAAAACGGGTTAAATCCATGGAAGAAAAAGCATTTTGGAAATAAACGGTTTACGAGAAAATTTTTTTGACCCATTTGAGTGCTGCGGTTGGTCAAAAATTTGGTTGGAGTTGAAATTTCTTTGTTATTTTTGTGTTAAAATGTCAAAATAGGAAGTTCAGAGATTTTCCCTGAACATAAAATTCTCTCAAAAAAAGACAAATTTTCAAAAAATCTTAAAAATCCATAAAATCTTTCAAAATCTGTCTTGACGATTTCGCAAGTTATTTGTATTACTCTAGGTAGTCATTTATTGGTATAGATTCATGAAATCGGGAAAGTGTGCGATTCGGGCCCGTGCCTGACGCGCCCGATACTTTGCCGTCCTGGTTTCATTTCTACATTTAGGGCTTAGAAAATGAAAAGAAAAAGTAACACAATGAACAGATTCAACGCACAAACATTTGTGGCGGTTGCAGCTGTTGCGTTTGGGCTGGCGACCCACAGCGTATTTGGAGAAGCTGCTCCAGGTACGACTGCGGGAAGTGCTCTTCCAACAGCCAGTCTCCAGAATCCTGGTGCGAATTCTCCGAACGGGATCGCTCGTCCCGCAACGGCAGATTCCAAAGCGCAGGCCGCTCAATTCGTCCAGCTTGGACGCGAGGCACTTAAGAACGGTAATGCGCAGCAGGCTACCCACTGGGCCAATCAGGCGAAGACACTTAAGGTGACTTTTGGTCCTGGTGAAGATTCTCCGGAAAAGCTTTTGATGGACATTCAGTCTGCGGCTGGTCTTCAGGCAGCTCCCGTTGCTCCCGCTGTTGGAGCGACCGCTGTCAATGTCAGTCCCGCGGATCCCAAACTCGTTGGGAGACGTAACGTTCTCATCATTAAAGCGCGATTGGCTTTGAGCACGGGTGATGTCGCCAGTGCCACCAAATTCGCCAATGAAGCGGGCGCGATGGGAATTCCATACAGTCCGAATGACGATACGCATGAAAACGTTCAGAAGCACATTAAGAATTTCACCGATACGCTGCGTCAGCGTCAGACCGAAGGTGAAACGGAAAATGTCAAACGTCTCATGGCGCAATCACTCATCGAACAGGCTCAGACTCTTCTGGGTTGGGGAAAATTGGACGAAGCCGCTTCACTGGCTACTGCCGCGCAGCAGTTAAATGTCCAGTACAATCAGTACGAAGTTCAGCCGAAAGACCTTCTTGCCAGAGTTGAGAATGCGCGAAATCTGAAAGCTGGACGTCCAGCGGTTCAGACCGCCGCGACTTCCGCTCCCGCTCCCGCTCCGCAGGAAAATGTTCAGAATGCCCAGCTCGCTCAGGCTCGTACGCTGACCGCGCAGGCACGTCTGGAAATGGCGAATGGAAATGCTTCCCAGGCGATGATTCTGGCCAATCAGGCCGCAGCACTGAATGTGCCGGATTCCGCGTTTACGCAGGGAGAAGATCGCCCGTCTCTGGTCCTGAATGACCTGAAAATGTCGGGTGTGGCTAATGCTGACGTAACCCAGGTCGCGGGAACGTCCATTGGTTCCGGCATGCCGGCGGCGCAGAACGCGGGATATTCCTCCAATCTTGATACGACGCGGAATACGCTGGTTGCCGCACAGACTCCGGCTCCGCAGAACAGTATCGGTTACACACTGCTTCAGCAGGCGCAGGCTGCTCTTACTCAGGGTAATCGTGACCAGGCTCGTCAGATTGTTCTCCAGGCGGAACAATATCGCGCGGAACTGGATCCTGCCAGTGCTCAGCGTCTGACGGAAATGCAGAGTATGCTGAATAATACGGCCTCCGCGCTGCCTGCTCCGGTCGCTCCCGCTCCGGCTGCCGGTGTCCCGCAGGATTCTTCAATCCTCTTTGGACAGCTCGTAACGGAATTTGAAAATACCGTTCAGAAAAGCCGTACTACTCGCGAAACGGATCCCAAGGCCGCTCTTCAGTCTTTGAAGGATTTCCAGAAGAAAGTTGAAGAAGCGCAATTGGCTGCCGCTCAGAAGGAAATGCTTCTGCGTAACGTCAAAAGCAAGGTCGTTGAGCTGGAAGGATACATTGCAGACAATCGCGCGCAGATCGAACTGAAATCCGATAATTCCAAATCATCAGAGGCTCTTGATCGTCGTCAGGAATACTACGCGGAACGTGAAGACCGTCTGAAGGAAATGGCGGACGAATTCAATACGCTCGTGCGTGAAAATCGTTACGCGGAGGCTGAAGTCATCGGCAAACGCGCGGCAGAGCTTTATCCAAACTCTGATTTTGCGAAGCAGCTCGGTACCATGGGAAAAATGCTTAATCGTAAACACCTGAATGAAACGATTAACGCAAAAAAAGAAGATGAAGTCGTGAAAGCGTTCCTGAGTGTGGATGAAGCGTCTGTGCCGCAGAGCGAAGAGTTGACTTATGCCGAAAACTGGGATGAGATCAGTAAACGCCGTGAAAAGTACAGAAAGCAGGAAACACGCTACAGCGAAAAGGAACTTCAGATTATTAAGAGCCTCTCGACTCCTGTCCAGGCGAACTATACCAATCAGCCGCTTCAGAGCGTGATGGAAGATATGGCCAGAATGGCTGGCGTAACGATCCACCTTGCTCCCGATGGACTTGCGGAACAGAGTGTTCAGCCTTCACAGCCGGTGAGTCTCAATACGGTTGAGTCGATTCCGCTCAAGAGCGCTTTGAATCTGATTCTCGAACCGCTGAATCTCGACTACACGGTGCGTAATGACGTGCTGATGATTACCAGCAAATCGAAGAAAGATACGGATGTTTATGCCGTGACCTATCCGGTTGCAGACCTGGTGATTCCGATCCCGAACTTCCAGCCTTCTTCCAATATGGGACTTGAAGGCGCGCTTCGAAGCGCGATGAGCACGGCGAACAACAACGCGCCGGCCTGGATGGGTGCCATGGCGAATGCCGCATCCCAAATGGAAGTCGTTGCCGCGCGCAATACCAACTCCCCCGAAGCCGCGGCGGTCCCGGCAGGCGGAATGGGTCAGATTAGTGTCCCGATGGGCGGATCCGGTGCCGGAAGCGCTGTTGTCGGCGGCGGCAATGCCGGATTTGGTTCACCGGCTGCCGGAAACTCTGGTGGTGCTTCCCAGGAAGACTTCGACAAACTCATCGGTTTGATCACCAATACCGTCAGCCCGGACTCCTGGGTCGATAACGGCGGTGCCGGAACTATCTCGGCTTTCAACGTCAACCTGAGCCTTGTCGTCAATCAGACGCAGGAAGTTCATGAGCAGATTGCCAACCTCCTGGAACAGCTTCGCCGTCTCCAGGACCTCCAGATCGCGATTGAATGCCGTTTCATCAGCCTCAGCGACAGTTTCTTTGAACGTATCGGCGTTGACTTTAACGTCAATATCAAATCGAAGAATACGGATGTCTTCACCAGCACCGGCGGTGTCTCCAACTCCACTGTTACCGGTCGTAACGGACCGGTCGGTACGGGCGCGTTTGCTCCGGAAGCGCAGGATATCGCGTTCCGTCAGGGCAGTTCCTCACTGGCTCTCCCGATGTACGGCGACTATGATAAATCCGCGAACGCCGGCGCGACCCTTGGTTTCGCTATCCTGTCCGACGTTGAAGCCTATCTGTTCATGGAAGCCGCTCAAAGCACGGAACGTACGAACGTTCTTCAGGCTCCGAAAGTCACCCTGTTCAATGGTCAGCAGGCCCTCGTTCAGGACGTCACGGATACTCCGTTCGTGGTTTCCGTCATCCCGGTCGTCGGTGACTTTGCCGCTGCTCTTCAGCCGGTTATCGTTGTCCTTTCCGAAGGTACCTTCATGACCGTGCAGGCTGTTGCCTCGCCTGACAGACGATATGTCCGTCTGACCGTGGTGCCTTTCTTCAGCCAGATTGGTGACGTTACGGAATTTACCTTCACCGGAAGCGCTTCAACAAGCCGCGATACTTCAGGCAGCGGCGAAGAAGACGATGAGGAAAAGACTACCTCCACCTCCGGTTCAAGTTCAGGTACGACGGTTCAGCTGCCCGAGTACTCCTACGTGACGGTCACGACTACCGTCAGTGTTCCGGACGGCGGTACGATCCTTCTCGGCGGTATCAAACGTCTGAGTGAAGGACGTAACGAAAAAGGTGTTCCGATTCTCAACAAAATCCCGTTCATTAACCGTCTGTTCAAAAACACCGGTATTGGACGTGAAACGACCAGCCTGATGATGATGGTCACGCCTCGAATCATCATCCAGGAAGAAGAGGAAGAGCTGCTTGGTGTTCCATCTAAGCCGTAACACTCGAGTTGTTCCTAATCGGGAAGCCGTCAGTGAATGGATTCACTGACGGCTTTTTTTGGGGGGCATTCGACAAGTACGAAACATTTAACGGCAGGAATCTTTTTTTATTTTTATTGAAATCTTTCAAAGGAAGTACTTGCGGATTTTCTGGACATAGTATAAAATAATCAGAAGAGTGGTGTTTCTGATTGAGTTTGGGGATATTTTTTTCATTTTACTGGATCTTGTCTCTTTTTAATCTGTTCCGGGTACGCGGTTATCGAAAGGGCGGAAAAGCGGTGACATGTGATTCAGGAGGAGCGCAGGGTGAACAAAAAAACGGGTGGAGTTTTCAGTCATTCAAACCGATTGTCATTTCGCGGATTTACGCTGGTGGAACTTCTTGTTGTCGTTGCCATTATCGGGATGCTGATGGGGCTTCTGCTTCCCGCGGTTCAGCAGGCACGTGAGGCCGCGCGGCAGATACAGTGTGTGAACAATCTGCATCAAATGGGGGTTTCGCTTGGCAATCATGTCGCGGTACTTCAGGTATTTCCCAGCGGTGGTCATTCCGGCTTTTCCTATGTTGGCGACGCGGACCAAACGCTTGTTGCCCAGCGTTCCGGGTGGACGTATGCGATTCTGCCGTACATGGAAATGCAGGCAATGCATGACTCGCCGATAGCGCAGCGAATATCAACTCCGATTCCGTCGTTTTACTGTCCGACACGCCGTTCACCGAAAAATTATCTTTCGCTTACCCGCGGAATGGAAGGCCGAATGCCGGACGGGACGGTTCAGAAAGCGACGCTCGGCAAATATTCACCGAAGCAGGACTATGCCGGAAACGCGGGAGGATATCCCCAAAACGATGTGGCGTATGATCAGGGATGGCGGGATAATGCCAATCTTGAAAAGAGAGTCGATACCTATGGGCCGGTGATCCACGAAAAGAGTGAAGTCGCGCACGCGGACATCATGGACGGGCTTTCCAATACGATTCTTGTTGGAGAGAAGCATCTGAACGTTTCCATCTATACCGGGGAGCAGACTAAGACGGACGGCGGAGATGATGATACGCATTTTTCTGGACGTAATCACGACAACGCGCGAGTGGCCGGGACTCAACTTTTACGCGATCGGAAAAACTACACGAATACACATCTTTTCGGAGCCGCGCACGCCGGAGGAGCGAATATGGTATTTTGTGATGGACACAGCGCGCAGATTTCATACTCTGTTACGCCTGAAGTTTTTCAGAATCTCTGCAATCGCGGAGATAACGCGCCGCTTACCGGTTTTTGATATGCCCAGTTTCATGTTTTTGAAGAAGTATTGCCGGATTACGTAAAAATCGGAAAACCACATAAAGTGATTTTCCGATAAAATGTTTGAAACGTTCGTAAACAGGGTATTTGAGGGTGACTTTATCCCCAATTAAAGCAGACCGTACGTTTTAAGGGTATTAATAAGCGAGGCTTCCTGATTTTTATCCAGCGGCGTGAGCGGAAGGCGGAGTTCGCCCGTATCCATTCCAAGAAGTTTCATCGCGGCTTTGACCGGAATCGGGTTCGTGGCCAGACTCAACATATCACGGCAGAGCTGGAACGTTTTGAAGTGCCATTTTCGGGCAGTTTCAAGATCACCGGCAAGCATGGCGCCGCACAGCGCAACCATATCCTGCGGAACGATATTTCCCACGACAGAAATAATTCCTTTTGCCCCAACCGCCATATGCGGAAGAGTCATACTGTCGTCACCGCTCAAAACCGTTAAATCAGTTTGGGCCAGAATTCTTGAGGCCTGATCCATGGAACCGGTTGCTTCTTTAACCATTTTGATATTAGGAATCTCAGCCAGACGAATGATAGTTTCCGGCTCAATATTTTTTGCCGCTCTTCCCGGGATATTATAGACGCAAATCGGAATATCTACAGATTCCGCGATAGCTTTGAAGTGCTGGTAGAAACCTTCCTGAGTCGGTTTGTTATAGTACGGCGCGACGACCAGAGCGGCATCCGCCCCCGTACTTTGAGCCCATCGGGTTAAACGAAGAGCTTCACTCGTGCAGTTGGACCCAGTGCCGGGCATTACTTTGCAGCGTCCGGCTGCGGCCCTGACGACCGTAGTGATGACCATCTCATGTTCTTCATGGGAGAGAGTTGGTGATTCTCCGGTCGTTCCGACTGGAACCAAACACGTGACCCCGGAGCGGATCAGAAATTCGGTATTGCGTTCCAGCGTTTCGTAATCGACTTTGTCATTTTTGAAAGGGGTGACCATCGCGATTGAAAGCCCCGCATATTCTTCTGCACGTGTTTTCATGAAAATTTCTTCCTTTGAATCGAAATTAAACCGGGTGCCGATTGTTCCGCAGGAGGAATCAATGGCAGTCTTTGACCAGGCGCAAACATTAATTATAGCGTGTTACGGTATGCTTTCAAGGGGGAGGGAGAAAAACAAATTGAAAAACTTTCAGAATCTTTCAGTGATTTACCTGTTTTGCCGGCAGTAAAGGAGAAAAAACTGTCTAAAATCAAAAAATGCCGTGATTCCCCCCTTTCTTTTTCTGGAAGTTTTTGTTATATTGAGAAGACATTAAGGTTCTTTCCGCAGAAATGGTTTCAATTTCTGCCATCCTACCTTTTTCCAGAAAGGAATCCCGAATGAAAAAAACATTCCTCTCTATTCTGGCTTTTGCCGCTTTGTTCATTGGTTTGCAGGCTGTTTCTGCCATCGCGGCGGAAGACGCGCCAAAAGAACGTAAAGTTTGGACGCTTGAGGGCAAAACGCTCGATGATTTTGACTGCTGGCTCATGGATAATGGGAAGAAAGAAGATGTTTTCCGTATCGAAGACGGAATTCTTAAAGTTTCAGGTACGCCGTTTGGCTGGCTTTCCCCAAAAGATGAAGAGTTCCGCAATTTTATTCTGACGGCTGATGTTCGCTATCCTACCGATAATGATAAGGCGAACAGCGGGTTCTTCCTTCGTATTGTGGAAACTCCGGATCGTCCGGAGCCGCTTTTCCTGCCGCCGTGCATTGAGTGTCAGCTTCAAACGAAGAATATCGGACATCTGTTCGGTTTTCACGGGCATACTCTCATCGGCGCGGAAGATCGTTATTCCTACCGGGCGCGTATTGAAAAAGACGGTAAGTTCATTCCGGAACTTCACAAGCTGATGAATTTCCAGGACGCGCAGAAACCTGGTACGGAAGAGTGGAATCGCGTGGTCGTTATCTGTTACGAAGACGCGGTCAGTGTTTTCGTAAATGAAAAGCCGGTCAACTGGGCCTGCCGAGTTTCGAACGTCGCCGGTAAAATTGGATTTCAGTCGGAAGGCGGAGAAATTTGGTTCCGCAATGTGAAGATTGGTGAACTTGACTGAGCGGAGTAAGTAAAAAGCCTTTTCCTGTCGAAAAGGCTTTTTTAATTTGATGAACGGTCTTACGTTTCTTCTTTCTGGAATTTTTTGTCGGTAACTTTTGTGGAAAAAGCCTGGATGAAATCCTAGGGGTAAATTTTTCTGACGGTGCATCCGGTGTCTTTCATGACCTGAACGAGTTTTTCGTAAGCGGACTCGCTTGGGTATGTGCCGATAATCGCTCCGCCGCTTCCCGCGAACTTTGCGGAAACTCCGGCGGAACGGGCTGTTTCCACCATTTCAATTTGTCCTTTTGCGATACGGCAGATTTTTCGGCGAAGATCAAAATTGGCGTTCATCAGTTCGCCGAGCTGTTCCCAATTTTGGGTTTTTATTGCGATTCGCCCCAGTTCAGCCAGTTCCGCGAAACGTTTCATCGCTTCGCGAACTTCCGGAACGCCCTCATTCCATCGATGACGCAGGTTATTATGGACGATTTCCGTAGGTTCACTCACATCTGTCTTAAACGCGAAATAAAGCGGAGGCATTGCCTTTGAATCCAGGGGAATTGGTTCGTATTGTCCAAATTGCAGACCGTTTTCCTCGCGCATCTTTTCACGTGAAAAATCCATGAAGACCATGCCTTCGTAGATTTGGATCACACGATCCTGAAGACCGGCGGTAATTCCAAGTTCTCCCTGTTCAACAGAAAGAATCAGCGACGGTTGAAGATATTTCGGAATTTCAATTCCGTAGAATTTCATGAGACACCGCAGAGTTGCTGCGATGATGGCGCTTGAGCCGGCCATGCCGACCTGACGCGGGATATTGGTTTCAAATCGGATGGAAAACGTCCTGTCATGAAGCTGAATCCCATATTTCCCGCAGTATTCGGCAAAACGTTTGATCGTCGCTTTTACCAGACGAACTCCGCCATAATAGCCGTGAAGACGGACATCCTGGACAAGATCGTCAAGAGAACGAAAACGAGTGTCATTTTCGTTCATGACAATTTCCAGTTCATCCCATTCGTAAATCGTGACTTGCGCGAAATACGATTTCAGGATTACGGAGATCGTTTTGCCGAAGTATCCGTCCGAAGGATTTCCAAGGACTCCTGCCCGGGCAAATGCTTTTTGTCGAATGATTTCCATCGTTTCAAGTTAAATCGAGTAGTCAGAGACCTGCCCAAAATCATTCTCCGCGTAGTAAATCCCGCGAAGTTTTGGTTTTTGAAAGGCCTCTTTATGTTAAAATAAAATACGGTGAAAGCAGTTTCGCGCCAGACGCTATTTCAGGAATTTTTGGAGCTTTTTTCGGATTTCCTCACCGTGATCCGGATCGTTGAGGGCGAATTCGAGAAATGCCGAGAAATAACTCTCAAAGTTTCCAATATCGAAACGATGTTCTTCCGGGGTGACCCGTACTCCGTAAACTTTTTTTCCGTCCGCGATCATGGCCTGAATGGCGTCGGTAAGCTGAATTTCATTATTTTTTCCGGGTTTTGTGATTTTCAGATAGTCAAATATCTCCGCGCGAAACACGTAGCGGCTGGCTACCGCCAAATGGCTTGGAGCCTCAGACGGTGCCGGTTTTTCCACGATATTGGCCAGCTGGAAAACGTTTGGATCATTGAGGTCCTTCGGAGCCGCGATTCCGTAACGATGGACTTCATCTTCAGGAACCTCCTCAAACGCAATGACACAATCCGCGTTTTTTTCTTCAAAAACATGGATCATTCGTTCCACTATTTTCGCTTTTTCATTGATTCCGAGAATCGTATCCCCAAGAGCCGCTACGAATGGTTCTTTCCCGACAAAAGATTCCGCGCAGAGGATTGCGTGACCCAATCCGAGCTGACGGCGCTGCCGCGTGTAGAAGTACTGAAGGTCAGCTTTCTCAAACGCGAGTTCATTAAGCAAATCTTCCTTTCCTGTTTCACGCAAATGATTAATCAGTTCAAGATCAAGGTCAAAGTGATTCTCAATCGCGATCTTCGTTGGACCGGTAATGAAAAGAAGTTTCTGAAGACCGCATCGATTCAGCTCTTCAACCACATATTGAACTACCGGCTTGCGTCCGACCGGAAGCATCTCTTTCGGCAAACTTTTGGTCAAAGGAATCAGGCGGGTGCCTCTTCCCGCTACGGGAATTACCGCGAGTTTCACTGTCATGGCGGTCGTGTCCTTCCTGGAGATTAAAGAGAATATGGAAAATAAAAAACATATTTTAGTTTTAACAAATTTTTAGATGCGTGTCAAGAATAAAACCCTAAAATTTTATCAAATTGTCTAAATCAACATTTTTAGTCGTCATAATCGGAATTTTTCAAAATCACTTTTTTTTCGGGCTGGAAAAACCGATTGCTGATAATACTGAATAATATTCAAATGGTAAGAAGATTTTCCCCTGCGTCCAGAGCTAGGGCCAGTATTCACTGAACCATAATCATGAAAAAGACTCATTCAAACGCGCTTTCCCTGTTTCTGCCGCTTTTTGCCGCAGGTACATTGTTTTCAGGAGGACTTTCTGCCCAGACGGATACGCCTGAATCTTCTGTTTCTGCTCCGGCGGCAATGGCTGCCAAGGCGGAATCTCCTGCCGCTGCCGCTCCTCAGATTCGGATCAAGGCCGCGCCGCGTACGCTTGCGCCGCATGTTTTCAAAAAGATCGACCCCGCTCTGGATCAGATCTATATGGTGAACACTTTCAATATGAAAGATGGTTCTCAAAAAGATCTGCCTTATTCCTGGGCAAAGAATCAGCCATTTTTTAATGATGTCTGGTACTTCGATTTTGAAATTAAGTCACTGCGCACCATTGTGCTTCCCTCCGCGATTTCTGTCGATGGGCAGAAAAGGGCGATTCTTAAAAAGTATACGTACCTGATGTACCGTATCAAAAATCCTGGTCAGTATTTTACTGTTAAGGAAGTGCAGACGGTCAAAGGAGTCAGTGAACTGAAAAACCGTCAGGAAGAAGTATTTTCCAAGTATCAGGAAGACGCCAAGGCTCTTCAGGAGGCGTATACTTCTCTTTATCCAGGAGCTAATCAGTTGCCGGAAGTCGCGTCTTTAGGAGCTATTGAGCAAATGCCCATGTCTTTCGAGTTTGTCACGAGAAAGGATAAAACCCTTGAGTTTACTCCGGTTTTTGAAATGAGACTTGACGATGAGCAGTGGCTTGATGAGGAACGCCGAAAAATCATGCTGCGGAGAAGAAAGCTCGTTGATGAATATAATCCGTATGTTGTCAACATGATTGCTAAAAAAGAGCGCCCAAATGGAAAACTTTACGGGTCTTGTGATTTTATTGGAAAAAAAATTAAGCCGGGAGAAGAAGTTTGGGGTGTTGCGATTTGGTCGGACATTAATTACTCGGCAGACCGGTTTTCTATCGTAATTAACGGGCTTACCAACGTCAGGAAATATGAACCGGAGGAGGGGAAATATTCCTACAAAAACTTAAAATTGAACTACTGGCACCCAGGAAATTTGGATATTTTTCGTTTTGGGCAGCCGGGGGGGCTTGACTTCGAGTGGATTTTCGAGTAAAATACTATCTGCTTGTTAGAAAATCAGGAAGTATACACATATTAACATTTTTTTAGGAGTGGGTACTCATGGCTCATAAAAAAGGACAAGGTAGCAGTAGAAACGGTCGTGACTCCAATGCGCAGCGTCGCGGTGTCAAACTTTATGCCGGTCAGGCCGCCAAAGCTGGTAACATCATCGTGCGTCAGTGCGGAAATAAATTTAACGCTGGCAAAGGCGTTGGACAGGGTAAAGACTATACGCTGTTTGCTCTTGTTGACGGTTTCGTCCGTTTCGATCGTGAAGGCCGACGCGTGAATGTCGTCGCTACGCGTGAAGAGGCTGTCGCCGCTCAGTGAGTTTTGATGCCGAAAAGTATCAAAAAATAATAAAAACGTTCCTTTTACGGAACGTTTTTTTGTTTATTCAGGTGAGATTGAATCGCTTGTGATAAATCGCTAAAATTACGCTGCCCGCTCGTTTCCAAATGGAATCCGAAAACTTTCGCGGTGAAAGGGAAGCAGGGCAGGCAACGCGTGATTCAAATTGGGAATTTGACTTCTTAAAGTTCCGACGGAGCCTTCGCGCCGGTCTGGAATGCCGTGATGTTCAGGTCAATGAACTTCGGTTTGACGCATTCGCGGATCGCCTGCTCCCAGATCTCGGGCGTGAGGTTTTCGAGTTTGGTCGAAAGGGCGCCGAGGAGCACGACGTTCGCGCACTTCGGATTTCCAAGTTCCTGCGCGATGCGGTTCGCGTCGAGGTAGACGAGGTGCTTGAAGGACTGCTTCAGGATCTCTTTCGCGTTTTCCGGATAGACCGCACTTCCGGAAGAGACCGTCGTCGGGATGATGACCTGACTGTTCACGACGGCAAGACCGTCGGGAGCGAGGAAGTCGGCGTAGCGGAGCGCTTCGATACGCTCGAGCGACATCAGAACGGTCGCCTCACCCTTGGAGACGAGCGGACTGAAGACTTTTTCGCCGTAGCGGATCTGTCCGATGACCGACCCTCCGCGCTGGGCCATGCCGTGCACTTCGTTAGTCTTCACGTCGAAACCTGCGAACCCCGCGGCCTTCGCAAGAATTTCACTCGCGAGCAGGATCCCCTGACCGCCGACACCGGCGAGAACGATACTGGTAGTTTTGTTCATGGTTTTTCTTTAAAAATATTCAAAGGAATTTTTTGTTCGGGAAATCTCACTCGCTGATCGCGCCGAATTTGCAGACCTGATTGCACAGGGAGCAGCCGTTGCAGGAAAGCGGGTTGATCGTCGGTTTGTTTTTGTCCGTGCACTCGATCGCCGGGCAGCCGGTCTTCACGCAGACGCGGCAGTTTTTGCACTTTTCCGGGTCGATGCTCCGCACGTTCCCGACGCGCTCTTTCATGATCAGAACGCACGGGCTTTTCGAGATCAGGAGCCACGGTTC
>JAFQUP010000188.1 GCA_017408405.1 Thermoguttaceae bacterium
GCTGACGAAGAAGAAGTCGAAGCTGACGAAGAAGAAACCGAAGCTGACGAAGAAGAAGCCGAAGCTGACGAAGAAGAAGTCGAAGCTGACGAAGAAGAAGCCGAAGCTGATGAAGAAGAAGCCGAAGCTGACGAAGAAGAAGTCGACGAAGAAGAAGTTGACGAAGAAGAAGTTGACGAAGAAGAAGTCGACGAAGAAGAAGTTGACGAAGAAGAAGTTGACGAAGAAGAAGCTGACGAAGAAGAAGTTGACGAAGAAGAAGTCGATGAAGAAGAAGTTGACGAAGAAGAATAATTTCGCAACTTTTAGTCTTCCAATATCTCAAAAAAACGCTGTCATTCGGCAGCGTTTTTTGATGGTTAAAGCATTAAATTATTTTTGATAGAAGAAGAGATCACTCACCTCAATCTGGAGCGAGTCATTTTTAGTATTTCCTCCAATCGAAATTTTTCTTACTTCTTCCGGCTTAAAAACTGCCTCGGTTCCTCCAGCCGCGCTGCACAAAACCAAAGAAGAAAACGGAATCTGAACAACATGCCATTCACCATCTGTCGGAAGGATTTTTTCACTGGTAAAAAACGCTCCTCCCGGTTGATAGGCAAAAAAACGAACTTCTGTTTTTTTATTGAAATCCCAGCATCTGGCTCTCAGAATAATTCCGTCAAAATCTTTCAAATTAACATTTTCCGGAAGCATGAAAAAAGGATAAACCCAATGGTCTCCTTCCGTAAAATGCGCCATCATTGTCCAAGTGTCTCCTGTCTGCGCAAACCTTAGTTCGTCACAGCAGGTCGGCATATTGGGTTTCCAATTTTCCAATTCCCGGATTCTGATTTTTTCGACATGAGACACGACTTTCTGGATCTGATCCATCGTAAATTTTGGCTGGATTTTCACAACAATCCGATCCTCTGCCGTAATCTCTATCGGACAGTATTTCATCATCTTGCGATACTCACTTCCTGGAATAACCTTAACCTCAAAATCAGTAGTTCCGGAAGCTGAAATATCGATCTTTTCCGGCCCGGCAACTTTAGCGCCTTCACAAAGAGCGCGGCAGGTAACAGGAATCGTTACATCATTTTCAGAGAGATTCGTCGCAGTGATTTTCAAAATCACTTCCTCTTCGCAGGTCGTGGATAATTCGTAACCGCCTGGATTCCACTGAACGTTCTTTTCGTCCAGCTCGTAACGAAGAACAATCGGTGAACGTTTCGTCATTTTCGTTTGGGCGTGAGTATTTCCCAAACGTTCTTTTCTCATCTGATTCATGACCGTTTCCGTATTCAAAAAACCGGAAACTTTATCAGCCGCAAGCCACAGATAGACAAAACCATCACAATTTTCGAGCGAATTCGATTTTTTATCAATCGGAATCACTTCCCCCGTAATACGTTCAGCATGAAGAATTGGGCATTCTGCCGGCAACTGAATTTTTCTGGATTTAACTTCCGGAGCATAGATCACGGCAACGCAATCAGATTTTCCAATTCTATCTCCCTTTTCCGCCGCGGAAAAAACCCTGGCACGCAGCCAGCCATCAAGTGGGAAATTCAGATCGCCAAGATACTCACGATGAGCCAGAACTCGTACACTCTGCGCGTACGCGGCAAATGAGCGAAGCGGCGTATGGTCTTTAGAGAACATTCCAAAATTATTCATACGCTCTTCATAATACGGAAATACAAACGGGAAATAACGCTGAATTCCGAAAGCTTTCGCCTCAACGCCCTTCATCGTGATGTCAATCGCGCTAACCAGATCCTCTTCCATCGGCGGTCGGCCCGGCCCAAGAATCCACGGTCGTCCGCACTCAGTAAGCCAAAGCGGTTTGGCGGGATGACCATACTGGCGAAGCCACTCCTGAAATCTTCCGTAAAGTATCTCAACAGCCGGTGCCTTCGCATAAGTATGAAAACTAAAAACATCGCACGCTTCCAACACTCCGCTTTCCGCGGCCGTATCAAGCCAGGAACGCAAGCATGTCGCCATGACGCCGCCGACAAGCGGCGTGCGTTCTCCCGTTTCTGATTCCTTCGATTTTTCTGCCGGAGAATTCTGCTGCTGATACGCGATCGTTTTCAAAAGGGGTACGTACTGATCCGCCGGGAGATTACTTCCAAAAGAAATTTCCGGCTCATTCCAGACCTCCATTCCTCCCCAGGCGCGATTCCAAGCGGGAGTAAAAATATCCCAAACCCGGCGTACCGTCAAAAGATCCTTCGGATATTTCTCAGCAGTCCGCGGCATCCACGCCGGCGCATCATGACACAGCTCCAAAACCAGCACGCCATGCCGTTGACAGGATTTTCGGCAGGAATCGTAATGCCGGGCCGATTCAATATTCAAATTTTCCAGTCCCGCTTCTTTCTGGCAATCTCCCCAACGGAGACGGTCACGAATCATTCCCACGCCGCTGCGCCGCGCGATCTGCGCGTATTCATCACGAATTCGGTCAAACTCCGGACCGCGAATCAGCCACGACATTGCTCCGTCAATCGCAAAAAACGGATCCGCGATTTTCTGAAGATTTTCTTTTTCATTATCGCAAAACGCGGAAAGTGAAACCACTCCAAAAACCTGATCCGTTGCCGGATAAAAAAGCTCAAAGTATCCTTGCGGAAGTGAGACATTCACCGAATACCGATAAGAAACGCCTGATTTTTCACCTGTTTTTTCAGGTTCAGATACTACGTTCGCCTGAATATGACGAATTTCTTTCCCCTTCACGTCGCGAAGAACAAAATCCCTTGAAATGGTCTCCGGCTTGAGAGTTTTTGAGGCCGACGCGTCTGATTTTTCATAAAACGTAATGACCGACGCAACTTCTGGAGTCACAAAAAACTGCGTGGAGCTGGTCGGCACCAACGCGGAATGCAAAAAAGCCAGAGAAAGAAAAATAGCGGAAAAATTCATGTTTTTTCTCCATAAAAAAAAAGAAAAAAGCGTTCAAAGGCAACATTTTCTCTTAAGGAAGAGAATTCAATACCTGAGAGATCCGGAATAAATATTTCCAAAACTTAATTTCGCGACGGATAACGATTAGGCGTATCCCAATCCGCGCTTCCTGTGGGAAAAGCGTTGGGATCATTTGGCGCGGACATATTCTCAATGGCTGATGAATTCCCCGAAAGCGGCCCATTCTCTGGAAATTCTCCTGTCATGGACGCGGAATTTTCATCTGGAGGCGCAAGTGACTCCGTTGGTCCACCATTCCCAGGAAACATATGGCCAACTCCGGCATCCGGATTTTCCCCAACTCCCGGACGACGGCGATTTTGATAATTCTCTGCCGTAATGGGCGTTCCCAGAGAACCGTCTGGATTCACGATTCGGCTTCCCTCAAACGCGAACGCTTCCGCGCGTTTCTCTATTTGGTCATCCGAAGAGATTGCCTTCGGCTGAAGATCGTACGTCCAGACATGGTGATTCTTAATCTCATTCGCGCTAAATGTTTCCGTAAAAAAATCGAATACCGGAAATTCATACCATGGCGGAGAAACTTTCTGCTTCACATTCATCGTATGATAATTGTCCATTTCAAGACGAATATTTCGTGTCCCATAGTAAGTAAAATCAGTTGAAACAGGTGTTTTTCCAAGCTGATGACCATCAACATAAACCGTAGCGCCCTGAGGCTTGCTGTTAATTGTCATGCGCCGGCGCAAACAGCCGCCGGATGTCCATACGATTCCAACGCACAATACCAGAACAAGAACCAGACGAATCCTGAATTTAACGAGATTAAGCATCTGTTTCCTGCCGTTCTTGCCTGAATCCTGGAAAAATAATCTGGAAAACGGCTCTCTCATACCTAAAATTTTATCAATCAACAAAATAAATCCTCGCGAATGGGAACGAATCTCGAGTATTTTAGTTTCTTTTCAAAATTAAATCCAGAGCAATTTAACGGTTTCAGAAAAGAAATAAAGAAAATTGGGAAAATTTAAAAGAAAAAAACACTCAGGAAAATGCTTTCCTAAGAGAAAAATGAGTTCGCTTCCTTTTTTTGCGAGATACCAGAAGTTCCGTATCAAAAATATCCAGGACTTCTGGTAACACAGTTAAAATGCCAAAAGACCCGGTTTTCTGAAATTATTTTTTGAGAAGTTCCCATCAGTACTTCTCCAGCATTTCCACATACTGCCCCATTTCTCGCGCCAACGGTTCGGGAATTCCCGGCGAAAGTACTTCCTTCATCGCTCGAAAATACCAAAGTATCTCACGCCCGCCTTTGAAATGGCTAAAAACCTTTTCACCATCCTGCTCCAACTGACAAAGCATACTCCGCATGTTGTCAATTTTATCGCAAATCATAATTTTTCTGGCACCGGCCTCCGCCCTTGCCGCTCGCGCGATATGCTCTTCTTTACGCTCTCTCCAAGGTCGTTTCGCTTCAGGATCCGCGGCAAGAGAATCACTGCACTGTTCCACCAGCCGTGCGGTTTTCTCTCCATAACGTAAACGAATTTCCTCAAGAATTGCCTCTCCGCCGCAGTCTTCCGCCGCGTCATGGAGCAGGGCCGCGAGTGCCTCGTCTTCATCCTCTGCCCATTCCAACACCATGCCGCCGACTCGAAGAAGATGACTGACATACGGATCGTGATTCATTTTACGGCGTTGTCCGGCATGAATCTCGCAAATCCACGCCAGCACTTCCTGAAAACGTGAAGTCAACTCCACCATGAAAATGTCCCTTCCATTGATTTGGCATTCACGCCATTCGCTTAAAGAAGACTCTCCAAAAGCAGACGCATTTTACGCATTTCCTGTGAAACATCCAGATCCTTTTCCGGAAGAATATCCACACTCAACGCGCCGCGATACCCCTTTTGCTGAAGCCGGGCAATAATTTGGCCAAATTCCATCTCTCCCTGACCAACACAAACCTGAAATTGCTTTTCTTTGGTGTCGCGAAGGCGAACATGGCAAACCAAATCCATAATATTCTCAAAATTCGGCCGATTATTTTCACTATATTTAAAAACATAATGGCTCGGATCAAGAGTCAAATTCAATCCAGGAACCAAAGAACAAAGGGAACGCGCCGTTTCAATATCCTCTGTCAAACGTTCCCGCTCGGTAAGAAGTCCCAGAACAATTCCCCGCTTATCCGCTTCTTCCATGCACTTGCGAAGACGTTCTACCTCTGAATTAAATGGAAATCCCCATGGTGCCGCGCGCAGGGTAATCGTCACGACCTGCATCGCCCGGGCAAGTTTCACACACGCCACAAACTGACGCACGTACTCATTCGTATCCTCCGTGTCTATCTCAACACTAAAACAGCTCGGCGTTAAACGAAACAGATTCTTTAACTGACGATGAACTTCCGGAAGATGATACTGAACGTAGGATGGTTTCAGATAATCATTCGACTCGTGAAACATCAGCTCTACGTGTGAATACTCCAAATCCGCAATTTTTTCCAATGCCTGAGAAAGAGGCATATTCCGGAAACAATTTGTGGTCGCAGCTAAAAACACCCGATACTCCTTTTTCTATTAACAATAAAACAAAACTCTCACAAGGGAGTGTCCCATTAGTTTACGTTTTTTTCCAATTTTCGCAAGAGCAATTTGCCGTTTCCAGAAAACTTTTCCAAAAAAGTCTTTTCTTTTTAAGTAATTTCTTAAAAATTTTATCCTAAACAGTATGAAAATTTAAAATTTCAATAAAATCTCAACCCTAACTATTGAAATTTTTAACCTTTATGTTAAAATAGTAAAGGTTAAAGTAATTTCAATAAGAAAGGAGATATTATTTATGTCAGCCAATTCATCACTCAATGAACTCCCAAAGACACTCCCAAACAATTCGCCACAGATTATCTACTCTCCAAAGCGGACATCACTGTTTTCAAGCTGCCTCACCAGCTCTTTTCTCGGTTGTTCCGGTTGCCTTTTTCCATTTCTCCTTCTGATGGTCATCGGTGTTCTCTGCTCTCAATCATTCAACACTCCCATTCATCGGGAATTGATTTCAGGACCGGGAGATACCTACTCTCAAAATGACTACAATAAAGTTGCGATCATCAATATTAAAGAAACAATCATGGATGATGAGGGATTCATCAACGAACAAATCAATGACGCGGAAAAGGATCCCACCATCAAAGCCATTGTGCTGCGCATGGATACTCCCGGCGGTTCCGTCAGCACAAGCGACTACTTCTTTCATCGATTGACCAAACTCCGTAAAAAATCTAATATTCCAATCGTCGTGAGTATGGGAGGCATTTGCGCGAGCGGCGGCTACTATATTTCAATGGCTTGCGGAACAGAAAATGAAAATGTTATTTTCGCCGAACCTACCACATGGACCGGCTCGATCGGTGTCATCATCAGTCATTACGATCTCTCTGAACTGGCCGCAAAAGCTGGAATCAGGGAAGATTCCATTAAAAGCCATGAACTGAAAGGAATGGGAAGCATTACCAAACCTCTCACGGAACAGGAACGCGCTTTGTTTCAGGAACTCGTAAACGATGCTTTTGGACGATTCAAAGAAGTCATTTATCAGGGAAGAAAAAACTTTGCCGAAAATCATGAAGCTCTGGATAAACTCGCTACCGGCCAGGTCTTCACTACCAAAAACGCTATTGAATCCGGACTGGTCGATAAAGAGGGCTATCTGGAAGATGCAGTAAAACGCGCGATGGAACTTGCCAATTTGGATGAAAGCCAGACGCAGGTCTTCTCTTACTCCCAATTCAATTCACTGACTGACCTGATAGCTGTCGCGCATGCAAAAATGCAACAGACTCCCGAGGGATCCATACGTTCCATGATCGCACCGCGCGCGTACTATATCTGGAATGCGGAAAACTAAATTTCCAGATATATTTATTTCTTCAAATCCTTTTCAACTTTCCTTTTTTTTATCCATTTTGGAGCAGATTGACAGATATTTTCCAATCTGCTCTTTTCTTTTGCTTCGTTTTATGTTAAAATAATTACTGAAAATATACTCGACAGGTTCCGTGCCTTTTGAGGAAATTTTCACCTGATACGTATTTTTTGCCGATATTCCGCAGAATCCTAACGGAGACTGACCCATGAAATTTTGCCGTTTCGACGCACGTAAGACCTTTGGGGCCTTTTTTCCTCTCTTTATCCTGATTTCCTCCACCGCCTGGGCTCAAATGGGATTTTCTCCTTTTCAGAATGCCCAAAATCACTCTGCGGCTACTTCGAATACTCCCGCAACCGTTCCGACACAGCCAATTTTGACTGAAAGCACCAGACAAAATTCCAACTCCATGCAAAGTACGCAGGCGGCCGCGCCGATCGTACCGCAGCAGGACGGAACCGAAGAACGCCCAATGCCTGCCCCTTTCGTACTCACTCAGCAGGAACAGGCGAAGACTGATGCCATTCTAAAACGTTGGGAACTATTCAGTATGGGAATTCAAACTTTCGAAACCGAATTCACCAGAATCATGTATCGAAGATCCATCGAAAACGCCAAATACGTCAAAACTCAGGAAAATGGTGAACTGCGATACGAAGCTCCTGACCACGGAATGTTTGCGGTTAGTTCTGAAGATGGGTCACCAAGTGAAAAATGGATTTGCGACGGAACTCATGTTTTCGAATTTAAGTACGCCCAAAAACAAATCGATCAATATACGCTGCCGCCTGAAATGCGTGGAAAAGGCATTACGCAGGGACCACTCCCTTTCCTCTTTGGGGCTTCGGCGGATGAATTAAAAAACCGCTACTACATTCGGCACATCATACCGGACGCCAATCTGGCTCGCCCCGGTCAGATCTGGCTCGAAGCATATCCTAAAAAATCTGAGGATGCCAGTGAGTTTCAGCGTGCGGAGATGATTATTTCTTTTGGAGATGAAGTCAGACCGCTCGCAATCAAACTTTTCAAAGCCAATCAGGATCAGTACGTCTATATTTTTGACCTGAAAGGGATGAAAGTGAACAAAACACAAATCCTGCCAAACAGTTGGGCGCCCTCCGTTCCAGAAAAAATGCGCATGAAAATTGTCCCCGTTGAGTGAGAGATAAATCCTATCTAAACAATTAAGGGTGAACGGCTTTTCGCAACCGTTCACCCTCTTTATCAAAATCACTACCACTAAATTCCTGATTGCCGGTTTCCACGCTCTTTTTTATTTTTCATCTTCTTATTTAGCGTCTTCCCAAACGAGTTTGCCGTCTTTCAAAATCGCTGAACGAACCAACGCCCAATTCCGATGCGCTTCACCATTTTCACGACGGTGGGACGCGATCATCAAACGAGGTTCACCCGTTTCTGACGGCGGAAGCTCATAAACGCCGACACTTGCGTCAATCTCGTGTTTCCCGACGACCTTCATGTCCGCATCACACTGGATCGTTCCTTCCTTGCCGTACGTCCCGAGCCAAAAGTATCCATTCCCCCACGAAAACGCCTGAATACCGTAAACGGTCAGTCCCGGAACCTGGAGACGGGCGACCGTCTGGAAATCTTTCGTCATCTTAAAAATTCGATTAAACGGCACCACGTCCTCGTGGTCCTTACCGCAGCAGACGTAGAAAAAGCCGTCAAAGAACGAAATCCCGTCCACGCCTGCACCGTCCAATTCCGGAATATTGATCTTTTCCAAAAGAGTCAGGCTTTTGCAGTCATAAACGTAAATCCAGGCTGTCCGATCTTCGCTCGGCCAGTTCAAATGTGTCGCGACATAAAGTTTTCCCTCCACAACACAGCAGTCCCCATGATGCGATGGAACATCTATTTGACTGATTTTTTTACCATTCAGATCGCTTTTCATCAGAACACTGGTAAAACTCCAATAAATCGATTCACCATCAGACGCGAATCCCTGAAGATGATGAGGATATTCTCCCTCACAGCGAAATTCAATCGCCGTGGCTTGACCTGTCCCAAAAATCAAAAAAAGCGCAAGGGAGACAAATGTGAAAACAATACGTAACTCCTTCATGTGATTTCCTTTCAAAATAAAAATGGCAGGAAAATTAAATCATTTCAAGTATCCAATCTGTCTGGATAGAATTTTCTCCTTTAACTCTCCTTTGAAACTCCATAAAATTAGATTCGTTCTCAAAAAAAGAGTTTCTCCGATTTTAACACCGAAAAGACAAACTGTCAAGCCTCCTCATCCATAAAAAATAAAATTAACCACTATTCCGCCGATTCCAAGATTGTCAAAAAACAAAAATTCATAAAAAAAGCAGAATAACTTTTAAAAGTCATTCTGCTCTCGTAAATCGAAACGAATTCTCAAAGTGAATTACTCAGCATCGAAACTCGGCTTCACGGCTTCAGCTTTACGTTCATTCTTGACAAACTCAAGAATCGCGCGGGTACCAGCGTCACCAAGACGCGGTTTGGCCAGACGAAGAATACGCGTGTAACCACCCTGGCGATCAACGTACAGAGGAGCAATCACGTCAAACAAAAGTTTGACAGCGGTTTCGTCATGAAGAAGCTGAGCCAGACGGCGGCGGGCAGCCACGACCGGCGCGTTCACTTTGTTCCATTCCTGCCACGCTTCGCTCTTGCGCCATTCTTTATATTCGGCAGTACGGCGGTCACGGGTCGGAACCATCGCGTCAGCGGCGGCTTTGGCCGGCAGAGCGTTCTTCGCAATCGTAACACACTTTTCAACAAACGGACGAACTTCTTTCGCCTTCTGAATCGTCGTAATGATACGGCCTTTCACTTTCGGTGCCTGTTTGGCATCATAATATTCTTCCACATCACGTTCCGTCAAAATGAGGGACACAGCCAACATGCGGAGCAAAGCGCGCTGATGCTTCGGGTTACGACCAAATTTACGACCGGCAAAACGATGTCTCATGAATTTACCTTTTCTTTTTCTGGGGTAAGAGACTTTTTCAAAGTCTCAAATTAAATTCGAGCCATGCCCGGCTTCGATTCAAAAATCTCTCAGTCTCTTGAAAAGACAGGAAGCCGTTCACGCCCCAACGCAAAAAGGCAGACCGAAAACACTCAGTCTGCCAATAATTTTAGAACTGCTGCGTACGCATAACCGGAAGACGCATTCCAAGCTGGAGTCCGTTTTCCTGCAGTTTTTCACGGATTTCCTTCAATGAAGTTTCACCAAAGTTACGCACTTCCAGAAGTTCATCCTCGGTTTTGGAAACAAGTTCACGAATTGTCGTGATACGAGCCGTATCCAGGCAGTTGCTCGCGCGTACGCCAAGATGAAGCTCGGAAACACTCATGGAGAGCTTCGCTTCCATGATCGGATCAATCTCATTTCCAGTGACTTTACCTTCAGTATGGATCTGCTCACCCAGTTCAGAATACTGAACGAAAGGATTGAGATGCTTGCGAAGGATCTTCGCCGCTTCGACCAGCGCGATCTGCGGATTGATCGAACCATCGGTCCAAATTTCCATAATGAGTTTGTCGTAGTTCGTTTTCTGTCCGACACGGGTCTCAACGACTTCGTAACGCACTCTTGTGACAGGACTGAACGTGGCATCAAGCGGAATAGTTTCCTGAACAGAATTATGTCGTTCGCTGGCGGGAACATATCCGCGCCCCTTTTCAACGACCATTTCCATCACGAAATTCACGTCTTTAGTTAAAGTCGCAATAAGATGATCCTTATTGATAACTTCAACCTGATGGTCCGTCTGAATATCCGCACCAGTAATCGGGCCGGGCGTATGCTTCTCAATACGAAGAATACGCGGCGTTTCCGATTCGGAACGAACCACCAGGGATTTCACGTTCAAAACAATATCCGTAACATCTTCCAGGACACCTTCAAGAGTGGTGAATTCATGAGAAACACCCTGCAGCTTCATCTGCGTGACCGCACTTCCCTCCAGACTGGAGAGAAGGATCCGGCGAAGGCTGTTTCCGACCGTCGTACCGAAACCGCGTTCAAACGGCTCGGCGACAAATTTGCCATAACGGTCCGTCAACGTCTCTTTGTCGCATGAAACCAGACTGGGCAACTCCAGTCCACGCCATCGCATTCGCTTAAGCATTCAAATTCTCCTGGCGAAATATTCTTTCTTAATTAGTTATGGATAAAAAATAGTGCAATCAGACACGACGACGTTTCTTGGGACGGCAGCCATTGTGCGGCAGCGGGGTGACGTCTTCAATCGTTTTCACGGCCAAACCCGCGGCTTCCAGTGCGTTAATTGCGCTTTCACGACCACTTCCAGGACCTTTGACGCGAACATCAACTTCCTTCAGACCGCATTTGATTGCTTTTTCGGCGGCAGCCTGAGCAGCAAGCTGACCTGCGAACGGCGTACTCTTACGGCTTCCTTTGAAACCGCTGTTACCAGCGGTGGACCAGCACAAGGTATCGCCTTTGGTATCGGTAATCGTAACAATTGTGTTATTGAACGTCGCTTTAATGTGAACGATACCACTCGTTACATTGCGACGGACTTTTCTCTTTTTTGCCTTCGCCACTTGGGACACTCCTAACTTTTTTCAGCATTTTCCATTTTCAGAAAAGCAAGGAAAAGCTGATTGATTTTCTTGATACGCTACACCGGCATACGGACCATCCGATGCCGATCTCGACACGATAGGGACCGCGATTAACGCATGTCCTTAACACCCTTTTTACCAGCAACTGTCTTCGCAGGACCTTTACGGGTACGCGCATTGGTCTTGGTACGCTGTCCACGAACCGGGAGACCACGGCGATGACGGAGACCGCGATAGCACGCGATTTCCTTCAGACGCGCAATATTCTGGGCGACCGTACGGCGAAGGTGACCTTCAACGACGAAATCATCGCTGTCAAGCAGGGCTGCCAGTTCAGCGACCTGTTTTTCAGTCATCTCACGAGCCTTAATCGTCGGGTCAACACCGACTGTACGGCACAAATCCAATGCGGTTTTCAAGCCAATTCCGTAAAGATACGTCAACGAATACGCTGCAGGGCGATCGTTCGGAATATCAACACCTAACAAACGAGGCATGAAGCCCTCCTAATGAATCCAAGTACACTTCTCTTTGACGCTTACTCTGGCCGACCATTATTTCAAGCATATTCAGATATTATTCCAAATACTCTGAAAAACGGCTTTTAAGCACCAGACATCAAAACTAAACAAAAATTAACCCTGACGCTGCTTATGACGCGGGTTCTTACAAATGACGCGAACGACTCCCTGGCGACGAATCACCTTGCAGTCTTCGCAGATACGTTTAACACTGGCACGGACTTTCATAATATTATTCCTATTCAAAGTACCAAATATACCATAAGAAATCAAATTATAGCACTTTTTGAGATAATTTCAAGGGACCTTTCTCCCTTTTTTTACTATTTTTTCGATTTTCCTCAAAATATTTTTTCTTTTTTTGAAAAAATTTTCCAACAAATTCTACCCAAATTGCCTATCTGTCCTAAACGCTTCGGCAACTTTTTTTTCTTCACTCTCCATTGACAAATTACTTTTTATCCACTAAATTAGTTAAATGAAAATCACTACCTTTCGATCTGCCGTCAAAGGATAATGTTTGAGGCATTCACTTTTACTTGCTGTTTTTCCTCTTTTTTTATTTTTTCATTTTGAAAGGACGTTTTTATGCGACAAATTCTGCTTTTTATTCCTCTCATTCCCGCTTTCCGCGCAGAATGATAAAATCCCTCTATTTAAGATTCCAGATTGGGCACAGGCTCAAATCGACGAAACGCTCGAGAGAATTAAAGCATGGCAGGGAGATGATGTGACTGTCGTTTTTCTCTTAATCTCCGACATTCACTCCGGCTGGATGGATTTCGGCAAAGAAGTCAATTTTCAGGACACAAAATATCATGTTGCCGTTCTTTTGCGTGCCTCAATTCAGATGAAAGCGGATTTTGTGGGGGAATTGGGAGACATCGGATTTGACCGGGACACCAAGTGGGTCGCGACCAGTCTTGAACACGCGGAAAAAAGACTTAATGCTCAGATCGCGCTCTATCGCGATTTTCCGCTCCCTGTTCTTTTTTGCATGGGAAACCACGACGATGGTACCGCCAATGGCTTCAGCAGAAGCGAAAAAAAACTTCTGCCAAAGGACTACGGCGAAATGTTTAATGGGCTGACCTGCGCGAAAGGGTTTCGGCTGATACGTTCGCCGGCTGGAGATTATGGCTATTTCGATGTGCCGGGTAAAAAGTGCCGCGTCTTCTTCATGAATACGAGTGAGGAAGGAAGGGCAGGGTATTCCGAAAGCCAACTTCAGTTTCTCGCGGACAATCTGAAAATGCCGGAAGATTTCTGTGCCGTGGTCCTTCAGCACATCAGCCTTCACCAGACAATCAGTCCCTGGCTTCCCTCAACCGTTAGCCGCATGAAAAATGACACGGTTTGCATCGCGCTTCTGGAAGATTTCGTTCGCGAAGCCAAAGGGGAAATGAACGGGGTAAAATGGGATTTCACCCAGAACCAAAATACGGCTCTCGCCGGAACGATTTCAGGAGACAGCCATTTTGATGTTCAGGCATTTGAAAACGGCGTGAACTACGTCATTACCCAGAGCTACGGCACAATCCAGCCCAAAAACCTTCCGCCATTTGCCCGTTACCAACGATTTGACAGGCGGCAAAATCTTTTATGTGACGTAGTCGTCATCAAACCTGAAAAACGTGAAATGAAATTTTTCCGAATCGCTGTCGGCGGAAAAGAATTTGACCGGGAATTCTCGTTTTAAGTGTTTCTGAAAACCCGGAATAAATACCATATTAATTTAAAACCAAAAGATATTCCTTTCGAAAACACTTAAAACACTAACGTCTTTTAGCTGTTTTCATTTCCTTCCCCCTGCCGTCCTAACAAAAAAATCCTGAAAAAGTTTCTTGAACTACTTGAGAAATATTTTAAAACAGGATAAAATGTTTTTGGAGAATTCATCTCCTTTTTCGGTATCCAATTTCACCAAAATTTCCCTTCCGCGGAACGTTTTCAGTTCCTGATGTCCATTGGGGTTCACCTTTCCTTTTTTTATCCTGAAAAAACCATGAAAAATTCAAATTTTACTTCCGTCCGTTTTTTAATTTCCTGCCTCCTAGTTGGCGTAACGACTCTCAACCTTTCCCTCTATTCAACGCATGCGGCACATTCTTCCCGAACACCGAATTCTCCGGAGTATCCCTCCTGGCTTCAAAACCGTTGGTTTTACTCCTCGCTGAGCGTTCATTCTGAGGAACAGACCGAGGAACTAATTCAAGTTATCCAGACGGCTGGAAAAAACGACCTGAATGGCCTTCTCTGGGCAACCGGTTTTGACTATTGCGGCAAATGGTCTCCTGAGGTCCGTGAACGTTTCACCCGTATCAAATCTGCCGCCGCTGAAGCCGGTGTCGAGATCATTCCGATCATCTGGTCGGTCGGTTACGGGACGATGCTCGGACGAAACCCGAATCTCGTGGAATCCGTTCCGATCCGTGACCTGCGCGTCATTGCCCGGGGCGGAAAAGTGGAACTTGACCCAGAAGAAGAAGCATACTCCTCTCCCTACGGAGGTTTTGAGGAATTCAGCGGAAACAGACCGCTCGGTTTCCAGTTTGCCGACAAACCCGGCACGATCTCGTTCCGCGATACGGAAGTGAAGCACTCCGGCAGTTCCTCCCTCCGTCTTGAGAATTTCACCGCTGACAAATACGGGCACGGCCGCGTTCTGATGAAGCTCAAAGTCACTCCGAACCGCAGTTACCGCGTGAAGATCTGGTTCAAAACGGAGTCGCTCCCGGCACAGGGACTCGTGCGTTTCCAGATCTACGGCCCCAACGGCTCCTGGGTCTCCATCGCGCCCAAACTTCCGGAAAACGGCACGCAGGACTGGACGGAAGCCTCGCTGAACTTCACGACCGGGACTGACGACACCGAGGTCAATTTCTACGCGGGAGTCTGGGACGGCACGAAAGGAAAAGTCTGGCTCGATGACATCTCGCTCGAAAGCAGTGACATGACGGCGCCGGTCATGCGTCCCGGAACGCCGCTGACCGTGAAAAATGCCGAAACGGGAGAAACTTACGAACTCGGAAAGGACTACCTTCCGGAACCGCTCCGGATCTGGGATTTCCAGCGCGGAATCATGAAATCGCCCATTCGTATTCCCGAAGGAAGCCGCATCCCGGAAAACGCCCGTCTTTCGCTCTCTTTCTACGTCCCCTCGCTTTCGATCAAAGGCCAGACCTCCGTCTGCATGTCGGAACCGGAACTCTACGAACATTTCGAGGCATCTGCCAAAGACATCATGGAGCTTCTCGCGCCGAAAAAATGGTTCCTGAGCATGGACGAGATCCGCTCGGCAAACACGTGCGAGTCATGCGCGAAACGCGGAATTTCGCTCGCCAAGATCCTGGGAGACTGCCTGACCCGACAGTACGAGATCATTCAGAAAGTCCAGCCCGGCGCACAGGTCTACGTCTGGTCCGACATGCTGGACCCGCATCATAATTGCCACGCTGACTATATGCGGTGCCGCGGAGATTTCACCGGGGTCTGGGATCACATTCCGAAAGAACTCATCATTTCGTGCTGGTACTTCAAAATTCGTGAAGACAGTATGAAATTCTTTAACGAAAAGGGGTTTCGAACCCAAGCCGCGGCCTACTACGACAAAGATGACGAACCGAACTGGAACGCGTGGCTTGAAACCTGCGCTCAAACTCCTGAATGTACCGGCATCATGTACACGACGTGGCAGAAAAAATTTAAACTCCTTGTTCCTTTTGCCAACGACGTTAAAAAGCATAAAAATTAAAAATAATGAAAAGCCTGTTCCTATCGCTTTTCTCTTTATTTTAGTGAAACCTTCAACAGCGGCATCTTTCAAAAAAATGAATCGCTGAAAATTTAATTAAGTCCCCGTTTAAAACGTTTTCCAGCAAAAAACGGTTTTTTAGAGGGCCTTAAATTCAAACCGGAAACAGAAATAGTCAAGCCGTTTCTGTTTCCGTAGCTTTTTAAAAAATTTAAATTCTTTTTCACATATTAATCATCCCAAATCCCATAATTTAAATAGTGGTACCCTCCTGCGAATTCAAGACACAAATTGACATTTTAGCATATTCCGCGGTTCCATAAAAAAAGACGGCAGTAAACCGTCTCTTTTAAAGTAAATGTTTTCTCAATTAATGGAGACCGAAATTTTCCTGAAGAACTTTTCCAACATTGGGAGAAACAAACGCTGGAAGTGTCGGCCCCAATTTGATATTTTTGAATCCGAGGGCAAGCAGAGCAAGAAGCACTGCCACGGCTTTTTGCTCGTACCATCCAAGATCAAAACTAAGCGGCAAATCATTCACGTCCTCCAGAGCAAACGCCTCACGAAGTTTCAGCGCGATAACCGCCAGACTGTACGAGTCATTGCACTGGCCGGCATCAAGGACGCGCGGAATGCCGCCGATATCGCCGAGTGCCAGTTTATTGTACCTGAATTTTGCGCATCCTGCTGTCAAAATGACGGTATCTTTCGGGAGAGCTTCGGCGCGTTCGGTGAACTGAGCGCGTTCCTTGTGTCGGCCGTCGCAGCCCGCCATCACGACAAAATGACGAATCGCACCGGATTTCACCGCTTCCACAACTTTATCCGCCAGCGCGAGTACCTGCGCGTGTCCGAAACCGGTCGTCAATTCACCGTCTTCCAGCGGAGTCGGCGGCGGGCAGGTCTTCGCAAGCGCGATGATCTGAGAGAAATCTTTCATCTCATCTTCTTTTCGGTCTGCGATATGCTGGATCCCGGCATAACCTGCGGCTCCAGTCGTGAAAATGCGGTTACGGTAAGAGTCCTGAACCGGCGTGATGCAGTTCGTCGTCATGAGAATTGGACCATTGAAACTCGCGAATTCCACATTCTGACGGTGCCAGGCTCCGCCGTAGTTCCCGTAAAGATGCGGATATTTCCGGAGTTCCGGATACGTGTGCGAGACGAGCATTTCGCAGTGCGTGTAGATGTCGATCCCTTCATCTTTCGTCTGCTCAAGCAGGTCGCGTAGATCACGCAGATCGTGTCCGGAAACGAGGATCCCGGGACGGTTTCCGACGCCGAGTTTGACTTGCGCGATAGCTGGCGTGCCGAACGTCTCCGTGTTCGCTTTATCCAGAAGTTCCATCGTCCGAACAGCCGTCTGACCACACTGAAGAATCCGGGCGGTAAGCGCCTCCGGATCGCCGCATCGCGCGTCGTCGGAAAGGACCGCCAGACTTTCAATCAGGAACGCGTAAATCGCGTCATCCTCAAATCCGAGGACAGCCGCGTGGTGGGCGTAGGCCGCGACACCCTTCAAACCGTAGGTTAAAAGCTCGCGCAGGGAACGCAGATCTTCATTTTCGCAAGTGAGGATCTGGCAGAGCGTCACTTCCGGCTCCGTCTCTTCGCCTGTCCATTTTTTAGATTCTGCAATCTGAGTCTGGAAACGCTCCGCGTCAAAGTTAGCGTTTGTGATGGTCATGAAAAGTGATTCCGTCACGAAGCGTCCAAATTCACGCACATTCCGCGCGCCAGCCTTTTCCCACGCGCGCGACGCTTTTTTCAGCTGAAGGACAAGCGTATCCTGAAGATTCGCGAGATCCGCTTTCTTCCCGCACATTCCCCCCATGGTGCAGCCGCGGTTTCCATTAGCTTCCTGACACTGGAAACAGAACATTTTCATCGTATCCATTAAGTTTCTCCTTTCAAAATTTTTTTATTTTAAATTTTGTTTTTATTCTTTATTTTTTTATTTCCGGTTTTAGCGTCCTCCGCAGTGTCTGAATGATTATTTCCACTTCTTCCTCCAAAGGAAATCCTCCCTCTGTCAATCCCCACTGCTGAATCACCAGGCGAATCGGTCCTAAGACCAGCCTGAAAAGTGTCTTCACCGGAATATCATCCCGAAGCTCTCCCGCTTTCTGCGCCTGCTCAAAATAAATTGCCAGCACCTCCAGATTTTGGTGCATCAGCCTGAACATGATTTCCTCGCAAGCCGGTTCACTCGTGAACATGAATTCAGAAAAAAGGATTCTCGCCAGTTCCGGTTCACGCAGAACACGTTCAGTCCGTACCCGAATAAAGGCTTCGATCCCGGCCCAACCCCTTAAATCATCTCTTTCAATTCTAAATCCCTCTTCAAGACGTTCAAGCAGGCAGCGAAGCATTGCGCCTTTTCCTGAAAAATGCCGATAAAGCGCTCCTTCCGTAATCCCCGCTCCTTCCGCTGCTTTTCGAGTCGTAAGATTCTGAATCCCCTCCCGATAAATCACATGAAGCGCGGAATCGAGAATATCTTTCCGGCGTTGGACACTCCGTAAACTTCGCCCTGAAGTCTTTAATGACTCCTCACCTTTTTGAAAAGTTCCAGGAACGCAGGATTTAACCTTTCTCGTCTTTAATGAATCCTTTGACCATTTGGAAATCTGTTTTCCATCCATTTCGCTGCCTTCCTGAACTTTCGTTCTGAAATAAACCAAAAGTTAGTAACCGCTTACTTACTTTTAGAGTATACCAGATCCTCACCATATTTCAAGAGGGAGAATTTAAAATTTCTTTAAATTTTTTATTTTTCTTTTGCATATCCCCACCGCTTTTCACCATATTAAAAGTGTTGAGGGAAACAAAACCTCGAATGAAACAAAAAGATAAAACTAAAAATTCACCATAATTAAAAGGAGAACTAACCA
>JAFQUP010000189.1 GCA_017408405.1 Thermoguttaceae bacterium
GACTGCCAAAACGTTTGCGTAGACTGCCGTTTTGCCGTACTCGGAGACCGGCACGCCCCCTGCGTGAACGTAGTAGTCCGAGACGCTCCCGGAGACGCTCACCGCGTTCCCTTTCAGATCTTCCGTACACTCCGCGATGCGTCGTCCGTCCGGGGTACTGGGACAGTGGAACGAGGAATTGAACCGTTTCAGAAGATTCCGATTGTCGCCGGCGTGGAAATCGGATTCCAGATCCCAGTCTTTCAGGAAGTTTTCCGCGTCGAGATGAGGAAGCAGGTCGATCGTCCAGCCGCTCTGGACCGGGTTCGTCGAGTAACTTGCCGGAAGCAGTCCGCCGTGCGACGTACTGTATTGAACGAACGCGAGCGCAAGCTGCTTTTGATTATTGAGGCACTGTGCCTGCCGGGCGGCCTCCCGGGCAGTCTGGACCGCGGGGAGAAGGAGTCCGATCAGGATCCCGATGATGGAGATGACGACAAGAAGTTCGATGAGTGTGAATCCGGATCCTTTGTTCGTGCGGATTTTCTTGCTAATTTTCTCGCAGAAAACGCGGTTTCCGGCGGTTTGGAATGTGGGACATGAGTTCGTCCGCATGGAGACCTCCTGATTTTGAGCATGAAATTTGGAGTATGCCGTTTCCTTTTCGGCGGAATGGAGCCGGATCGGAAATGGGGCAATTCGGCATACTCCGCTTTTTCTTAAGATAGAATCGTCAGGACATCCGCCGGCAGACGCGGCCCGCAATGTGTCGGCGGGGCGCGTCTTGGAGAGAGTCCGTTTCGTTAGACTGTCGGCCGGTGTTCAGTTCGCCGGAGTTCCGTCAGGATAGCGTCCGTTGACGACCGGCCACGCGTCCGACCAGGCGCGCATTTCAACATCTTCCTGAGTCGCCGGTTTCCCGTCATTCTGCGCGGAAAGGTAGCCGTAGACCAGCGGAATGATGTTTTCGTTCACGAAACGGACGGATCCGTCGGCAAACTGCGCGTTCGCGCCTCCCGGATGGAAGGAGTACGGCGCAGAGCTTGAGTTGGTGACGTTGATCAAACGGCGTGCTTTCACATTTTCCGCTCCCAGCGCCTCGACGATCCCGACGCCAGCCGTCGAGTTCGGCTGGAACCAGGAACCGTCGGCGTTTCGCAGGTAGGTCCAGTATTTTCCGCTTCCTCCGGCCGGTTTCGAGTTCCAACCTGTCCATGCATTCTGGAAGTACGGGTAATCTGCGGAGCCGACCGAGTCCACTTTCTGATTGTTGAAATAAATATCCGGGATACCGGCGTGCTCATGGTAGATGATGGTGTTCGTCAGGCCGTCCGTGATGGAGTCGATCCGCACGATCCCGGAACCGCCCGTCTGTCCCTGACCCAGCGGCGGATCATACGACTGACCGTCTTCCGGATCGACCGCTTTGTGGATCAGCGCGTAGTCCATTGCCTGCCCGATGTACTTCGCACTTCTTTCGCCGTACTGGAAGGAACGGTCTCCGCGTCCAAGAGGAGTTGCGGGGCACTGGACCGCCGGCGGGATCGACATGCGGAACGCTTTGTTCGCGTCATCTGCCATCGCTTTCGTAGGATCCCACATTTTGTAGATGTTGTTCGAGTCCATGAACGGAAGAAGCTGCACGAAAAGACCACGCCCTTCCTTCCGGTCTGAAGAGTTTGTTTTGTTTTGCGGAAATCCGCCGTACGCCTGCTCGTAATTCGCCAGAGCCAGACCGATCTGTTTCAGATTGTTGGCACACTGCGCCTTTCGCGCTGCACCGCGTGCGGAATTGATGGCGGGGAGAAGCATCGCCATAAGAACGCCGATGATCAAAACGACGACCAGAAGCTCAATGAGCGTGAAACCCTTGCGGTTTCCATTCCAAAAACTAACTTGTTGCATAACCAAAACCTTTCCGGGAAATGTCCCAGTTAAATTTTCCGCGGAGACTGCTCCGCAGTTTTTCAAAGGATCTGGTTTTGTCTCAAAAAACGGTTGATCTTCCAATCATCCGAACTGGGGGAGAGAACGCTGCTGCCGAATATCTCCGCGTTTAGGCCTGGATATTCTTTTAAGCGGCGTGTTCAGCCGAGGCTGATTCATCGTCTCCGGGGAGAGACGCGACGATGGGATCTGCTTGCGCGATTGGATGGATCCTTTCTGCTTTGAGAAAAAACCATCCATTTTTAGCTGTTAGCCGTTAGCTAAAAGCTGGAAGCTAAATCATACCCGCGTATTCTATCACAAAAACATTGCGTGTCAAGTACCCGTTTTAGGCTTGCCTAAAACTCGGGCGTGGAAATTGAGAAAATTTAATGCAAACTCTTGAATTTTTCATTGAATCTTGCGTAAAAAAAGTGAAAATTTTTTGGAAAATTTTAGTCTTGCCTAAAATGAAAGGAGAAACAGATTCGTCTGACCATGAATTCTTTCTTTGAAACTGTCAGAGTCATTTTCGTGAAACGTACTCTTTCATCTTTTCGCGGAATACGCGGAGAGAAAGTTTTTGACCGATGGAACTTTTTTCTTGAGAAATGCTTCTGGCTGGTTCCCGAAAAGTCCAGCTGTCTGGGAGACGGACGATAAAACGGCAGGGGAACAGGCCGGAAATTTGGAAATATCGGAAAATTTGGCAAATTTTAAAGAGTTTTTCGATAAAATTTTTCTGTTTCGGGAATAAATTTCTTGACACGTGGTTTTTTTGAGTTAAAATTTGTCTGTATTTAATTGGATGGTGATGAGTCGTTTCCCGTATTGTGAAGAGTTCACAGAGAGTTTGGATATGAAAAAATACGCGAATTATGGTAAATGCGCGCTCACTGCGTTCCTTGGACTGATGGGGATTTCGCAGGTTTCGAGCGTTTGCGCGGATGATCTTTCACCCATTGTTGCGCAGATTCAGGTTTCGGAAGTTGAAGGCTCGAGCGGAAACGCGAACAATCTCAACAGATATAATCACGTTGTCGTCGGAACGCCCAACATGTCCGTCGGCGGCAACCGCGCGGACTGGTCGATCCTGCAGAATGGGAACGAACTCTACACGGACGACTATCTTGCCTTCGCGTTTACGGCAGACGGTTTCCGAACGCACACGTTCAACAACAGCGACTACGGGATCGCGGCGGTCTACTATAATGCCTCCGGGAATAAAAATAAATGGTGGGCATCCTCAGTCCGCGCCAGCGACAAGGATGAAGAGGTCCCGAACAATACGAACATTTTTCTGCTTCCGCAGTCCTCGCCGCTTGAAAAAGGGATGGTGCTGACGGCTGAGCAGGCGGCTGCGCAGCTGAAATCGTTCTTTGCTGAGGGGAACTTCACTCCGATGGATGGTGTTCTCCTTGCCAGTCCGGCGATCACGCAGACCGCAGGGGAAAAAGCCAGTTTCAAGTACAATCCGGATTACGTCATCACCAGCACGAAGGATAATGCGAACGGAACCTTCCGTCTTGAAGCGGTGACCAATTCTGGAGCCGGCGCCAGCGGTAACTACTACACCATGAACTACGTTTTCATTCCTCACGGGACGGCGGGGACCGTCACCGGCGGTGTGAACTTCATTAATGCGGATAGTGCATATCGTGCGGCGACTTACGGAGGCAGCGGATACACCATCGATGTGCTTGGGACCGGCCAGTACAAACTGACGCTCGACGGATACACTCCGGCGGACGGCATCCTGATGGTCAACGGAACGCACCAGGGGGCCTCGGGGGACAATGTCTTCTCGCAGAGCGTTTCGGAAGACGGAAAGTCCTTCATCATTTACTCGAACGACATGCAGTCCGGCCGGGTCTATACGGAAACGTCCGACCGACAGCATGGTGCGTTCAACTTTGCGTTCATTGAGTACGGCGCGACACTTGAGGCCCCCGAAAAAGGATTCTACCGCCCCGGTTTCGATCCCGGA
>JAFQUP010000190.1 GCA_017408405.1 Thermoguttaceae bacterium
GCGGCATCAGGATCTTGGGCAAATGCAAATGTATGTGAACTATTATGATCGATACGAGAAAAAAGATTTTGAAAACCCGACAATTGGCATCTTAATGTGTCCTGATAAAAATGACGCGGTAGTTGAACTTACCCTGCCTCCAAATTCGAATATTTTTGCCTCCCAGTACCAACTATATTTACCGGACAAAATCATGCTCCAGCGTAAATTACAGGAATGGCTTGCGGAAGAATCCCTGGAAGCTGCAGAGAAAAACATTCAGGTGATCCAGAAAGGAACCGAATCATGAAACTACAGTTCAAACATCAGAAATTCCAGGAAGACGCGGCACAGGCGGTCGTGAGTATTTTCGCGGGGCAGCCGTACTCGGAATGTTCGTATTTGATCGACCCGGGGAAGAAGGATCTTTCCGCCCTTGGAAATGTAGAATTTACGGGCTGGCGCAATGTGCCGGTGGTTCCGGAGCTTACGGATGATGTAATCCTGGAACGCATCCAAAAACTCCAGCGCGCCGCCGACATTGAGCCGTCGCGGAAACTTCAGGGACGGTACAATCTGACCATTGAGATGGAAACGGGCGTGGGAAAGACCTACACGTACATCAAGACCATGCACGAGCTGAACCGGCACTACGGCTGGACCAAGTTCATCGTGGTGGTTCCGAGCATCGCGATCCGCGAGGGGGTCTACAAGTCCTTCCAAATCACTCAGGACCACTTTAAGGAAGAGTACGGCAAACCAATCAAGTTTTTCATTTACGATTCCAAACGTCTGAATGAGATCGAGAATTTCGCGTCGGACAATTTCATTCACGTCATGATCATCAACGCGCAGGCGTTCAACGCAACAGGCAAAGACGCGCGGCGTATTGACATGAAGCTGGACGAATTCCATTCCCGCAAGCCGATCGACGTCATCGCGCAAACGAATCCGATCCTCATCATCGACGAGCCGCAGTCCGTCGAGGGACCGAAAACGAAAGAAGGCCTGAAACGGTTCCGGCCGCTCATGACGCTGCGCTACTCCGCAACGCACAAGTCGAACAGTATTTACAATATGATCTTCCGTCTCGACGCAATGGAAGCGTACAATAAACGTCTCGTGAAGAAAATCGCCGTGAAGGGCATCTCCCAGTGCGGCACGACCGCGACGAACGGCTACGTTTACCTGGAATCGGTGAACCTCTCCGAGGCCGCTCCAACCGCCACGCTCCATTTCGACTTCAAAGGCGCGTCGGGCATCCGGCAGAAGAAAGCCAAAGTCTCCGAGAAATACGACCTTTACGCGCACTCCGGAGAACTGGAAGAGTACCGCGACGGCTATGTCGTGACGGAGATCGACGGCCGCGACAATCACATCGAATTTCGAAACGGTTTGAAACTCTACGCCGGTGAAGCATCCGGACATGTCAGCGAAGAGCAGCTTCGAAGGCTCCAAATCCGCGAAACGATCCAGTCGCACATTGAACGCGAACGCAGCCTTTTTCGGAAAGGGATCAAAGTCCTTTCGCTCTTTTTCATCGATGAAGTGGCCAAATACCGTCAGTACGACGAATCCGGACAGGCCGTCAACGGACTCTACGCGCGAATGTTCGAGGAAGAATATGCGGACATTCTCCGGGAATTTCAGCTGGAATTCGGCGACGAACCGTACATTCGGTACCTGGAACAAATCGAAGCGTCACAGACCCACGCGGGCTACTTCTCCATCGACAAAAAGGGGAAGATGGTCGACTGTAAAAAGCTCAACAAAAAAGAGCAGACCTCAAACGAAGCGGAAGACTACGAACTGATCATGAAGAACAAAGAGCTTCTTCTGAACCGCGATCCGAAAAAGTCGCCCGTGAGGTTCATTTTCTCGCATTCCGCCCTGCGCGAAGGCTGGGACAACCCGAACGTTTTTCAGATATGCACGCTGAAACAAAGCAGCAGCGAAGTTCGCAAACGTCAGGAAGTGGGCCGCGGTCTGCGTCTGTGCGTGGACCAGCAGGGGGTTCGCATGGATACTTCCGTCCTCGGAGAAGATATTCACGACGTCAACGTCCTGACCGTCATCGCCAGCGAAAGTTATGATTCCTTTGCCAAAGGACTCCAGAACGAACTGGCTGAAGCGGTCGGAAACCGTCCGATCGCCGTGACGCCGGAACTGTTCAAGGGCAAGCTCCTCGTCGATTCC
This sequence comes from Thermoguttaceae bacterium, assembly GCA_017408405.1. Classification (GTDB taxonomy): domain Bacteria; phylum Planctomycetota; class Planctomycetia; order Pirellulales; family Thermoguttaceae; genus RGIG3701. The sequence continues at coordinate 2,176 of JAFQUP010000190.1, forward strand.
GATGGGAACGAACAGGTCGCAGATGAAAAACTGGCACGCGTCATTTACAATAACCTGATCAGGAATGATTACGTCGACGACAGCGGCAAACTCACCGACCGGTTCTACGAAGACAAAAAGAGCGGCACGCTTTTGTTCAGCGACAATACCGCGGAATTCAAAGATTCGATCGTCAAGCTGCTCGGCTCCATCTACGACCCGCGCGTGATGCAGCCCGAAAACGCGCGCGGCAAAAACGTAGAACAGAAAGTTGACCCGAACAAGCTGGCAATGCCGGAATTCAAGGCGCTTTGGGAAAAAATCAACTCCAAATCGATTTACGTCGTGAATTTCGATCAGGACGAACTGGTGCGCCGATCCATTGATTCACTAAACAAGAATCTGCGTGTCTCGCGGATCTTTTTCAACGTCGAAAGGGGCGAGATGCGGGAGATCCGCTCGAAAGACGCCCTGGTGGAAGGAACCGCGTTTTCAAAATCAAAAAACGACACACGTAAAGCACAGATCCACGCCAATCGCGGTGTGACATACGATCTAATCGGGAAACTCGTGGAAGAAACCGGCCTGACTCGGAAAGCCGTCGCACAGATCCTGACCGGAATCCAAACGGCAACGTTCGAACAATTTCGCGAAAATCCCGAAGAATTCATCCAAAAAACCGCACGGCTGATCAACAACGAGAAAGCCACCGTCATCGTCAATCACATTACCTACCAGATCCTCGATGAGAAATACGATACGGACATCTTCACAGACCCGAGACTCAAGGGCCAGCTGAACGTCAACGCGCGCAAAAGCTCGCGCCATCTCTTCGACCACGTGGTTTACGATTCCAAAACCGAACGGGAATTTTCGGAAAGCCTGGACAACAGTCCGGAAGTCGCGGTTTACGTGAAACTGCCGGGGAAATTCTACATTTCGACGCCGGTCGGACGGTACAATCCGGACTGGGCGATCGCTTTCCGCGAAGGCCACGTCAAACACATTTACTTCGTGGCGGAAACGAAAGGGGCGATGGACTCCATGGAACTGCGAAAGATCGAAGAGGCCAAAATCAGCTGTGCCCGTGCCCATTTCAGAGCGATAAGCGGGCAAAACGTTACGTACGAGGTCGTCGACAGCTACCAGAAACTGCTTGAGATCGTCACCCGGTAACAAAACGCGGGTACTCAGGGACAAACGCTCCCGAATACCCGTTCTGTTGATAAGCGCTTTTCACTCCCGCGTCACTGCGCGATCCGGACGCCGGCCTGGCAGGCGGGACCGATGGTGATCTCGCAGAAATCTCCGTCAAATTTGACGCCGCACTTTTCCCGTGAGTAACGGCAGCCCGTCACGAGTCCGTTGGGGATGAGTGCCTCCGCGGTGACGACCTTGCCGCGCCCTCCCGTTGGAATGCGGAATGTTCTGCTTTCCGTCGTCGAGAAATTGTAGAGCGTCGTGTAGCGGGAACCGTCTTCCGCGTCCGTTACGAATCCGTCGGCAAGTTCAGGA
>JAFQUP010000002.1 GCA_017408405.1 Thermoguttaceae bacterium
CAGGCACGGCGGGAAATTCCGTGTCTTGGAACGACGCACGCGGACCACTTCTTCGGTTCCGTTCCGGTCACGCGGCCTCTGACGGAAGAGGAAGTCCGTGAAGCGTATGAGCGCAACACCGGGAAGGTCATCGTGGAGCGATTTTCCGCACACGGACTGGACCCGGAGGCGATCCCCGGAGTTTTGGCGGCCGGACACGCTCCGTTTACCTGGGGAAATTCCGCGTTGAAAGCCGTGCAGAACGCGGTCGCTCTGGAAGCGGTGGCGGAAATGGCACTCAAAACGTTCCAGATCGCGCAGTCATTTCCCGCGCTGGAATCGTATGTTTTGGAAAAACACTATTCGAGAAAGCACGGCCCGAATGCCTATTATGGGCAGAAAGAGAACAGGGAGTAGAACCCATGAATGAAAATCGCTTTTCCATCGGCGTTGACTACGGGACGAACAGTGTTCGTGCCGTCATTGCCCGACTCTCGGACGGTGAGATCGTGAGTGAGTCGGTCTTTAACTATCCTTCCGGAACGGACGGGATCCTGCTGGACCCGCGCGATCCGAATCTTGCCCGGCAGAATCCCGCGGACTATCTTGAGGGGTTCCTTACCTCAGTCAGTGATGCCGTGAGGCAGGCGAAAGAGCGGTTTGCTGACTTTTCCCCGGAAAATATTGTCGGGATCGGAGTCGACACGACGGGAAGTACGCCAATTCCTGTCGATGCTGAGGGAACGCCGCTCGCGATGAAGCCGGAATTTCAAGATGATCTTGCGGCACACGCCTGGCTCTGGAAGGACCATACGTCGGTCGCCGAGGCGCAGGAGATCACCGAGTGGGCGAAAACTCGGCCGGAGGGATTCCTTGCGAAATGCGGGGGAACGTATTCCAGCGAATGGTATTGGGCCAAGATCCTTCACTGTGTCCGCACGTCGCCGAACGTGGCGGAAGCGGCTGCGTCGTGGGTCGAGCTCGCGGATTTCGTGCCGGCGTGGCTGACTGGGAATCTGGATCCTGAAACGATGCCGCGCGGGATCTGTGCTGCCGGACACAAAGCGCTCTTCCATGAACAGTGGGGCGGTCTGCCGTCTGAAGAGGCACTGCGGTCGCTCGATGAGCAGCTTGTGCGTTTCCGCTACTCGACGAAGGCTGTGCCGGTCGATCATGCCGCCGGTACGCTGACTGCCGAAATCGCGGAGAAAACGGGACTTCCTGCCGGGATCCCGGTCGCGGTCGGCGCGTTTGACTGCCACCTTGGCGCGATCGGATCCGGAGTCAAGCCCGGTACGCTCGTGAAGACCATCGGCACGAGCACGTGCGACATCATGGTCTCGCCGCTTTCCCAGTCCATCGCGGACATTCCCGGCCTCTGCGGGATCGTTCCGGAGTCCGTTCTTCCTGGAATGTACGGTTTGGAAGCCGGTCAGTCGGCCGTCGGGGACATTTTCAACTGGTTCGTCAAACACGTCGTTTCCGGTGACGATTCCGCGCACGCGGCATTGACCGAAGAGGCGCAGAAACTCAAGCCCGGCGCGTCGGGACTTCTCGCGCTTGACTGGAACAATGGGAATCGGACCGTCCTGGTCGACCAGAATCTTACGGGATTGATTCTCGGACAGACGCTCCACACGACGGCGGCAGAGATCTACCGCGCTCTGATCGAAGCGACGGCGTTCGGTGCACTGACCATCATTAACCGGTTTGTGGAGTACGGCATCGACGTGCAGGAAGTCATCTGCTGCGGCGGTATCGCGGAGAAAAACGCGCTCGTGATGCAGATCTACGCAGATATTTTCGACCGTCCGGTCAAGATCAGCCGGTGTTCGCAGACGTGTGCGCTTGGTTCCGCGATTGCGGGAGCAGTCGTCGGCGGTGCGTTTGGAGACTTCGCGTCGGCAGTGGACTGCATGACGGGCGTGAAGGAAAAGATCTACGTTCCGGATCCTGAATCGGCTTCCGTTTACCGTCGGCTTTACGCGCTTTACGTTCAGCTTCACGACGCATTCGGAAAGACGGGCAAAAATCCGCCGCTCGAAAACGTCATGAAAGACCTGATCGCCATCCGGCAGGAATGCCGTTAAAATCTTGGAAGCTCGATAAAAATCCAGAAGACCTGAGAAATCTCAGGTCTTAAATTTTGGCTCATCCGAGAAGTGCGGTTGCCGGATGGAACAAAAGTTAAGAATTTCGTGTCGATAATTTGCTTTTTTCAGGAAAGAGGATTTCTCTTTGTTCAAAAAAAGCCCCCCGGAGTACGGGAGGCCGTGAAATTATTGGAAGTTCAGGCAGGCCTGAGTTTACCGGGTGAATGAATCTAAAAATTTCTTCCGAAACCGTAAAAGATCTCGTTCAGACGGAGCGTTTCCTTGAAACGGGAGAGCGTCGTCGTTTCGTCGATGACGAGAAGCTCCATTTCGGCCATTTCCGCGTAGTCTTCGAGCTGGTCAAGCGTCAGATCGAACGTAAACGCACTATGGTGCGTGCCTCCTGCGAGCATCCACGCTGCCGCGCCGACGGCCAGGTCCGGTTCCGGTTTCCAGAACGCACGGGCAACGGGAAGTTTCGGAAGGTCGGCTTCCGGCTGAAGACAGTCAACTTTGGCCGCGATCATGCGGAAACGGTTTCCGAGATCCACGACCGTTGCGGCGATCCCCTTCCCGGAGTGTGCCGTGAAGACGAGCCGAGCCGGTGGATTCTTGCCTCCAATGCCGAGCGGATGGACTTCAAGACGCGGTTTTTCCCCGGAGATGGCGGGAGAAACTTCCAGCATGTGCGCCTGAAGGATCGCGCCGCCGCCGCGGAAATGCAGGACGTAGTCTTCCATGAAGGAGGAACCGCCCTTGAGTCCCGCTCCCATGACCGAGAAAAGACGGGTCAGCGCGGCCGTTTTCCAGTCGCCTTCTGCGCCGAATCCGATCCCCTCCGCCATCAGACGCTGAGACGCAAGCCCCGGAAGCTGATCCAGACCGTGAAGCGCGTCGAAATTGGTCGTGAAGGCATTTGCGTTCTTTTCCTTGAGTATCATGCGCAGCGCAAGCTCTTCGCGAGCCGCCTCACGTACCTGACGCCAGGCGTTTTCGTCGTTTCGAAGCTCTCCGGAGACCTCGTAGAGCGTTTCATATTCGTCGAGCAGCGCGGCGATCTGCGCGTCGGAAACCGAATCCTGCATTTCCGCAAGGTCGCCGATCGGGCAGTAGTCCACATGGTAGCCGAGGCGGATCTCCGCTTCCACTTTGTCGCCGTCGGTCACGGCCACATTGTTCATGTTGTCGCCGAAACGCACGATACGCAGTGTCTGCTGGTCTTTCCACCCGGCACAGACACGCATCCAGTCGGAGATCTGCGAGTGGACGGTCTCATCCTCCCAGAATCCGACGACGATTCGGCGATTTTTTCGCAGGCGGGAGACGATGTGTGCAAATTCACGGTCGCCATGGGCACTCTGATTCAGGTTCATGTAGTCCATGTCGATGGAGTCCCACGGGATCTCGCGCTGGAACTGCGTGTGGAGATGGAGCAGGGGCTTGCGGAAAGCCTGAAGCCCGCGGATCCACATTTTCGCAGGCGAAAACGTGTGCATCCACGTGATGATGCCGGCACATTCGTCGGAGTTTTCCGCCTCACGGAAGAGCCGGGTGACTTCCTCCGCGGAATTGACAGTCCCGCGGTACACGATCTCCAGCGGAAGCCCGCCCTGGTTCAGACCGGCGATCATCGTTTCGGAATGTTCGTTGACTTGACGTACGGTCTCGCCTCCGTAAAGAAGCTGTGCGCCGGTTACGAACCAAATCTTGCTTTTTGAGTAAATTTCCATACCTGATCGATTTTCAATGAAAGGGTAGATGGGAATGCCTCTCCCGGCCGACTCGAATTCAGCCTGCCGGGAGACGTTCGTTTCATCATACGGTGAGACCGTTTGCGGATCTCAGCCCGTAAAGAATCAGCCTGTGAAGTAAAGGTACGCTGCCGTGATCGCGAGCAGGATCAGGACAGAGACGAGGACGTCGACCCAACTCCAGCTCGAACGGGAAACTTCGCGTTCCTCGCTGCTCGTGGTGCCGAATGTGAGTCCCTGGATCTTCGCGTAATCCGGCGCAGCTGTCGCATAACTGACTGCGATCATGGCGGTGACGCAGATGATCATGATGAGCACGCTGTAGTACTGGAAGTAAATGGTATTCAGGATCCACAGGAAGGAACCTTCCGTAAATTCCACACCGAGGGTCGCGGCCGTGTCGATCCCGAGACGCAGGAGCGCGAGCGCGAACCCCACGACCAGCGCAGCCATGGCTCCCTTGGCATTCATGCGCTTCCAGAAAACGCCGAGGAGGAAGACCGTCAAAATCGGCGGGGAGAAGTAGCCCTGAACGCTCTGCAGGTACTCGTAGAGACCGTTTTTCCCCTGAATGATCGGGATCCAGAGCAGTCCGATGACGATCATCGCGAACGTTGCGGCGCGTCCGACCCAAACGAGCTGCTGTTCAGAGACGTTTTGACGGAATTTCTGGTAGAAGTCCATCGTGAAGAGCGTCGCGCACGCATTGAAAACGCCGGCCAGCGAACTCATCAGTGCGGAGAGCAGGCCCGCCACGACGATCCCGCGGATACCGGACGGAAGGACTTCCCGAACCATGAGAGCAAAGGCACCCTGCGATTCACTTGCGATCGCTTTCTTTACGCCGTTTTCTTCCGTAATGAGCGACTGGAGACCGTCCGCGCCATGGTACGCCAGCGCAAAGCAGATCATGCCGGGGATGATGAAGATGAAAACAGGCAGGAGCTTCAGACACGCGGCGAAAATGCTTCCGCGGCGTGCGTCCGTTTCGCTTTTGGCGCTCAGGGCGCGCTGCACGATGTACTGGTCGGTGCACCAGTACCAGAGTCCAATGATCGGTGCGCAGAAGAGCATCCCGATCCACGGGTAGTGCGAGGTCTGCGATTTGTCCTTGAAATACCATGCCTGACGGGTGATCTTTCCTTCGTCGTTCTTTTCGATGACGGGAGCCCAGGAGGCTTCGACACCTTCCGGAAGCATGGGACGCCAGAGATTCAGCATGTCGCGTCCTTCTTCCTCATTGGAACAGACGGCCCGCAAATTTTCCCAGCCTTTCGCGAGGGAACCGTCGCCTCCGTCCATTTTGCCGAGTGCGGAAAGTCCGTAGATCGTGACCAGAGCCGAACCGAAAATCAGGATCCCGGTCTGAAGCGTCTCGGTATACGCGACCGCTCGCATCCCGCCGAGCATCGTGTAGAGGCCCGTGAGAATAATGACGAGGATCGACCCGATCCAGAAACTGTCCATTCCCATGAAATTCAGTTCCGGGAGCAGCACTTTGAAGACGACGCCGCCGGCGAAGATCCCGACCGCGACTTTCGTGACGACATACGCAGCCAGCGAGATGAGCGAGAGGACCCAGCGGGCGTTTGGCGAAAAACGCTGTTCGAGGAATTCGGGCATCGTGAAGACTTTGCTCCGTACGTAGAATGGCATAAAGACCCACGCAAGAATGAGCAGACACCAGGCGTGAAGCTCAAAGTGCGCCATCATGACGCCGTCGGTGCATCCGCTTCCCGCAAGCCCAACGAGGTGTTCCGAGCCGATGTTGGACGCAAAGATCGACGACCCGACGATGAACCATCCGAGAGAATTACCGGCAAGAAAGTAATCTTTCGCAGTATTTTTCGATTTGTTGATGACCCACCACGCGAGACCGAAGAGGAGCAGGAAATATCCCGCCACCACACAGCAGTCCAGGGAAGTCAGGCCGGAAGACAGAGCGATCGGAAAGTGCATGATTTTCTCCATTTCGATTTTCTGGCAGTGTCCTGAGTTTCAGTACTGAAAAATGTTTTGATTTTTTGTCAAGAGGTCTGGATCTGTGGAATCCGAAGGACCTCGGGGAATTTTTGGGGAGGGAGGAAGGCTTGAACTTCTTGAAGGCCCCTGCGGACATCAGCGGTGTTCCCGGGTTCGGAATTCCGAGATCGTCATTCCGGATTCCCGTCTGAAAAACCGGCTTAGGTATCCGTCCGTTCCAAATTCGCACGCTTCGGCGATCTCGCTGACCTTCATGTCCGTTTTGAGCAGAAGCTGTTTGACGCGCTCCAGCCGCTGCGCGCAGATGTTTTCAAGGACCGACTGTCCGACGATCCTGCGGAAGCGCGTTTCCAGTACACGGCGTGAAACGCGGACGTAATTGGCGACTTCCTGCACACTGAGCGCGATCATGGAATTCTGGCGGATAAATCGGAGGGCTTCATTGACCATCGGATCGTCAAACGGCGGACGCTCCGTCGATTCTCTGCGTGCGATGCCGGTCGGATCGATCTGGAAGGAGATCTTCTCCCGGATCTTTCCGCGCATCAGACCGTCCAGAATGAGGGCAGCCTGGTAGCCTCCGGTCTCGGAATCAAGGATGACGCTCGACATTCGCGGTGAACAGAGACGGCAGATCAGCGGGTCATTATCGACGCCGAGGACAGCCACATCCTCCGGAACACGGATCCCATACTCCTGGCATGCCGCAATGACCTGACGTCCCCGGACATCCATCGCAGCAAAAATACCGACCGGTTTTGGAAGTTCCTGAAGCCATCGGGCAAGTTCATGGATCTCGTCCGTCCACGCAAGGTCTTTTCGGTGCGGCTTGTATCGAAAGCAGCGGAATCCGGCCCAGTAAAGCGTCCGGCAGAACGATTCCTCACGTTCACGCGACCAGAGGACGTCATGGATTTCTCCCACAAACGCGTAATTTTCACACCGCAGAGACATTAAGTGTTCCGCTGCCATTTTCCCCACGGCAGAACTGTTGACGGAAACCTCGCAGATATTCCGCAGCGGGTGTCCCGGCGCCTTGTGCTCCTCGTAAAGATCCAGACCAACGACAGGAAGTCCGCTTTCCAGGATGGTCTGCGCGACC
>JAFQUP010000027.1 GCA_017408405.1 Thermoguttaceae bacterium
ATTTTTTCTTTCGTGAGTCATTTCCCCTCACCTTTCATAAGTAGTATACGGCATAAATATTAAGCGTTTTTTCAGGTTCTGTAAATTTTTTGTAAATCGCGCGAAAATGTGAAAATTAAGACGCTTTCGCGCGAGCGGCGTTGGGAAAACCGGAACGATTAGGCTTGATGATCCATTTTTGGGGAATTTTTCTGGGAATTATTTAAATTTTTCGCCTCAGTAGCAGCAATTGCCCCTATTCTTCCAGGCGTAGTTTAAAGATACCCTAGGATGGAAGGTTAATTTTACGTGGAACCTGGAAGAGCTTTTTGAGGACTAAATCCGAATTTCGTGTCGTTCCTTTGACTAAATTCGCATGTAAATTTAGCTCGTTTCGTTTTGGGTACACAGTTTCCGCGGGCAGCTGAGTCGTGCCGTGAATCGGCATGGACAAAACTTCAAACAGACAGCGCGCCGAGGCATTGTGTACCTCTTTTTTCCAAAAAATATCGAACGGATCCCAGAATCCCCATCCTTTCAGGAAAATTTCAAAGAAATCACCGCTTCCCCCGCGAAACTCCTTGACAACGCGCTTTTTCATGTTACAATGGTATTTACTGTAATGGTGTCTTTTGAATGAAAACAAGGTTTTTAGAGGCCGCCATCAGAGCCATGTTTTTCCTATCAACTCGGGAAAACCGCTATTATTTTCAAGATAAGGAGTTTTTTATGCCATCCTGCCGAATGTTCTCACGAGTACGCAGAGCCTGGACGATTCTTGTCTGCAGCTCGTTTTCATTTCTTTCTGCCGTACTTGCCTTTGCCGGCCAGCCTGCCTCCCACACTCCGGATCCCGGCGTCATGAGTGCCCGATATTATGAGATCTGGAATGATGACGTTCAGAAAGAGATCGACGCCCGAATCGAAAAATACCGAAAGGCCGACGCCTCCGTGACGCTCCAGAACGTCAAACCCGGCACGGATGTCCGCGTTGAGCAGATTTCTCACGAATTCATTTTCGGCGCGCACATTTTCAATTTCCGTCAGCTTGGAACCTGTGAGCGCAATGCCCGCTACGAAAATCTCTACGGCACGCTGTTCAATTCAGCAACAGTCGCATTTTACTGGAAAAAATTCGAATTGGAACCCGACAAACCGCGCTTTGAGACCGAAGAACGCGACACGGAAACGTTCTGGAACCAGTGCGCCGATCCAAAATCCCAGCCTCACTGGCGTCGTCCAGCCAGCGACCAGTGTGTCGAATTCTGTGAGGCAAAAGGAATCCGGATCCATGGGCATCCCATGGTCTGGGGAAATCGGACATGGCAGCATCCGGACTGGATCTGGGAAAATTTCACTCTTCCGGAAGAGAAAGCCAAATTGGCTGTGGGTAAAAAGAAACTTTATGAGCATTCCACGGATGAGATCTTTGCGATGGGACAGAGTTTCATTCAGGAGTACGACCGCCGAATGTTCGAGCGCATCCGCATCCTCGCCGACCACTATGGAGATCGCGTCGACAGCTGGGATGTCGTGAATGAAAGTGCCGTCGATTTCCACGGAAACGTCCGGACCGGCGAAAAAGTCATGAAAAGCGCCTATGGACTCATGCCGGCGGACTACCCGCTCCGCGCGTTCCAAACCGCCCAGGAAGTTCTCCCGGAATCCGTCCTCCTGAACATCAACGACTACGCGAACAACCAGAACTACGCGAACCAGACAAAAGCCCTCATGGCTGCCGGCTGCAAAATCGACATCATCGGGTCGCAGATGCACCTTTTCAATCCAAAGCAGACGCTCGGCATCGCGGAGGGAGAAGAGATCCAGACTCCCGCTCAGATCTGGGACCGCATGGAGATCCTCAGCCAGACTGGCCTGCCGATCCATCTGAGCGAAATCACGATCACCGCCCCGAACGATGACGCAGTCGGCCGAGACATTCAGGCGATCGTCGCGCGGAACCTCTATCGTATGTGGTTCTCCATTCCCAATATGATGGGGATCACGTGGTGGAATGTCGTCGACGACTGCGGCGCGCCGGGTGAACCGACGACCTCCGGACTCCTCACGAGAGACGCGCAGCCGAAACCCTCTTTCTACGCACTCGACCAGCTCATCAACCATGAATGGAAGACTCGATTTTCCCAGAAAGCGGAGACCTCGTCCCTTGAGCTGAAGTTCCGCGGATTCAAAGGAAAGTACCGCATCTCATGGACGGACGCAAACGGCGAAATCCGCACGATGGAAACCCTCGTTCACTGACGTTTCAGATTCAAACATAATCCGGCACCCGTCTCTTAACAGCGGCGTGCCGGAAAAAATAAATTCAACCTAATATTCTTTTAAGAGCAATCCTCAACCGTTCGCTCATTTCCTCCAACTCACCGTTCATTCAAAAAAGAGGCAATCTCCGAATACGCCGCCGCAGAAAGAGCCAACCGCATCAGCTCGTCAAGACGCTCAAGGTCCGTGATCCTCTGAAGCCGCGCACGTTCCGACTCCGTGAATTCCGACGGAAACCTCGATTTTAGAATCACCGAAATCGCGTCAGCGATCCCTTCCGCACGGCCTTTCGCAAGACCTTTCGCAAGACCTTCCGCGATCCCTTCCGCAAGTCCTTCCGCACGGCCTTGGTCGAGGGCGTACTCGATGTGAGCGGCTTCATCGCGGATGGCTTTTTCGCGGGCAATGGCAAGTTCACGGCGGCGTTCGTCGCGGGTAAAGCGCGAGTAGATCTGGTGCGTCCGTTTCAGTCCCGGCGTTCGGGTCAGCAATTTGTCCATTTCTGCCTCCGTTTTTTGATTGGCGTTTAGTAAATAGTCGATCCAGTTCCGAAGCGGTTCTTCCTTGTCCGAAACATCTTTCATCCCGGAAAATACGGACTCCAGCTTACTGTCTTCCAGTTCCAGCGTATGGATCACCGCATGATTCGTGAACTGGACAGACGGGTCGGATTCCGCGCGCAATGTGAACACATTGTGCATCTGCGGAAGCTGCGGAAACAGCGCAAATCGCGTCAGGATGATCGACACGACAGGTCGAAGTTCCAAATAAAGTTCTCCCTCACAGATCTGCGAGGAATAGATCTGGCTCCAGTAGTACAGCACGCGGTTCTCGAAACTCTTTCCCGGAACAAGCTGCATCTCGATGTCGTAAAACGAGCCGTTTTCGTCGCAGACTTTCACATCGACGACCGTTTTTTTATCGCCGTAAAAGTCCGCGAGATTGAACGGATTTTTGATCACCGCCTCCGTGATCAGCGGACGTCCGGCACTCAGATTCACGGCATTGATGAAGCCAATCAGCCCCTCTTCCGCCCCCTGCGACGAAAACAGGTACTGAAACACGACATCCGACGTTGGCGGAAGTTCAAAAATCGGCTTTTTCGTTTTTTTCGCCATTTTTTTACTGACCTTTTTTCGCGGCTTGGAATCCATACGCACATACCTCCGATTTTATTATAGCGCGATTCTTTGAAAAGTCAAGCTCATTGGAAATTTTTCTCAGGAAAAAGTCAAACCTTAGGAAACAACAATCGCGTGAACCAGAAAATTTTGGAATTTTTTCAAGAAAAAAACGATCCCCCCCTTGAAATTCTCCGGATATATGGTATATTATTTTTATCTTGATCGGGGAATTAGCTCAGTTGGGAGAGCGACTGGCTGGCAGCCAGTAGGTCAGCGGTTCGAACCCGCTATTCTCCATTTAAAGGACGCCTTCCTTGTGAACCGCGTCCTTTTTTTATGGAGAGTTGGCACTCTTATTTTTTTCCAAGTCTCGGTACTCTCCGCGGTTCCAGATACCGCAGAGTATATTATTCCCAATGTTTGGCACGCCGATGAAAAACAGATTTCTCGTCAGATAAAAATTTAAATCGTTTCTAATTACCCCGATTTATCGTATGAAAGAGTGCTCCGCCATAAAAGCCTTCTTTCGAAAAACTATTTCAGCTCAAAATCCGCCGTCATATCCCCCGTAACTTCCACTTCAAGCGCGGATTCCAGATTGAATTTTGCCGGAATGTAGTCCTCGTAAAGCACGAGATTCGGGTCGTCGCCTTTTTTTGGCTTTACGCGTTTCGAGCCGGTGATCTGGACCTTCATCTTTCCAGGACGTACCGCGCAGGTGTACGCGCCGTTTTCGATGGGAGCACCGTCCGGCGAAAGTGCCGGATCCGCAGGAACGAACGAGATCGAGCCGGTCTCGACAGGTTTTCCGGCATACGAAACATTCCCTGTAACGGTGAACCGTTTTTCCTCGCTGCTGCCGCAGCCCGCGAAAAGAACGAGAGCCAGGATCAAAAACTTCTTCATTTTTTTCCTTTTCGGTTTTCAGGTCAGTTTATCTTATTTCGTTTATTTGTCCATCCAAATTTATTCCAATCCGACGCTCGTTTCCAAGCCGTTTCGGCTTCCGACCGCGTGCCAGGCTTCGAGATCCACTCCATTGGAGACGAACTGGACGGAACCGTCGCAGCTGGAAGCATGAACTCCTCCCGTGTGGAAAGAGCGTGCCGACACGACGACGTTGGTTCCTGTGGAAGTTCCGGGCGAGGTCTCTGTACTGACGCAGTAATTATGCCGGTCCGGCTGTTTCGTGTTCGGCTGGTAGAGGGTGGAGAAATGCGCGCCGGCGTGCCGCCCATTGTAGTAACGACCGCGAACGTCCTCTTTTCCCGAACCGACGGTGCCGTCTTCCACGAGAAGGATCTCGCTGAAAAAGAGCGTGTTGGAAAGTCCATCTTTGATCGAAGCGAGTTTGATCCCCTGTACTGCCGGGAAGACCCCGTTGAGCTTCGCGCTCTGCGTCGGTCCTCCTTCATTGAAGTACGAGTTTCCGCCGTTCCCCATGTAGTTGCCGTGGAATCCCTGCTGATTATTGGAACCGGATCCGTTGCTCGTTTTCTCGCGAACGACTTCGTCCGGACAGATGAACGACGGAACGATGACTTCCTTGCCGGGAAGGTTCGTGTAGTCGTAGGTCCCCGTGCGCTTGTCCGAGTAGTAGTGCGCCTGGATCTGCGCGTAAAGTGCCCCCTGCTCCACGTACGGCAGCGTATTCCAGAACCATGTGCGGCGGACCCAGTCATCCGGCGCAGTGCTGTCAATGTAGACGCCGACTCCCGCAGGCAGGGAACGCTGGTTCGCTTCGTGATTCAGCATCGCGAGTGAGATCTGCTTCAAATTATTCTTGCACTGCATCGCCCGCGCCGCGGCACGCGCCTGCTGGACCGCCGGAAGAAGGAGACCGACCAGCATTCCGATGATCGCAATGACGACCAAAAGCTCAACGAGCGTAAATCCCAAGTTTCTCTTCATCTGTTCACCTCCGGCTTTTCCAAAAACGCAAAACGCTCAATCCCGCACCGTGCGCGTTTTCCGCCTCAGCCAAAAAACGCCGCCCGCCATGGAAAGGAGCATGAGGACTGCCGTTGACGGTTCCGGAACGCCGTCAGATACCGAAGCTCCGACGTATGTGAGCAAAAGTCCGGACCAGTTCTGTTCGCCGCCGGTATTTGAAGAGGCAAAAATGCCGAGGATCTCGCCAAGTTCCGTCGTCTGCACGAGCCACGTGTCCGAAGAATTGGGATCGACCAGCCGTTCCTCTCCGTTGACCGAGAAGTAAGCGGAACGACTGCCGACACTACCGGTCAAAAGTGTCAGTTCGTAAAGATCATTCGGCACGAGACCATCAATTATCCAGTCAAATTCACCGCCGACATTGCCCGCGTTCGCGAAAATATAGTC
>JAFQUP010000191.1 GCA_017408405.1 Thermoguttaceae bacterium
AGGTTCGAAACGATGAAAAGTGTGGAATTTGTTATTTGGTGAGGTTTTTTATGCGCAATTTCCTGCCTGGTTTGGTGATTTTTTTGATTTCAGCCTCTTTCTGTATGGCGCAGTCGGAACATGCGCGGAAGATCGCGGCATCCTTTGAAAATGCACCTGGTGAGCTTTCCAATTACGCGGCGGAACTTCTGGTAAACAAACCGGATTACGTCGTTTTTACGCCGAAAAGAGACAGCATGGTCCTCGGCGACACGTACAATGACCATTTTCAGGTCATTTCCAAAGAAAACGGTCTTTTGCTGGCATTTTGGACGCAGGCGACCCGTGAGTCAGACATTGACCAGCATATCGCATTTTCCAAAAGCTCCGACGGCGGTCTGACCTGGACACCGGTCCAAGTACTTGCCGGCTCACCGAACAAAAAAAATCCGCAGCTTCTCGCCAGCTGGCAGCAGCCGATGATCTCCCGTTCCGGCAGGATCTACCTTCTCTGGAATCAGCAGACGACCTCCCGCGGACCACACTGCGGCGACTGTTTCGGAATTTATTCGGATAATGACGGTGAGACCTGGTCCGCGCCGCGTCAGGTGAAGATCCCGCGCACGTGGAAAGATCCGGATGATGTTTCCATTCCGACGTCATGGTGCAATTGGCAGCGGCCGCTTCGGCTTGGCGAGGACGGTAAATATTTTGTTGGTTCCTCACATCATGGAAAGGGCGGATGCGGGATCGAATTCTGGCAGTTTGAGAATATTGATGAAGATCCAAATGTGGAAGATATTCGGATCACGGCATTTTCGACAGAAAAAGATCAGATCCTCTGTCTGACCGGGGACCAGATCGTTTTTCCGGGACAGAATGCGTGCGAAGAAGCCGCTCCGGTGAAACTTCCCGACGGACGTCTTTTCGTCATGATGCGCACAGACGGCGGGTATCCGTACTGGACGGTCAGTGCAGACGGCGGAAGAACGTGGTCTCGTCCTGAAATTTTGCGGGATCGTGACGGCGGAAAACCGTACCTTCATCCGCGTTCTCCCGCACCGCTTTACGACTGGAAAGGATGCGAGGCCGCGAGCGGATACTATTTCGCGCTGGTCCACAATACGTTTGATTTTCAGTTTGAGAAACAGACGGCCTACCAAGCACGTGGGCCCCTCTATCTGATTGCAGGAAAGTACGTTGAAGGTGCGCATCAGCCGATCTGGTTTACCGAGCCGCAGCTTTTCGCACCGCGCAAGGGGGGCAATTCGTTCTACACGAGCTACACGGTTCGGGACGGCAAAGGGATCCTCTGGTTCCCAGACCGAAAACGCTACCTCCTTGGCCGGGAGATCGGTCCTGAGTGGTTCCAGGGAGTGGAGGAAATTGGGGAAAAGTGACCCTGATTTTTGATGGATGATCCATCGGGAATTTTCTCATGAAAACGGTTTGGAAGAACCGAGATTTTGAGTTTGAGAATTTTTGAGGGAACGGGGATGGAAATTGCAGATTTTTTGACGGCACTCGCGATTTTTTGCGGCGGCATGACGGCCAGCTTTTTTTTCAGCGGGACGGAGATCGGTTTCTATCGTGTCTCCAAAGCCAAAGTCGTTCTGGAGGCACTTCTCGGCAGCCGACGTTCACGCACTCTGCTTCAGTTGGTGAATCATCCGCCGATTTTTATTTCGACCGTTCTCCTCGGAAATAATCTGGCGAACAATTTTGTGTCGCTTGGAGCCGTTCTGCTTTTTCAGGTCCTTTTCCCGAATTCATCCGCGGCCTTGCTTTCGACGGTGGTCGCGACGCCGTTCGTTTTCATTTACGGAGAACTGCTTCCGAAAAGCATTTTTCTGCTGATGCCGAACCGTCTTTTGAAACTCTGCATTCCGATTTTTTGGATCCTCGTGCCGCTTTTTCTTCCGGTAAGTCTTTTTCTTAGCGGACTGAATTCACTCATCGCATGGTTTTTGGGTGAAAAAACGCCCAAATATGCCCTTCAGATGTCAGACGCTGAGCTGAAACAGATGATCGGAGAAGGAAAAAGTGCCGGGATCCTGCATCCTGCACAGGAAATGCTGGCGGGCCAGATCTTTCAGCTGCAGACGGTGCCGTTGAGTAAATTTTCGGTGCCTCTGAAGAAATATCCTGTTGTTCATGAGAAAATGACTCGCAAAGAAATCATTCAGATTGCCAGGAAGTTCGGAGCCGGATGGGTCCTGGTACAGAAAAATCCGAATGAAAGCGTAAAGTCTCGTCTTGAGGGATTCTGCTTCTTATGCAGGAAGGGGAAAAACTGCCTCTGCGTCCTCTTCTGACTTTGCCGGTTTCTATCCGTTTTGCGGATGCGATGGGGAAAATGTACACGAAAGAGGTTCCTTTCGCGATCCTGAAAAACGTAAAGGGGGAATTCATCGGTGCTGTCTTGCGTCAGATTCCCTGAGGCGGTTTTGAAGGCACTTCCATCAGTTCGGCAGACACTTCCGGATGTGCCTTTTTTATTTTCGAAAAACAAACAGGTATTCGTGTGCCAACAGGAAAAAATTGTACTTGAGACTGTTTTTTTTCCAGTACCCTGTGGCACGGCAATTGTGTTGTTCCTTAATGATGATTTCTCGAGTTTGGAATCCGGCGTTTTCAAAAATCTGCATGACTCGAAAACTTAAAGGAATTACGCAACCTTTTTGACGTGTGTCGCCCATTAAAATCGCGCAGAATTTGCCGGGTTTAAGGAGGCGGAAACACTCCGCTGCGACGGATTCCATCGCGTTGAGAAAATCGGGAACTTTCAGAAGGGATAGATCGCCGGGAAGGCCTTCACTGTACTGGATGATATTCGCGTATGGGGGATGAGTACAGATCAGGTCAAAACTTTCGTCGGCGGCAAAATCCAGATTACAGGCATTTCCGTGTCGAATGATGGTATTGCTCGAGTTGGGAGTTTCAAAATCGCACTTTTCTCGGCATCTTTCGAGTGATTTTTCGTTGATATCTACGCCGAGAATGTTTCGATTCAGGAGTTTGGCTTCGACGAGCGTCGTGCCTCCGCCGGCAAATTGGTCCAGAATCCAGTCTCCTTCATGTGAATAGCGCAGGATCACGTTTCTTGGAATGTACGGAGCCCAGTTTCCGCGGTATTTTGCATCGTGGGTAGCCCAGTTTCCGCGCTTGTGAAAGCTCCAAACCGTTGTCATTTCAGGTACAAAATCATCAGGTTCCCACTTGCAGATCTTTGCCATGACTCACTCCTTTTCGAGATTTTGAGGGGATTTATCGAAATAGTTCCAGAAAAACGTGACGGTTCAGGTCGTCGAGGGAGTAAAGGTGCTCCATCACATCAAACGTTTCTTCCAGATTATGCCTTGCGTTGGTCCACCCTTTTCCGTCAGTGATCCAGACGAACGTAAAATATTCAAGCGGAGCTGCTTCCAGTGCCAGATTTTTGTAGCTTCGGGCAGTCTCGTTCAGCTTGGAACCGCTGCTGGCGTAGAAGTTGGTTTCGATTCCATAAATTTGTGTGGGGGATTTTACTACAAAATCGAATCGTTTGGAGGTTTTTCCCTGATTGGAAAGAGTGGAAAGGTCCACGTTCCAGCGGGTTTCGATCTCATTCAGGTACATTTCTTTGAAATAGTTTGTGTCTTTTATGAGTCCTGTTTCCTGCAGGCGTTTTTCCACAAGATTTTCCATCAGATGCCCGCCCCGATTTTTACGTCCATTGGAGTCCAGCCCGACTTCTACACCGGCCGCGTAATCCACCAGACTGCAGATCAAATGATTCTGTATTAAATCAAAAAGACCGCTTTTTTTCATGAAAAATTCGTAATTTTCCACTGTGCCGGAGTATTGATGAAAGGAAAACCGGAACTCCTGATTCTCCTCAAGAATTGTCATTTCCTGTTCTCGGACAGCCAGAAGAATGGGGATACACTTCAGAGTTTCGGGGTATTTCTCGAGAATATTCCGAAAATCGGCTTCGATATTTCGCGAGCCTAGCAGAGAATTTAAAATGCTCAGTTCTACTCGGATCTCGTCAATGTTTCGGTAAACTTTCGGGAAATCTGTATAGTAACCAAAATCCGCGATATTGGAGCGAAAACGTGAAAACCATTCATTAAAGTTACGTTTCATCGTGAGCGTCTCCTGCTTTTTTCTGACTGTTTATCAAAAGCTCCGCAAGCTTTCCGCGTTTTTCTGCCCGGGAATTGATGGAGCGTTTGGCTTCCACGCGGTGAATGGAATAACGGGAGTACAGTTCCTCGAAAAAATTATCTTCCGGCGCGGAATTACTTTGGATCCAGTCGAAACCTGCCGATGAAATTGTGTCGCAGAAACGTTTCAGGCGTTTTTGTTCTTCGTCGTCAAAACCGTCCCGTGCGTAGGTATTGAAGGAAGAGGTCGGAGAAAGCGGACGGTAGGGCGGGTCCATGTAGAAGATGGTTTTTCCAGAAGCGTAAGCGAGTGTTTCCTCGAAATCGCCATTGAGAATGGTGACTTTCTGAAGTGCAGTGTGGACGGCTCGAAGGTTCTGCTCGTCGCAGATGGCGGGGTTGGTGTAACGGCCGAACGGAACGTTAAACTCTCCCGCGCGATTGACGCGGTAAAGCCCGTTAAAGCAGGTCCGATTCAGAAAAATGAGGAGAGCCGCCTTCTGGGCGTCGAATTCCCGGCGGGTGTTAAATATGTCCCGCTGACGCAGAAAGTATTCTTTCCGGGCTGTTTCTTCCAAAGAGGTATACTCGTCTTCCATTTTAGAAAGACACTCGATCAGCGCGTCAACGTCAGTCTGGATCTGTCGCCAGGTATGGATCAGTTCCGGATTAATGTCGTTGATGATTGCGCGGGACAGATTTGGAAAGTGACTTAGAACTCCAAACAGAACCGCTCCGCCTCCTACGAACGGCTCAATATAAAGAAATTCGTCCGTTAATTCAGGTGACTGACTGACTGACTGACTGACTG
>JAFQUP010000192.1 GCA_017408405.1 Thermoguttaceae bacterium
GGCGGGAGTTTTGTGCCGGATTTTGAAAGTGTTTTCATTTTTTCAGATTGGAGTCAAAATGTCTCTGAAAAGTCCTCAACTCGTGAAAACTGACATCAAAAAAGTCGGTATCCTTTTCTCCGGCGGTCCCGCTCCGTCAGCCAATGCCGTCATCTGCTCCGCCGCGGACTGCTTCCGCCGCGCTGGGATCGAAGTATACGGCTTCCTGAACGGTTACACGCACCTGGTCGATTACAAAGCGGGTGATGTGCTTGCGGAAGGCGTCGCCTATCTGCGTCTGGACAAAATGAATCTGGAAGGCCGCCGTACGGAAGGCGGGATCATCATCGGTTCCGCACGAGCCAACCCGGGCAAAGCGATGAGCAAACCGGAAGACCTCACCAATGCCGAAGCCACCGCTCCGATGAAGACGGTCTACGACGCACTCTGCTCTCTGGGCATCGATGTTCTGATCTCCATCGGCGGCGACGACACGCTCACGACTGCTGCGAAATTCAAGCTATACCAGGATACGTTCGGTGCCGACGCGAAGAAGATCCGCGTCATCCACCTGCCGAAGACGATCGACAATGACTACGAAGGCATCGACTTCACGTTCGGTTTCTTCACGGCCGTTGATCTCATGGCGCGCCAGCTGCGCAACCTCCTCTTCGACGCCACAGCAACCAACTGCTACTATGTCGCTCAGCTGATGGGACGTAAAGCCGCGTGGCTTTCCTACGGTTCCGCCATCGCCGGCGAAGCCTCCCTGTGCATTGGTCTGGAAGACGTCATCAATGAACCGGAACTGATGGGCACGGAAGACTCCTACAGCCCGCAGACCGGCGAACTGCTCGTTGACGAAAACGGCAATGCGAAGAAACGTGAGATCGTTCTGTTCGACAAACTCATCAGCCGTATCGCCGACACCGTCGAAAAGCGCATCAAGCTCGGCAAAAAATGCGGCGTTATCTGTGTCGCGGAAGGCATTGGCGAATACCTGCCGCTCTCCGAGATCAAATGCTGCATCTCCGACGACGAATACCGCAGTCTGAAACCCGATACGTTCGGTCATTACCCCGTTTCCCAGCTGAAGTTCAGCTCCCGTCTCGGCCGTCTGGTCGCTGACGAAATGGCGAAGCGCGGCTACGGCAAAATGAAGTTCGTCGGTCTCCAGTTCGGCTACGAAGTTCGCTGCCAGCCGCCGACGGGTTTCGACGTCATCATGGGCAGCCAGCTCGGCACCGGCGCCTACGTTTCCCTCGTGGAAAACGGCATGAACGGCGTGATGGTCTCCGTCGGAAAAGAAATGGAACTCGAATTCCGTCCGTTTGAAGACCTGATCAACATGGCGAAACTTCGCGCCTACCAGCGTCCGCTGCGTCTGGGCAAAGGTCTCCACAGCCTTGCGCGCTACATGGAAGAGTGGGTGGAAGAGTAAAATTTAGCACAAAATTTTAATCAGGCAAGACGATCGCTCATTTTTGAACGGTCGTCTTTTTATTTGAGAAAACCGACTGTCAGAAAACTTCACGGACAGAAAGTTTGGAAGAAAATTTACGGAAAAAGTCATGGCAATCAGCCCAGCAGCTTCTCCAACTAGCCGTCGGCATACTTCACGACGAGAAAATCACCAAAGTTTAAGCTCACGTACTAACCAAAAATGCGGCAAACTTCGAGTAATTAAGGTTTTTCGTAATGTCTAACACTCGCCAAACTTCACGCAAGAACGCGATCCGTCTGAAGATCCCGTACCTCACGACGCTCGCCGCCGCGGAAGCTG
Organism: Thermoguttaceae bacterium; assembly: GCA_017408405.1. Taxonomy (GTDB): domain Bacteria; phylum Planctomycetota; class Planctomycetia; order Pirellulales; family Thermoguttaceae; genus RGIG3701. The sequence goes on from JAFQUP010000192.1 coordinate 1,763, forward strand.
CTGCGCAGGGGATCGAAGCGATCAACTCCGACTCCATCGTCGTGAAGTCGCTCCAGGAATTCCATGCGGCCTTGAACTAAATATTCACTGATGCAAAACCGCTTATCCCCGTTCAGTTACCCGGCTGAACGGGGTTTTTCCTGCAAACAGAAAGACGGTAGAACTGAGAGCGGTCCAATCAGGCAGAATGACGGGGACATTTCATGCCATGATTTCCCCATCCAGGAATCGCAGCAGCACATCGCGAAGACTCAAAAGCATCCAGATCGCCATGCCGCCCCAGAGCAGAAAAGCGACCATCGAGAAAACCGGTCCAACTTTCATGATTCCAAGCCCAAACAGGAATCCTATCAGCACTCCGCCGTTACTGATCTCAACAGACGCCCGGCATTTTCCATAAAAAACGGCCTCGCTGCCTATCGTCATCCGCTCTGCCATCCTGAGAAGGTGCGATACGAAAAAAGTGAGCGAAACCCCAAAGAAAAGACTTCCTCCCACCAGCAGCACTCCTCCCCCGACCAATGATTCCAGATGGATCTCCATCATCTGGAGCCCAACAAATTCCGCGACGGCCGCCAGAAAAATTCCAAACAGAAGTACAGATCGGAATTTCATCCGGAATCGTTTCGGCACTGCGCAAAGCAAACTCCCGCCCATCAGCAAAAGAAAGTACGCGCCTGGAAATCCCCACCGAATGAGCTTCCGGACAAACTCCACATCGTGAGCCGTAAAGAACGTCACCGCACACCAAAGCATACAGGCTGCACTCGCCAGCAAAAATGCAATTCCCAGGGAAGTGAGCTTTAACCCGCGAATTTCCTCCAACGTCAACTCCGAAAGCTTCACCCTTCCAGCCTCAGATTCCCAAACAGATACGGACGGCGCACAGGAACCATCTTCCGGTTTTCCTATACTCAATGCCATACCGGAGGCCGGTTCCACTGCCCGTTCTCTGGCAAATTTCCGTAGACTCAGACAGAGAAGCAGCGGGAGTAAGCAAGTAAGGCAGAAAACAGAAAAAAAGAATCCGCTAAGAGCGAACAGCTCCCTCTCGAATACGATTCCGGCAACTATTCCTCCGAAAAAACCGAGCAAACCGCCCCATACGACTAGAGATGCCAGCCGACTCTGCGTCAAACGCGAAATGGCATTCAGAAAAAGAAGGAACGGCAATATCCAGAAAACCTTCAAGACGACCGGCGGAACGCATAACAGATCAACGCCGACTCCGCCATGAAAAAAAGCTCCAAACCACTCAGCCAATGAAAGAAGCCAGAGCAGCCAGACCGCCAGCATTCCCTGCGCAAGATTTCGCGGTTTCGGATCCGAAAAAACTGGAAACCGCATCAAACGCAAATGAGCGTAAAATTCAAGCACGCCACCCGAAAGAAACAGAACCAGATATTTCCACGAAGGAAATTTTTCGATCGTCGGGTCACCATCATAAAAATAACACGCAAGAGCCAATAGAAAAAAAGCTAACGGCAAAATCCCCAGTGCGTTGGCCGCTCTGCGCACATTCCGGATCTCATTCAGCTTCAAAACACGCATTTCCATCCCTATTCTCCTGCCTCAAAAACTTCGCGACTGGTGTCTATCCCCTGCTCCCGGCTTGAGTTTTCGAAAGGCTCGCCTACGAAAACAGTTCTCATCAAAAAAAAGGACCAGATCGCTCTGGTCCTCGGTATGCGTGCGAACTAAACTATTTGTTCACGATGCGCAACATGGCTCTCGCCGACTGAAGCGCCGCGTTTCGCAGCTCAACCTCTTCCGCCGTGGAAGCCGGTTTAGCGGATGCTTCGGCAAATGCCTGTTCAGCAGTCTCCTTCGTAATCTGGGCTACCGGGACTGCACGGCTCGTCATCAGCGTGACGGAATTGTTCAAAACCTCAACAAAACCGCCCGAGACAAAATACGAATCCGTGTTCTCTCCGTTCCGGATACGAAGTTCACCAGCTCCCAAACGACCAATGACCGGAGTGTGATTGAATGCGATGCCATAGTCGCCATCATAAAGCGGCAAAGAGACGAATTCTGCACTCTTCTCCAAAACCACCTTCTCAGGCGTGACGACGATGCATTTGATTTCCATTTTAGACTCCAATTCCCGTCACGGGAGTTCCTGGGTTCTGCGGGAACCGCCAAAGACAGTCCCCGCCGGATTGAACAACGAAACTATTTCTTCGCCGCCGCTTCCATTCTTTCAGTCTGTTCCGCAGCCTGTTCGATACCGCCAACGTACATGAAAGCGGATTCGGGCAGGTGGTCCCATTTGCCTTCGTAAATCTCGTTGAAGCTGCGGATCGTCTCTTTCAGAGGCGTGATCTCACCCTTCTTGCCGGTGAATGCTTCGGCAACGAGGAACGGCTGGGAAAGGAAACGTTCCATACGGCGCGCGCGATGGACGACCAGTTTGTCCGCTTCACTCAGTTCGTCAACACCCAAAATGGCGATGATGTCCTGAAGTTCACGGTAACGCTGGAGCGTCGACTGAACGCGGCGGGCGCACTGGTAGTGTTCGTCACCAACGTACTGCGGGTCAAGAACGCGGCTGGAGGACGCAAGCGGGTCGACTGCCGGGTAAATACCCTTTTCGGAAATCGCACGTTCCAGATAAACGAAAGCGTCCAGCTGACCGAAAGCCGTGGCCGGAGCCGGGTCAGTCGGGTCGTCGGCGGGCACGTAAACGGCCTGCACCGAGGTGATGGCGCCTTTTTCCGTGGAGGTGATTCGTTCCTGGAGAGCACCCATTTCGCTGGCCAGCGTCGGCTGGTAACCCACGGCAGACGGCATACGGCCGAGAAGTGCAGACACTTCGGAACCCGCCTGGGAGAAACGGAAAATGTTGTCCACGAACAGAAGAACGTCCATTCCGGACTGATCGCGGAAGTATTCTGCCATCGTCAGTGCGGAAAGTGCGACGCGGAGACGTGCTCCCGGCGGCTCGTTCATCTGACCGAACACCATGCAGGTCTGGTCGATAACGTGTTTGCCGGTCTGACCAATGGCAGCTTCCTGAAGCTCAAGCCAAAGGTCGTTTCCTTCACGCGTACGTTCACCAACACCGGCGAATACGGAGTAACCGCCGTGAGCGGACGCGATACGCGCGATGAGTTCCTGAATAATAACTGTTTTACCGAGACCGGCACCACCGAACAGACCCGCTTTACCACCGCGGACAAACGGGGTCAGGAGGTCGATGACTTTAATACCGGTTTCGAAAATTTCCGTCTTCGTGGAGAGGTCGGCAATTTTCGGGGCGTCACGATGGATCGGAGAGAAGGCCTTCGCCTTGACGGGACCGCGGTTGTCGATCGGTTCGCCAAGAAGATTGAAGACACGGCCGACTGTTTCCGGACCGACCGGAACCGTCACCGGCGCGCCAGTGTCCACGCACTCCAGACCGCGGATCAGACCGTCCGTGGAACCCAAAGCGACACAGCGGACACGACCGCTGCCAAGGTGCTGCTGAACTTCACCGGTAAGATTCAGTTTCACACCGTTTTTCTCCGATTCAATTTTCACCGCGTTATAAATCGCGGGAAGCGAGTCTTCGGCAAATTCCACGTCAAACGTGGAGCCGATGACCTGAGTAATATGACCGATGTTACTTGACATAATATGTTCTTTCTATGATGCAGCGGAATGATCCGTGCGTTGATGTTTTGGGACAAATTTGAATATCAAACGATTGCGTTCGCGCCCGGACTTTCAAAAGAAAGCAGGACACCGGACCGCTCATTTAAGAGCTTCGACACCACCAATAAGCTCGGTGAGTTCGCCCGTAATCTGACTCTGACGCGAACGGTTCACCGCCATGGTAAGAGTCTGAATCATCGCATCGGCGTTTTCCGTTGCCGCCTTCATCGCTACCATTCGCGCGATCTGCTCGCAAACGGCCGCGTCAAGGAAGCACTTGAACAGCTTCGTTTTGAAACTCGCGGGAACAATCTCTTTCAAGATACTGTCCGCACTTGGAAGAAAATCATAGTCCGCGTTGATATTTTTGTCTGCGTCATTCGTTTTCGCGTCGTCCGCACTGCCAAGCTCGGAGAGCGGAAGAAGCGTTTCGTGAACGACAGCCTGCTTCGACATGGAGAAGAATTTCGTATAGACGATCTCCAAACGGTCAATCTTGCCCGTCAGGTACTCTTCAAGATACCTGTTGGCAATGACTTCGACCTCATCCCACGCCGGTTTGTCTTCAAACTGAGTATACGTTTCGGTGGGCTTGACCTTGCGAAAATTGAAATAGGAAATACCACGTTTACCGGCAACATCCAGAATCGCGTTTTCAACTTTCTGATCGGCGGCCGACTCAACTTTCCCCGTCAATTCATTCCA
>JAFQUP010000193.1 GCA_017408405.1 Thermoguttaceae bacterium
AGAAAGAAAGAAAGAAAGAAAGTAGAGAGAGACAAAAAAACTCCCTCTCTACCCCCATAGCGAAACCTCAGTGTCTTTGCGGCTCTGCGAAAAAATGAAAAGCGCAAGCCGGCACAACACGAATTCATTGGAAAAAGCGACTGCACACAAAATCATTTTAAAAATCTTAAAATATTCGGTGAGTTCCGTTTCTTTTCGCGTTTTTCGCGTTTATGATCCATGTCTCCTTATGGTTTCCGCGGCAGCGTTGGCATGCGCCTGCCGGGTGAACCTGAAAAAACATTTTCATTTCTTTCCCGCTTTTTCGCGTTCTTTCATCACTTCCACGAAAACCGCCGGCCGGTTCGTTGTCATGGTGTCGATCCCGGCATCAAGGAGCTCATTGAGCTTTTCCGGATCATCAACGATCCACGTACTGACCGTGAATCCGGCTTTCTTCAGCAGTTTCACTGTGTTCACGTTCATGTTTTTGACGTGCGGATTCGCCACTTTGAACGGGCAGTCTCTCTGACTGTCAATGAACCACTGAACATACTCTTCATCGCTCATCCCTTTCCGGTCGCCGCCGTTCCGGTAAGCGTAAATTCCAGGGCAAAGCTCCCACATTTTCCGGATCGACTCGTGATCAAACGAAACGATGGCGCACTCTTTCACCATGTCGTGCTTTTTGAGCATCGCAGCAATGTCTTCTTCCGTGCCGGGCTGCTTGATCTCGATGACCGGGATGCAGCCGGAACCTTTGAAAAGAAGGAGCGTTTCTTCGAGAGTCGGGCATTTTGTCCCTTTCCAGGCTTCCCCTTTGTACGCGCCGACGTCCACGGCCTGCGTCTCTTCAAACGTCATGTCGGAGATCGCCCGCGTGCACGCACCGTTGGAAGCATGAGCGAACGTCGCGTCATGCGAGAGGATCAAAACGCCGTCTTTCGTGCGCCGTACGTCAAATTCGCAGGAATCCACGCCGGTCGCAATGGCCATTTTGAGGCTCGGGATCGTGTTGTCGGGCGCGTTATGGTAGTCTCCGCGATGTGCCATGGAACGGATCCGGCCCGCGATCTCCGGGAGCTGCGCCTGCACCGCGGCAGTCGTCAGAAAGAGGGCAGAGAGGAAAAACGCCAAAAATCGTTTCATGAAAAAATCTCCTTTTGTCTGGGTAGGTAAATTGTCGGTGTGCGGATGGAATGAAGTCCCGCGAATTTTATTTTACCTCATTTCATGATTTTTCGCAAGCGTCTGAAACCGTTTTTTTGTTCTTCTTTTGCTTTTTTTTCGCTATCTTTCGGAAAATCCGCTCCGTGACCCTTGAAAAGTCTGAAAAATCCGGTATCCTAAAGAAAAAGTCCAATTTTATGTAAACTTGGAAAAAAGAAGGAAAGAAAAGAAAAAATGAAAAGCGAAAAAGTTTGCTATCTTGGCGATGATTCCGTTTTGGGCGCAGCAGCGTATCTTGCCGGGATCATGGCGCACTTCGGGATCCCGTTTGACCGCGTGGACAGTCCGGACGCTCCCGGAGAAGATTTTCTCGAAACGGAGTACTCCGCGTACATTTTGAGCGACTATCCGGCCAAAAATCTCTCGGATGCCCACTTCGCACACATTGAAAAATGCGTCGCAAACGGCGCAGGCCTCATCATGTTCGGTGGCTGGGAGAGTTACCGCGGACGGCTTGGCGAGTACGATTCCACGCCGCTGAAAGAGCTCCTGCCGGTCGAGATGCTCGAAGAAGACGACCGCCGAAACTACGCGCAGCCTGTACTCGTCGTGCCGGCTGCCGGAAAGAAAAATTCACCAGTCCTCGCGGGCCTGCCGTGGGAAACGCCGCCGGGAGTGGGCGGATTCAATGAATTCCGTCCGAAGAAAGACGCGTCCGTGCTTCTCGAGGCCGTCCGGTTCTCCGTCACGCACGAAAACGGCGATTTCCGCTTCGAGATCCAGGAAAAAACGCCGCTTCTGGTCGAAGGGACCTACGGAAAAGGCCGTACGCTGGCTCTCGGTACGGACGTCGCACCGCACTGGGTCGGCGGATTCGTCGACTGGGGGAAACCGCGTGTCGTGCAGGACGTCCCCGGCGGTGATTTCGTCGACATTGGCGGTGACTATGCGAAATTCTTCCGAAACGTCGTCTCCCACGCACGGCGAACCGAGTAAAACGGAATCGCGAGCCGAAAAATGGAGAGCGTGAACCGCCCTCAAACGGAATCGCGAGCCGAAAAACTGGGAGCGTGAACCGCCCAAACGGAATCGCGAACCAAAAAGCGGAGAGCGTGAACCGCCCTCAAACGGAATCGCGAGCCGAAAAGCGGAGAGCGTGAACCGTCCCAAACGGAATCGCGAGCCGAAAAATGGAGAGCGTGAACCGCCCTCAAACGGAATCGCGAGCCGAAAAATGGAGAGCGTGAACCGCCCAAACGGAATCGCGAGCCGAAAAACTGGGAGCGTGAACCGCCCAAACGGAATCGCGAGCCGAAAAATAGAGAGCGTGAACCGCCCTCAAACGGAATCGCGAGCCGAAAAGCGGAGAGCGTGAACCGCCCCCAAACGGAATCGCGAACCAAAAAGCGGAGAGCGTGAACCGCCCCCAAACGGAATCGCGAACCAAAAAGCGGAGAGCGTGAACCGCCCCCAAACGGAATCGCGAACCGAAAAGCGGAGAGCGTGAACCGCCCAAACGGAACCGCGAGGCTTCCTTCATTTCGTTTTCCGCGGCGTCGGGCGCGTTCTGTTTTGGGGCTGAACCGAATTTCGTTCAGCGTAAGATTTTGATTTTCCCACCCTTTTCCCGCCTTAAAGGAGAAAAAAATGAAGCTAAGATCCACATTGTCCGCCGGTTTCGCGTTTTTCGCGTTTTTCGCGGTTTTGGCGTTTCTGGCTATTTCGCAGATGCCGCTGATCTCTCCGGTCTCTGCCGAAGAGATCCCGTCGCTTTCAAACCTGAATCCGAAACATCCGCGCGTTTTCATGACAGACGCACAGTGCGCGGAGACCGCGGCGCTTCTGAAGACCGACGAGAACCTTCAGGCACTCTACGCTTCCGTGGAAAAGGAGGCGGAAAGGTACCTGAAAAATCCTGAAACGGTCGGCTACATCATCGTCGGACCGCGCCTTTTGACGCAGAGCCGAAACTGCCTGCGCCGTGTCCTCGCGCTGGGAACAGTCTACCGTCTCTCGGAAGATGCCGAGAAACGGACCGCGTGCCGGGAACGCGCGATGGCGGAAATTCGTGCGGCTGCCGCTTTCCCGGACTGGAATCCCTCGCATTTCCTCGATACTGCCGAGATGGCTGCGGCTTTTGCTATCGCATACGACTGGTTCTACGCGGATCTGACGCAGGATGAGCGGAAAATGATCGAAGACGCGATTTACGAAAAGGGACTCGTGCCCGGCCGCACTGGAAAACGTTGGTGGAAACAGTCTGAGTATAATTGGAATCAGGTCTGCAATGGGGGCCTCACGATGGGCGCGCTCGCCATTGCGGATGCTGTGACGGACCCGAAAAAGA